>BNTV01000007.1 GCA_025996865.1 Bacteroidia bacterium
TTTTTGCCTGTTAAAAAATATCACTGCGCTAAAGCCCCCTTTAGGGGGTGGGGAGTCATGTTCCCAATTCCAATTGATTCTTCACCAAGGTATAATACGCTCCCTTTTTCTCCGTCAATTCCTTGTGTGTTCCTTCCTCTACGATTTTCCCTTTATCCAATACGATAATCTTGTCGGCGTTCTGTACGGTGCTCAACCGGTGTGCTACCACGATTACCGTTTTGCCTTCGTAAAACGATTTCAGGTTGTCCATGATTATTTTTTCGTTGTTTGCATCCAGCGCATTGGTCGCTTCGTCGAAAAACAGGAACTCCGGGTTTTTATAGACGGCTCTGGCAATTAACAGCCTTTGCCGTTGACCTTGACTGATTCCGTTGCCTTCCATTCCGATTTTCGTGTTGTATTTCAAGGGTAAGCCTTCGATAAATTCGCGGATGTTGGCGGTTTCTACGGCATGAAGGAGTTTTCGTTTATCAATGTTCTCTTCGCCTACCGCGATGTTGCCGGCAATCGTATCGGAAAAGATAAAGCCGTCCTGCATGACTGCGCCGGATTTTTGCCGCCAGAGATGCGGGTTGATTTCCTGAAGTCCGGTTGTTTCAATCATGATTTTGCCTTTCAAGGGATTATAAAAACCAAGCAGCAGCTTGATGATGGTTGTCTTTCCGCTGCCGCTGGAGCCGACTATGGCTGTAACCTTGTTTTGAGGGATCGTTAAACTTAGGTCTTCCAAGACATAATCCCGTTCCGCGCCATCGTAGCTGAAACAGACATTTTCCAGATGAATGCTTTTATCTGCGGGTAATTCGTTCAGTTTGGTTTCGATGGTCTGTTCCTCATCTTCCTTGTTGTGGATTTCATTCAGTCGTTCAAGGCTGATTTTGGCATCCTGGAGCGACTGGGTGAATCCGATGACTTGCCCGATGGGGCCGGAGAGTTGCCCGATAATGTACGAAATAGACATCATCATACCGAGAGTGATGTTTCCATCGACCACGGCTTTGGCCGAAAGATAGGAGATAAACAGTCCGGTAGTTTGGCTGAAAAAGATGGAGCCGATTTGCTGGTATTGTCCCAAAGCCATACCTTGAATGCTGATTCTGAAAAGTTTAACTTGTATTCGTTCCCACTTCCACCTCTCCTGTTTTTCGCAGTTATTGAGTTTGATTTCCTGCATCCCGGTGACTAACTGTACCAGATTGCTCTGGTTGGCAGAGGATTGGGTGAAACGTTTGTAATCCAGTTTTCGGCGGTAACGCATGAAAAAGATGATCCAAGCCAAATATAATCCGTTGCCGATAAGGAAAACGCCCAGAATCGGTAAATTGTAATAAGCCAGAACGAAGGCGAAGATAAAGAAATTGAAGAAGGAAAACAGGGTCGAAAGGGTTGTCCCGGTCATGAATCCTTGTATCCGCGAATGGTCGCCGATGCGCTGCATGATGTCGCCGATGTTTTTGGCGTCAAAGAAGCGTAGAGGCAGCTTCATCAGCTTGATTAAAAAGTCGGAAATCAGGGAAATGGAGATCCGGGTATTGATGTGCAAAGTTATCCAATTCTGTATGAAACTTACGGCCATTTGAGTAATGGACAAAATGAGCTGGGCTATCAATATCAGGGTGATGAAATTGAGGTTGTTGTTTCCGATTCCCTGGTCAACGACGGCTTGGGTGAGGAAAGGGAGAATCAGCGAGAAAACGCTGCCAACCAACATCCCCACTACTAATTGAAAGATTTGAGACTTGTAAGGGAACAGGTAACGTAAAAAGTAAGCGAGGTTTCGTTCCTGTTTTTGTTTGTCGTCTTCGTGGTTGTAAAATTCGGGGGTGGGTTCTAATAATAAGGCCGTTCCCGTATCTTTTCCTTGCGTTTTGGAACTAATCCAGCATTTCAGAAACTGTTCCGCATTCATTACGTATTTTTCGCCGGCAGGATCAGCGATGAATAATTGAAAATTGGAAGTTGAAAATGGAGAATTATTTAAGGATTTTCCGAATAATCTTTGAACCTTTAAATGATTGAATTTTTGAATTTTATAAAGTACGACGAAATGATTTTGGTTCCAGTGGAGGATGCAGGGCAGTGTGACGTTATTTACCAATTGTTCGAAGTCGATTTTTACGCCGGCGGTGTGGAAGCCGATGCTTTCCGCTGCGTCTGCAATACCGAGCATGGAGACGCCTTCGCGGGTGATGAAACTCTTGTCACGAAGGGTTTGCAGGGTGTAGTTGCGGCCGTAGTGCCTGGCGATCATGCGCAGGCAGGTGGGGCCGCAGTCCATACCGTCTAATTGTGTGTAGTGGGGGAAAGGTTTATACATTTATTTCTTCAGTTTGCCAATATAAAGCGTAGGATTGGGTTCTTCCAAATCATCGGGCTTCATGTGGGTATGCAAATAATAAAACATTTCAGTATCCAAATTGAACGGACGAATACGTACCGGATCCTCTATTTGATTGATCTCGTCCATATATCCATCCGGCATGTTATATCCTTTTCCGGTTTTTGTATCATAACAAAAAGAATAAATTTTTCCGCGATTATTGTCTTTACGACGATATGCCGCGAAAATATATCGTGAACTTCGATATATATTGTACAGATGGATGAATTTGCCGGTTTCATCATTTTTGAATTTTAATTTCAACTCCGGAATAAGCCGGTTATTCTCAAACCGGTACAAGGTATCACGTAAAACTTTTTCCGCCGAATTGTCTCTACGAGTAAAGAAATCACCGAAATACAAATAAACGGATTTATTCCCTTTCAATATATAATCCGCATAGTTACGCGCGTAACCCCACCCGGCTCCCTCGACGTACAAATCTCTAATCGTGCAACTATCAGCAAGTTGCAAGTCTTCATTCAACTGATATACTATTGAGCGTGAATACGCCCCTTTAGAATCTCTATTCTGTCTTTCAACAAGAAGCAACGGTTTTTCATCAATATAGTTTATGTCTATAGCAGGAAAATCCGGAAATAATTTTTCTTTCAAAAATTTTCCATTCAAATCATAAAATATGATCTTCCAGTTGGAACAAACGATTAAACGTTTGTTTTTTTTATCTAAAGCAATACCATTGATACCAATATGTTCCCCCGGTCCTTGCCCTATCGTACCAATAGTGCGAATGAATTTTCCGGTCTTGCTGAAAACGAATATTTTGCTTCTGTCAGCAAAAATCACTTCATCTTCCGAGATAATAACACTTTCATAATACGGACTTATCATGCTTTCATCGGTAAGTTCCAGCTCGATGGCTGTTATCTCTTCTGCAATTTCTGATAAGGGTAATGAATTGTTCTGGTGAATATCAATGGGGATTTCCAATAAATCACCTTGCTTTGTTTTGCTGCAGGATAAAACCAGGAAAGCAATAGCTGTTATACTTAAGAAATATCTTTTCATACATGGATATTATTTTATGAATTTAAAATTATCCTCCTAAAAAATTGTTAAGTCTTATTATCTTCTTTATTTTTAGGATGATTACAATACGATACCAGACAATGAATTTGCCTGGTATCGCAAGGATTAATCAAGCTTAGCCACAATTCCACTGTATCCATCCACCGGGACATTGATTACCTATCTCCGTCACACAATCACCAGAAGAACAATATCCTTGAATGCCATTGGAACACCGAAAACAAATACCGCTGCTACCACCACAGACTCCATCAATGCACGACACACCAAGTACACAATCTGCATCTGATTGGCAAGCACTAAGCCCGCCAACAACCCTCTTCATCTCTCTTTCACTCAGGGTTTTTGAAACCCCTCTTAAATTAATTTTCTTCATACAAAAGTAGTTTTTTAAAATTAAAAAATACATACTGAACACTTTTTTTGCTACATTTTGCATTAATTGATCGGATTATTGCTCCCTGCCTGCAACAAATAGTTATGACCATAATACTTGGCAACCATGCGCAGGCAGGTGGGGATATCACTAATGATGAAGGGTCGGTAATATATACAAAAACAACATTTTTATTTTTTTGTATCATAACTGTTTGTTTTTATTCTTGAGTATCCCATGCATAATTTTTACCGGACAATGAGGTCATGATGAATTGTTCCATTTTTTGCATCTCTTCTGTTGCTTTACCATTCTCAACAAGTCCGCCCCTATTACAGTAAACTATTCTGCCTTCCTGATTAACTACAAAATTGATAGGAAAACCTCGTATGAGTAAATCAGAAAATTTATCTCTGGAAATAGGGTAAACAGGATATGTCATTTGATATTTTCCTGCGAATTTTCTTACTTCATCAAAAGGATCAGTACAAAAAGACACAAATTGAAAATTGGTATTATCTTTTATCTTTTTGTATAGAGCATCAAGAACGCTAATCTCGGCAATGCAGGGAGTACAAGCGCTAAACCAGAAATTAATCAGAGTAACTTTCCCAAGCAAATCATGTTCTGTAATCGTATCTCCGGTTAAGGATTCCACCATAAAAGCAGGATAGAGGCTTTCTATTGCTTCTTGAAACGGACGATCCATTTCTTCAAGAAAATTTCTTATGGAATCCGATAGGACGATGTTATTCAGCATCTTTATTCTCAACCGGTTATCCCTGTCATAATTTCCCGCAACTTTTTGAGCAGAAATTATAAAACCGGATTGCATTATGATAATAAGAATCAAAAATAATGTTTTCATGTGTAATTAATTTGTTTTTTTATGGTCACATGGAACCTGCATCTAATCATGCTCTTTGGTGCAATTTTTGCATGCGGGTTTCATGTGCTTTTTTTAATTGTATTTGTTATTACGAATAGAGAAGAAAAAGCCGTAATGACGAATACTTAATCTACATAACATACTCCCTGAGAACAACGGTATCCTGTTATAGTCCCAGACTCAACATTACCATCATCACATACACATTCTGCTCCACTAAAGTAGCAACCCGGAGGACATCCATTCCCGCCAACAACCAGCTTCATCTCTCTTTCACTCAAGGTTTCTGAACCCCTCTTAAATTAATTTTCTTCATACAAAAGTAGTTTTTTAAAATTAAAAAATACATACTGACCACTTTTTTTGTTAGATTTTGCATTAATTGATCGGATTATTGCCTGTTGTCTGTAACGAACAACAGTTATTTAACATCGACATTAAATTCCGTAAAATACCGCAAATCTTCGATTTTATAGTTTTCCGGCAATTGATACCCGTTTATAATACAAAACACTATCGTGGAAATAAGAGATGTCTTTTTCTTCTTGTCAAAAATTATTCTAATTATTTCTTCAGTTTGCCGATATAAAGTGTCGGGTTCGGTTCTTCCAAACCGGCCGCTTTATCCATATTGGTGTGTAGATAATAGAATTTTTCCGCATCTGCACTGACAGGATGAAGAAAGATTTTTTTCTTAATTCGTTGAATATCATCTGTATAAAATTTCATATTATATCCTTTCTTGGTTTTTGTATCGTAACAAAAATGATAAAACATCCTGTCATGAACGTAGGTAGAAAAAATATAACGGGAACTTTTGTAGATACTCTCTATATAAAGATGTTTGTCAAAATCGGTTATGAACACTTTTTCATCTTTGAATTTTAATTTCAGTTCCGGAATAAGGCGATTGTCTTTAATTGAATATAAAGTATCACATAGTAATGATTTTGGACCTAATTCGGAATAATACAAGTAAGTTCTATCTCCATCAGTTGTCGTAAAATCAGTACAAAAATGAAAAAAAACAGACCCTTTATCCTGATATGCTTTCCCGATGTTGATGCTATCTTTAATTTGAAAATTATTATTTAGCTTGTATAACACACTGTGACTGTACATCCCATCATTATCTTGTT
This sequence comes from Bacteroidia bacterium, assembly GCA_025996865.1. Classification (GTDB taxonomy): domain Bacteria; phylum Bacteroidota; class Bacteroidia; order Bacteroidales; family Azobacteroidaceae; genus Azobacteroides. Next base: position 5,838 of record BNTV01000007.1, read on the forward strand.
CTTGTAAATAATCACAGATGAGAATTAATTCATTGTTCAAATAATCAAGGTACTTGGAAGATGGCGATTCCAATTGCGGCAAATAAAATTCGTTTATTAAATGGCTTTCAAAGTCATAACAAATTATTTTCTTATACGTTGAGACAAAAATTCGTTCGTTTTGAATATCAGCCGTAATACCATGAACTCTTATAAACTCCCCGGGTCCTTGGCCTCTGGAACCTATCTGTCGGATAAATCTACCATTACCATCAAAAAGAATTATTTCTTTTCCATAATCATTCAATACAACAATATAATCATTGTAAATAAGCACCCGCCCAAAAGCATCTGTGTTTATAGTGCTTTTATCTGTCAGTTCCAACTCTATCGCTTTAATTTCATCTGTAATTTCAGATAAAGGTAATGAACTATTTTGGTGAATATCAATGGGGATTTCCAATAAATCACCTTGCTTTGTTTTGCTACAGGATAAAACCAGGAAAGCAATAGCTGTTATACTTAAGAAATATCTTTTCATTGTATATTGTTTAATATTCTATCCATTTCAATCAATTGTTCCTTACCAAGATACCCCCACCTTGCCATAATTTTTCCTTGTTTGTCAATCAAAATATAATGGGGTATCCCATTTTTTACATTATACAGAACATCTAAGTCTTCTTTATCAGCAGGTTGATTTTCAGTCTGAATGCTTAAGATTTGAGACCATTGGTCTAATTTATATTTATCAATTGCGTTAAGCCATTTATTACTATCTTTGTCTAAGGAAATACCAATAATCACAAGTCCTTCTACTTAAAATCGATTCGTAAAAAGCTGAAACAAAACAAGTTATGCCGAAACGATAAATTTTAGTCGGTCAGTAGTGATAAAATATATTAAAATACTAATAAATGAAATCAATAGCGTCCGAACAAATTTTGGGGTGAAGTTATATTAATTTTTTTGAATACACAATAACTTTTTCGGAAATATTATTACTTTTGCATAGATTTTATTCACTTTTTTATTGGGAAATTGTTTCAGCATTTTACGGCAACAACTCTTCTATCATTTTTCGCATTGCTTCAGTTCCCGGAAATCCGATAGATTTATTTTGCAATATCCCGTTTGCATTGTATATAAGGTAAGTTGGAATACTATTTGAATCAATAGTTTTGAATATATACTCCCACTCTTCCTGCGTCAGATAATAATGTTCACCGGGAATGCCTTTAATACGTTTTTCAAATTGATCAATGGGCGAAGACGGGCCGGTAATATAGACAAAAACAATGTCCTTATCTTTCATCTCTTGTTTTACAGGTTCAATTTCACGCATCGCCATAATGCAAGGATGACACCAGGTAGCCCAAAAATCCACAACAACCACTTTGTTTTTATATTTGGAAACAATCGCTTCCATCAATTCTTCTTTGGCAACTTTGGGCGTTTCATTGACCATCTTTAGCAACGAAACAGATTGATTTGGCGCTATTTTTTCATTTTCTGCAAATAGATATTCAACAAATGTCGGATTCTTAAAATACGCTTGAATATTCTTTTTTTGATGGTTGGACAACGGGATTGCCTCATCATCTAATTGGGTTAAAAAGGCATGAAACGCCAGCATATCATAAAACAAACCGGTATCTGAGCCAATCAAATCAGCCATGATAGTTTTTACTTCTTTGAGCCAATCTTTAATCGGTTGATCGCCCAAGTGAGGAATATTCAAAACCTTATCGTCAAGTATCCGTTTTAATGTAGCGGGATAACCAATATGAGGTTGAAGTGGAGGATTATTCAAATCAAGAAGGCGAAGAAAAGAATAGTATGACCTATCGGGTTTTACAGAAGTAAAAAGTGTATCTGCTCCAAACAAATAACCTGTCCAACCGGTTGGCAACAATTGATATAGCAATGGCCTCAAATTCTCCGGTAAATTTTCAATACCCTCAATGTTCGATAGAACGGTGTCCCTCTTCTTTAAGATATATTCCTTATAATCTTCCGGAAGCACACCGGCTTGCACATCTTGAGAAGCTGAAAAAACTTTCATGTAGGATGCAAAACAATTCATAAACGCCTCATTCAATTTAACCGCTTCTTCGGGCGTTAATTCGCTGCCTTCAATAATCTTGATTTGGATTTTCGCTGATTCGTTAAAAGACACTTCTATTTTGGTGTCTTTCTCAGGCGTTAGCAATATCATTCCGGCATATCCCTTGCTACCTGCACCAATTTGTGCATAAGTAGGAAAAAATACCGGAATAGAAATAGAAAAACTGCCATCCTCTTTTAACCGGGTTTCATATTCAACCGTTTTATTAAAAACAGGAACGGGAAACCTGACTATCACATCTGTCTGTCCGGACGGGAAAGCGCCAATAAATTTACCGGAAAGGGTTGCTTTACCTGTCAGCTCTGTTGAGTGAGAACAGGCTAATGCTAAGGTCGCATAAGTGAAAATAAGCAAGTGTTTGCAAAAATTATTCATAACTTTATTTGTTTGTTTATAAAAAATACCCGTTTATAATACAAAATACTATCGTGGAAATAAGAGATGTCTTTTTCATCTTGTCAAAAATTATTCTAATTATTTCTTCAGTTTGCCAATATAAAGCGTAGGATTGGGTTCTTCCAAATCATCGGGCTTCATGTGGGTATGTAAATAATAAAACATTTCAGTATCCAAATTGAACGGACAAATACGTACCGGATCCTCTATTTGATTGATGTCGTCCATGTATTTATCATCCTGCATGTTATATCCTTTTCCGGTTTTTGTATCATAACAAAAAGAATAAATTTTTCCGGGATTATTAGCATTACCATATACTGCAAAAATATATCGTGAACTTCGATATATATTGTACAGATTGATGAATTTGCCACTCTCATCATTTTTGAATTTTAATTTCAACTCCGGAATAAGCCGGTTATTCTCAAACCGGTACAAGGTATCACGTAAAACCTTTTCCACCGAATTATTTCTAATAAAGAAATCACCGTAATACAAATAAACAGATTTATTCCCTTTCAATATAAAATTCTCATAGTGATGCAAAGTACCATTGAATCTCTCGAAATTCAAATCTCTAATCGTGCAACTATCAACAAATTGTAAGTCGTTACTCAACTGATATAATGTCGAGTGAGAATACACTTCCTTAGAATCACTATTAATACGATTAACAAGAAGTAACAATTCTCCACTGATATAGTTTATATCATCCATATCAGCATTCGGCAATAATTTTTCTTTCAAAAAATTTCCATTCAAATCATAAGATATGATTTTTCTGTTATAAGAAGTTATCAATAAACGCTTGTTTTTTTTATCTAAAGCAAAATTTTTGATATAAGTATATTCCCTCGGTCCTTGCCCTTGAGACCCGATAGAGCGAATGAATTTTCCGGTCTTACTGAAAACAAATATTTTGCTTCTGTCAGCAATAAACACTTCATTTTCAGAGATAATGATCCTTTGAAAATACGTTGGATTTATCACGTTTTCATCGGTAAGCTCCAACTCAATGGCTGTTATCTCTTCTGCAATTTCTGATAAGGGTAATGAATTGTTTTGGTGAATATCAATGGGGATTTCCAATAAATCACCTTGCTTTGTTTTGATGCAGGATAAAAGCAGGAAAGCAATAACTGTTATACATAAAAAATATCTTTTCATACTTAAATGAATATAGGTGGAGTGCTGTTACATGCTGCCAAGCCAATCATCACACAGGCGTAAAAAAAAGTTCTCATAATAAAATAAGTTTCCCCATTTCATCAAATTCTTTTACCAAAGCTGCTAATTCGGTACGCACACCTTTCAAACGGCGTACGATTTCTGCATTGTTAACAACATTTTCCTTGTTTTCTTTGAGCTTCTGTTTAGCGCCGGCCAAAGTTAAACCCTTCACTTTCACCAAATGATGGATCAAGCGAAGGGTTTCAATGTCTTTTTCATTGTATTTCCGGAAACCTTTTTCAGTCTTATGCGGATTGAGTCCAAATTCTTTTTCCCAGTAACGCAACGTGGGTGGCGTCACTTGAAGCATCAGGGCTACTTCCGCGATAGTATAAAAAAGCTTTTCCATTTAATTATCTGTGTTCGGCAATATACAGCATTTCGCTGTATTCTTCGGGAGACAAGTCCATGAAGAAATATTTGGCCGGATTGTCGCATTTGTTTTTTACCAAAACTTCATAATGCACATGATTGCCCGAAGCGACGCCGGTCATTCCCACTGTAGCGATTTTTTGTCCGCGACTTACTTTTTGTCCGGGTCTTACCAACATTTCTTTGCAATGTCCGTAAAGCGATTTGAACCCGAATCCGTGGTCAATGACGACGCAATGACCGTACCCGCCTTCCCATCCGGCCGATTCGACCGTTCCATTACCGGTTGCGTAAATGGGGCTTCCCCCCTCGGCGTTCAAGTCAATGCCCGTATGCATCCGGAGGTCTCCGAAAATGGGATGAATACGCGGTCCGAAACCGGAGGAAACGTTTTTCAGATCTTTTCCCGAAAGCGGGCGGATAGCCGGAATGTTATTCATTCTCTGTTCTTTTTGCTTGATTAAGCCGATGAGTTCGTCGTAAGAATTGGATTGGACATACATTTCTTTGGTCATAATGTCCAATTTTTTGGTAGTGGAAATTACCAATTCGGAGTTAGAGATATCCAAAAGATGTTCATACCGGTTGGTTCCTCCAAAACCCGGGCGACGGATGGACGCCGGAATCGGATCGGCATTGAAAATGGCGCGGTATAACTGGTCGTCGCGTTGTTGCAAATCGTCCAACACTTTTTGATATTCATCAATCCGGTGGGATAAAACACCATATTGAGCCACTAAAAGTTTATTCTCTTTTTTTAACTGTTGTTCGCGGGGCGAATCCATAATGTAAAATGCAATTACAAACAGTACGACACCGATGCCGATGCCGATGATTAATTGCTTCAAAACAGCCCAAATCGTTTGACCTATCGAGCGTTTAACCTCCTCGTATATCAAAGTATGCGGGTCAAAATGATAAGAAGTTTTCCCCATTTATATAAAAATAATGCGTTAATCAGGGCAAAAGTAAGTTATTTATTGTATTTTTGCAAATTGTTTTAGAAAAAATAACAACTTAACATAGTTTAGAATGCAGATGACAGCTGATAAATCGAAACTCGGCGCAAGCCAAATTCGTCAGTCTTTCAAGGATTTTTTTGAAAGTAAAAATCATAAAATCGTCCCGTCGGCTCCTATGGTTATCAAGGGAGACCCTACGCTGATGTTCACCAATGCCGGGATGAATCAGTTCAAAGACATTATTTTGGGCAATGTTCCCATCAAATATCCCCGCGTGGCCGATTCACAGAAGTGCTTGCGTGTCAGCGGGAAACACAACGATTTGGAAGAAGTCGGACACGATACTTACCATCACACCATGTTCGAGATGTTGGGCAATTGGTCGTTCGGCGATTATTTCAAGAAGGAAGCCATCGAATACGCTTGGGAATATTTGAACGGAGTATTGGGATTGGATAAAAACCGTTTGTACGTAACCGTTTTTGAAGGAAGTCCTTCGGAAAATTTAAGCCGCGACGATGAAGCAGCCGCTTATTGGGAAAAATATTTGCCGAAAGACCGGATTATCAACGGCAGTAAAAAGGATAATTTTTGGGAAATGGGGGATACCGGTCCCTGCGGTCCCTGTTCCGAAATTCACATTGATATTCGTCCCGACGAAGAAAGAGCCAAAGTGAACGGTTTAACTTTAGTCAATCACGACCACCCGCAGGTCATCGAAATCTGGAATTTGGTTTTCATGCAATTTAACCGCAAAGCCGACGGTTCGCTCGAAAGTTTGCCCAACAAAGTAATCGACACCGGTATGGGATTCGAACGCTTGTGCATGGCTGTTCAGGGAAAAACCTCCAATTACGATACCGATGTTTTCCAACCGTTGATTGCTGAAATCGGAAAAATCACCGGTCACCGGTATGGTGAAAATCCTCTATCGGATGTGGCTATGCGCGTTATTGCCGACCATATCCGCACGATTGCTTTTTCCATCACCGACGGACAGTTGCCGTCGAATGCCAAGGCCGGTTATGTGATTCGCCGGATTTTGCGCCGCGCCGTCCGTTACGGTTATACTTTCCTCGAACAAAAACAAGCTTTTATGTGCCGCTTGATTCCTGCCTTGATTGATTCGATGGGTGATGCTTATCCGGAATTAATCGACCAGAAAACTTTGATTGAAAAGGTTATCAAGGAAGAAGAAGATTCTTTCTTGCGAACTTTGGAAAATGGAATCAAATTGTTGGATAAAACGATTCAAGATACAAAAACTGCCGGAAAAAACCGTATTGCCGGAGCCGAGGCGTTTGTGCTGTACGATACCTACGGATTCCCGCTTGATTTAACCGAACTGATTCTGAGAGAACATGAAATGAAACTCGACAAGGAAGGTTTTGATGTGGAAATGCAAAAGCAAAAAGAGCGGGCGAGAAATGCCGCAGCCATCGAAACCGACGATTGGGTAAACATCCGCGAAGGTGAATCGGAATTTGTCGGTTATGATAAAACTTCGGCTGAAGCGAAGATTTTGCGTTACCGGAAAGTCAAACAAAAAAACACCGAGTTTTATCAACTTGTTTTCGACCGGACGCCTTTCTATGCCGAAATGGGGGGACAGGTAGGCGACAGCGGGACTTTTACCGATTCAACCGGAAAACGGCTGAATATTTTTGATACGAAACGGGAAAATAATCTGGCAGTGCACCTCACACAACGATTACCGGAAAATCCGGAGGATGAATTTCTGCTCGAAGTGAATATCCAAAAACGCCGCGCCACGGAATGTAACCATACAGCGACGCATTTATTGCACGAAGCGCTGCGGAACGTTTTGGGAAAACATGTCGAACAAAAAGGTTCGTTCGTTTCGTCCGATATACTCCGGTTTGACTTTTCGCATTTCCAAAAATTAACGGACGAAGAAATTCGTCGGGTTGAAAAACAGGTAACGGCTAAGATTCGCGAAGATATTTATTTGAATGAATCGCGCCACGTACCGGTTGCCGAAGCTAAAAAGATGGGTGCGATGGCTCTGTTCGGCGAAAAATACGGTGAAGATGTGCGGGTTATCCGTTTCGGTTCGTCCGTTGAATTATGCGGGGGAACGCATATCGCTTCGACGGGACGGATAGGTACGTTCAGGATTATCGGTGAAAGTTCGATAGCGGCGGGAGTTCGCCGTATCGAAGCTATTTCCGGTGAAGCCTGTGAAAATTATCTTTATTTGCAGCAGGATGTTATTTGCGATTTGCGTGGTTTGCTTAACAATACAGACTTGAAGCAAGCCGTCAGAAAATACATCGAAGAAAACGCCGACCTGAAAAAGCAAACCGAAGAATTTCTGAAAGAAAAGGTGCAAAAGCTGAAACAATTCATTATCAACACGAAAGAAGACAGGAACGGTGTGAGTTTATTTTTAGTCAGGGGCATATATCCTGTGGAAATTATCAAGAATATTGCTTTCCAATTGCGCGGTGAATTCCCTGAAAAAATGGGTTTTGTCGGCGCCACTTCTTTCGAATCGAAACCGGCGTTGACATTGATGATTAGCGATGATTTGACGAGCGCCGGATTGAATGCTTCGCAAATTGTTCGTGAAGCTGCCAGGCACATCAAAGGCGGCGGCGGCGGGCAGGCGCATTTTGCTACGGCCGGCGGTAAGGATTTGGATGGATTGGCTACCGCTTTAGCAGAAATTGTCGGAAAATTTGAATGAGCTATTTTTGGGTTATTAGAAACAAATCACTAACTTTGTCAAAGCAATAGCTTAAAACACAATGAAACATGTCAAAAAACAAAAAAGAAATAAAATCAGGTAAGCGGCTAACCAACCGGGAACTGACAAACCGCATTGTCCATCTCTTCAATACTTTTCCCAAAGAGATAATGAATTACAAGCAAGTCAGTGCGGAAGTAGGCGTTACATCCGAACTCAACAAACAGCGGGTAGCCGGTATTTTGGGAAATTTATCCAAAGAGGACTTTTTAACGTCGGTTGACCACGGAAAATACAAATTGAATGGTATGGGAACTTCAGCCATTGGTAAATTTGAAAGACGTTCGAACGGCAAAAATTCATTTATCTCCGAAGACGGCGGAAATCCCCTGTTTGTCGCTGAAAGAAATTCCATGCACGCTATGAACGGCGATAAAGTAAAAGTCCAGATTCTGGCTAAACGGAAAGGCCGCACCCCCGAAGCCGAAGTTATCGAAATCATTGAAAGAAAGCAGCATACTTTTGTCGGCATTTTGGAAATCGGCCGGCATCATGCTTTTGTGGTGACGGACAGCAAATTATTAGCCAACGATATTTTCATCCCCAAAGATAAACTTAAAGGTGCGAAAGACGGCCAGAAAGTAGTCGTGAAAATCACCGAATGGCCTGAAAAAGCCAATAATCCGAAAGGCGAAGTGATTGACGTACTGGGTACTCCGGGAGAAAATCAAACCGAAATGCACGCCATTCTGGCAGACTTCGGATTGCCTTACAAATATCCGGAAAAAGTAGAAAAATTCGCAGAAAAAATTCCGGTGGAAATTACCGCAGAAGAGATTAAAGCCCGTGAAGATTTCCGCCAAGTCCCGACTTTCACCATTGACCCGAAAGACGCCAAAGATTTCGATGACGCCTTGTCGATTCGGAAACTGAAAAACGGCAATTGGGAAATCGGCGTTCACATTGCGGACGTAACTCACTACGTGAAGCCCGGAAGTGTCATTGACAAAGAGGCTTACGAGCGAGCAACTTCGATTTACCTGGTTGACCGCACCATTCCGATGCTTCCGGAAAGCCTGAGCAACAGCCTTTGTTCGCTTCGCCCCCACGAAGACAAATTGTGTTTTTCGACGGTGGTGGAATTGACCGATAACGCAGAAGTAAAAAATTACCGGATTGTGCGAACGGTTATTCATTCCGACCGCCGGTTCAATTACGACGAAGCGCAACAAGTTATTGAGACCGGAGAAGGCGATTTGAAAGACGAAATCCTGACTTTAGACCGTTTGGCTAAAATCCTCCGGGGAAAACGTTTCAAAACCGGTGCAATCAATTTCGACCGCAATGAAGTTAAAATTGAGGTTGATGAAACCGGTAAACCGCTACGGGTATTTTTTACGGAAGCCAAGGATTCCAACAAACTGATTGAGGAATTTATGCTTTTAGCCAACCGTTTGGTGGCGGAAAACATAGGAAAAATCGGAAAAAGTCAAAAAGCCAAGACTTTTGTGTACCGGATTCACGATTTACCGGTTCCTGAAAAGTTGTCTAATTTTGCGGAATTTATCCGTCGTTTCGGCTATAAACTGAAAGACAAAGGAAGCGAAACGGAAATTTCAAAAAGCATCAACGACCTGCTTGACGAGGTTCAAGGTAAAAAGGAACAGAACATGATTGAAACCTTGGCCATCCGTTCAATGGCGAAAGCCACTTATTCGACGCAGAATGTCGGACATTACGGCTTGGCTTTCAAGCATTACACGCATTTTACTTCACCCATCCGGCGGTATCCCGATATGATGGTTCACCGTTTGCTGGAACGCTATCTTTCGGGCGGACGTTCGGTCAACGAACAGCAGACGGAAGAGGCTTGCAAACATTGTTCCAATATGGAATCGCTGGCGGTCAGCGCCGAGCGGGCTTCCATCAAGTACAAACAAGTTGAATTTATGGCCGATAAAGTCGGTATGATTTTCGACGGCGTCATTTCAGGTGTTACCGAATGGGGTTTGTATGTGGAATTGAGCGATAACGCCTGCGAGGGAATGGTGCCTATTCGCGATCTCGTCGATGATTATTACGAATACGATGAAAAGACTTACAGCCTTATCGGAACTCGCAAGAAACACCGGTATTGTTTGGGGGATCCTTTGAAAATTAAAGTTGCAAAGGCCAATCTTGAACGGAAGCAATTGGATTTTTCATTAGTAGATTAACAGATAAAGGGTAAAAGGTAAAAGGTAAAAGGTAAAAGGTGAAGGGTAAAAGAGTCGGAAATACCGTTTTACCCTTCACCTTTTACCTTTTACCTTTTACCTTTTTTATCTGTTTCGGTAACCGGAATAGGCTATTACACCAATAAATCCAAGTAATATGATAAGAGACGAAATAGATCCGATCCTATTCAGCCGGTTATACGTATCCGGCTCAAATCGAAATTCGATGGTATGTTTTCCTGCCGGAACATTCATCGCTCTTAATGTCCAATCGGCGCGGTAATAATCCGTTTGTTTTCCGTCCACAAAAACTTTCCAACCGTGATCGTAATAGATTTCCGAGAAAACGGCAATCTTTTCGGTGGAAGCGTTTGACTCATATTTTAATATATTTGGCTTATATTCAAGTAATTCGATAGAAGAAACGCTATCGTTTTGCGAAACGTTTTTCAGTACTTTGTCGGCAAATTTTTCATCAATCACAACCGTTTTCAGCGGATCGATTTGATTAAGCGCTTCGATTTCCTGGTTGGCATTGGATACAAATTTCACTTCATCTACAAACCAAGCGTTTCCGTCGGCATAAGGATTGACTAATGGCGCTTGTCCGGGGTTGTAAATAATATATTTGGTGTTAAGCATGTTCAACGTAGGCGTTTGCTTGAAAACCAACAGTAAACTGTCCAAACTTTTTGGCGATTGAAATGCCTTAGAGATAGTATTGATTTCCCCCATTACCCGGTGATCCAATAATTCCTGATATTTCCTTAATTTCGCGGCATGGTAACCACCGATTGATTTATGGAAAAAAGAGGTACTCGTTTCATTGAAAGTATTTACGGCGAGATTCAAAACCCTGTACGAAGGTAATTTATCTTGTAATATAAATTCATCGGCCGGCGTTTTTTTATACGATTCATGCAGTTTTTGTTTGGAATAAGAACGGTCGTTCAAATATCGTTTATCAACCGTCCATAAATCAACGGTTATCAGCACAAGTAAACCGACGCCCAATACGGTTGCACCGGTTTTTTTATTTTTCATCTGAAGGAAGAGGAATATCAATCCGCCTGCCAACAAAATATATACTAATGAACGCAAAGCATCGGACGAAGCCATAGATTTCCGGTCATCTATCAGAGCGCCAATCAGCTGTTCGGGTATTTGCTGGGCGTCGGTAACCGATTCAAATGTCAGGAATGTACCGGGTATAAGCCAAATCAGCAAACAAATTCCTCCCGTAATGGACAGCGCCCAAATGAGCGATTTTTTCAGGAATTTGGCATCTACTTTTTCTCCAACAATCCGTTTCAAACCCCAAAAACCGATAAGAGGGAACGTTAATCCCGGAATTACCAAGGCCATAGAAGGCGTCCGGAATTTGTTGTACATCGGTAAATGATAAAACAGGAAATCATTGATGGAAGCAAAGTTTTTCCCCAGCGACAGGATGATAAATAACAGCGAAGCTCCGGCAATCCACCATTTCAGTGGGTTTTTGATAACAAACATTCCGAGCACAAACAGGAAGCAGACAATAGCGCCAAAATATACCGGACCGGAAGTTCCAAGTAGTTGAGGTCCCCAATAAGTAGGCGCTTGCACTTCTTTGCCAACGGGTCCTCCCAAACGTTTATATGTTTTGTAAAATTCGGAATCTTTACCCAAAGTTACAACGGAAGCTCCTCCGTAGGCATTGGGAATGAGCAGAGTAAGTAATTCCCCGCGTCCATAGCTCCAATTAAAAGCATAATCTATGTCCAATCCGGTCGAAGTTTTTTCTTCAACGCCATCTTTCACGGTAGTCAATTCCGAAGGGCCTCTCAAACTCTCCTGCCCTACTTCGTAATCGGAATATAAACCGGCCAACGAGGGAAGCAAAGAGATCGCCAAAGCGGCAACCAGGATTACGGTTGATTTTATCCAAAGTGAAACTTCTTTTTTCAGAAAGGCGTTGATTGAAAGCCCGATAAAGAAAAAGAGGCAAAAGAGCGCCAAGTAATAAGTAATCTGTATATGGCCGTTCCGAATGGAAAAACTAATTCCCAACAAGGAGAGAACCGCTCCCCACAAAAGATTTTTACGGAATAGCAGAATTATTCCGGCCAGCATAAGCGGCATATAGGCAATCACATACATTTTGGTAATATGCCCCACCATGATAATGATGAAGTTATAAGAAGCAAAAGCGAAAGCAACCGCTCCGGCAATGGCTAACCAACGTTTTACGCCTGTCACGCACATTAAGATATAAAAGCAAATCAAAGCCATCAAAATCATGCTCGCTCCCGGATAGTCGACAGCCTTAACCGGTTTTTCCAGATAAGATAAATAATCGGGAGAATTTCCGAAAACCGTGATATGGTATGCCGGCATACCCGAAAACATGGAGCCTGTCCATGCCGATTTACCGCCCTCTTTTGCATAATAATCCGACAATTCTTGCCCCATACCCGATACTTTTTCCATATCGCCTTGTTGAAGTGTTTTACCCTCAAATATACCGGGAGCAAAATAGATACAAGTGAGAATCAGAAATATAGCTATTGCTATTACATGTGGGATAGACTTTTTTACGATTGGATTCATATTCTTTGTAACTAAAAAATGATTACGTGTTAAAAAACAAGACACAAAGGTACGTTATTAAATGTTTTTTTTCAAACATTTTGCGGTATAAAATCGAACGGCAAACCATAAATGCCTGATTAGGGTGGGAATTTTTCCGTAATATTTGCACATAATTTCGTAACGCTCTTTTAAAGAAGCTTTTCGATTCGCAGCGCTGTAGCCGGCTTCCAGAAAATAGGACAATGTCAGATGCGTATTCAAAATAGGATCTGCCTTTTTCAGACAACGGATACACCAATCAATATCGGCAGCGTAGCGATACTGCAAATCATAAGGCTCAGCTATCTCCCGTTTGACGATAAAAGATTGGTGGCAGACGAGCATTCCCATTTTGAAACTTTTCCAAGTCAGTTTTTCGGGCGCTTTCAGGCGGCGCATGCCGAGACTGTTTCCTTGGGCGTCTGAGATTTCTGCTTCACCGTAGAGAACCCCCCAGCCCCCTAAAGGGGGAGTTGGGCGAGCATAACTTTGGGATGTAAAGTCCCCTTCAGGGGATTTAGGGGTAATTTGATTGACAATTTCCTGTACGGTATTTTCGGAATGGATTCTGTCGCCGGCATTGATGAACCAGACATAATCGCCGGTAGCGAGTTTCAAGCCTTTGTTCATTGCGTCGTAAAGCCCTTTATCCGGCTCGGAGATGAATTGAAAATTGAGAATTCGTAATTCGTAATTCGTAATTATATCAACCGTTCCGTCGGTCGAGCCGCCGTCCACGATAATGTATTCGATATTTTTGCAGGTTTGCGACAGGATGCTTTGAATGGTTCGTTCGATCCATTGGGCGGCGTTGTAGGTGACGGTGATGATGGAGAAAGTCATTATTTTATTTTTTCTAAATTTTCATGTGTAAATAATTTGTTGTTTCATGCTCTTTGACGCAACTTTTGCATGCGGGTTTGTATTATATCTTGATATCCCTCTTTGTTTTCTTTATTTAAAAATGAATTTTCAATAAAGTCAACCCATTGGGGAGCTGTTTTTTCCAATTTTGCAAAAATATTGTTCACCACTTTCTCGTTTAGTCCCGATTGACTAAATGCTTTTTCAAAATCAATGCGTTTCAATCTGCTTTTTTTACCATTGAGCGTAAGCGCCAATTCTTCCTTATCTTCCGGCATAACTAACACTGTTGAAAGCAAATCGTAGGCAGGAGTAAGTATGGTTTGCCCTTTTGCCGGATTGTAAAGCGAAAAATTTTTCAAGTGCATATCTGTATTTCCTGTTAACCAAGAAAATAGTACTTCCTCCCAAAAATTAGTCAAATCCAATAGCGGAGTTACAGAATATTTCAGAATAATTTTTGCTATTTGTTCATACGAACCTTTGTATTTGTATTCCGTCAATCGTTCCGTCAATTGGCATAAATCTTCCATAGGTAGTTTATTACCTTGGTTGTCGCGGTCAATCCGTTTGGTAATGTAGCAAAGTTCGCCGTCTGCAAAGCGAATCAGAGAATGTGGGACCGTTTTTATTCCCACCATTTCAGCCAAATGCATTGTTAGGTCTTCATTTTCGGGAAGTTGTGAATATTGTTCGGTTTGCGGTTTTAGAATGTATTTTCCCCACAAGCCGACAATGGTAAAGCGTTTTGGGGTGTTTTTTCCTTCCAAGTTTAACGACAATTTAGGTTGCACACCCGTAACGGTTGTTTGACTACGAATGATTTGTTCGGCTAATTCCGAAATTTGAGCGCGTGTATATGAAAGTTTCGGGGCAACCGTTGTCCCGAAAATCTTTCGTGAACAAGCCGGATGAAAGTCGGTCTGTCCTTGTTCAAGTTCTTTGTAACAAAATAAGCACTTACTCATAACTCATTATCATCTATCGGTATAACACTTACAGCTCCAATGCAATCCTTACAACAAGCCAACAATAACGAAAAACGGTCGCGTAAATCTAATTTCCAATTTCTTTGTGCAATATCAAGTAACCACCCTTCGGGTATCAAACCATCGAAAAAAGGGAATAATACATTACTATGAAATGCTTCTTTCCGCAGTGGCAAAGTCAAACTAACCGGCTCGCTTTCCTCTGATTCAAGATATTGATTATCATAAACAAAGGTGTATCCTTCTTCATTTTCGGTAAGAATACCGGTTAATTCGTTCTTGAAAAATATCTTTGCTTGTTTCATACACTAAATTTATTTTTATCCGTTGATACTGCGCCTAATTCCGCTCCAAACAGGGCAAGAACCTGATTCACTTTATCCATTCGTAATGTTGTTTTGCCTTGTTCCATTTCGCGAATAAAACGCAGTCCTACACCGGATTTTTCAGACAAATCTATTTGCGTTAAACCATACTGTTTGCGCATTTGTTTTACATATTTAGATAAGGATGCGGTTTGCATCATTGTAATTATTATTTAGTTTATACCTTTTCGGGTGCAAAGATAAGTGTATTTTTTGATATTATATCATTTCGGGTATAATATTATGGTAATAATTCTTATCGTTTCTTTGTTAATATATAAAACACACTCGCCGGACTTATTCTTTGCAACTTATTGCATGGATGATAATGAATATTAAATGCAAATAGTTTCGATAAATATTTGTCAAATAATAAATATCCCCCAAAATTAATAAAATTTAACTTAAATATACGATTAAAAAAAGAAGTCATGCACGAATAATAGTGCTTTTGAATAATTTCCATATTTGCCTCGTAAATAATTTTTGATAAATACGCATCAGGAATACCTCTCTCATTTTTCGTTAAACCGGCACGGAACGTTCGCCAATCGCCCATTGAATTTATCGGCTCGCGCAAGAGAATATAACCTTCCGGTTGTAATACACGGAATAATTCATTGAGTACGAAAGTTACATTGGGAATATGGTGTAGGGTGTCAAAACAGGTTATTAAACCAAAACTATTGTCCGGAAAATCCAATTTGCCGGAAATTTTAGGAATTTTATAAACAGGTATTATATCTCCTAATTTAGAACTGACTGTCTGTGAGGACGATTCGACTATTGTCAAATTTTTTATTTTATCTATCACAGGTAAAAATTCAAATCCCCACGATGACCCGAATCCCAAGACATTTTCAAATATTTTTTTCCCTTCCAGATACCTGTATCCATACAATTTATTGATTTTATGATAACCGTATAAACATCGATTTGTATCTATATTTTTACCGTATAAATCGGCATACGCCTCGGCTTCTTCATCATACCATCGAGCAATTTTTTCTTCCGAAAAATTGTCGCCGAACAGATATTCCCCTGTAAAATATTTGCAATATTCGCTCATAATTATTTTTTTTCTTTGTTATTAAATTTTAATGGAAATATCAAACAAAAATTGCTTGATTTCTTCGGGGTTTACTTCAAATCCGGGAAGATATTTTACTCCTTCGGAATAATCAATGTCTTCATGAAAAGCTAATTGTTGTCTGAATAATTTTTCAGAAAACTGCTCGTTAAATAATTTTTTCGCTTCTCTTATTTAATTTATTAAAAGTAAACAAATCATAATTAATTGATTCACGATGTCCTAAGTACAAAGCAATTGCCGTACCGCCTCCATATCGCCATAATTCAAAATGGTTTCTACCAGCAACTCGTCGCTGACAGTTTCCGCTTTGTCTTCGGGTGAATACCAAAACAACACAGTATGCTCGCGAATAAAATTTTTTAGGGCTTCCGATCTCATTTTATTTCAATATGATTTGCAAATTTACAAAAAAATCAATATTTCCCTATTCTATTTTAAATACACCTTACAAATTAATTTTCTCCGCAACAATCACCGAGTTGAGATAAAAATTGTCCCTTTTAGGTAAAATTTTTGTCAGAACAATTCCCGTTATACATACCGGAAAAATAAAAATCGCATTAATTAACATATTGAGATACTTGTTTTTTGTATAAAGCAGACTGTGCAAATACATTATGCACATTTGGAAAAGCGCTTCCAAAAAACTGCCGGATTTAGTTTTTGAAATAATTTGAAAATTCTTATCGGTCAATAATTTTTCAAATCCAATACAGGTAAATCGCCTGAAATCATAGGGCATCTCGTGTTCCGGCCAGACAAACGGTACTGTGACTAAAATTTTTCCGCCTTTTTTCAAAACCCGATATAGTTCCGATAAGATTTTATCTATGTCCGGCACATGTTCCAAGACTTCTGAAGCAAGGATTGAATCAAATACCTCATTCTCAAAAGGTATTGTCTCTCCATCGTAAAAAATATCAATGTTTTCATTTTCATGATTATGACTTTCGCCGTTATCAACGTCAATACCTATGTATTCGCTAACATTGGAAAACAAAGAACGATAAGGTTTTGAACCGCAACCAAAATCCAATAATTTACCGCTCAATTCCTTTGAGAAAGATTTAATATGCTTCAACAAGGCTTTCCTGCTGAAATAAAACGGATTGATTACAATGCTGAATAAATCGGGGAAAAACCGCTGATGTAAATAATAACGATGAAATGAAGCCAACATAATCAGAATTTTTTATTTATAAGTTTACTATACAATTCAATATATTTTTGTGCAATCACATCTTCGGAATAACATTCCAACACTTTGTTTCGGGCTGCCATAGTTAAATTTATATGATTTTCCAAACACCATGAAATGCCGTTTGCCAAATCTTCCACATCCTGATATTGAGCCACATAACCGTTTCCCTTGTGGTCAATCATTTCAGGAATACCGCCTGCATTAAATCCAACACAAGGCGTGCCGCAAGCCATAGCCTCCATGATGGTATTCGGTAAATTATCTTCCAGCGATGGGATAACAAATAGATCGACAGCTGCATAAATAGCGGCTATATCTTTATCGCCGGAGACATAACGAAGCGGGTTGACTTTCAGATTAATCCGAGAGAAAAATGTTTCATTTCCCCCGCCCATTAAAATAATTTCAGTTTTGTTTTTCCATTCGGAATCCGTTTCACCAATTAAATTGCAAGCATTTACAAAATAGGAACCGCCTTTTCGGATATCAGAGATTTTTGCTGCCGAAAACAATATCAGTTTTTTATCCAAAGGTAATCCTAATCGTTTTCGTATGCCTAATTTGTCTTGAGAACAAAAAGTCTTTGTGTCAATCGGATTTGGAATAGAATTTATTTCCGCATTTTTTAGCAAGGCGCTTTGTTTTGCTTTCTCCGCAATCCAGCGACTGCATCCAACATAAGTGATTAAATGTAAATTTGCTTTTTGCTTTTTGATAAATACCTGTTGTGATAAATCCATAGGGAAATAGCCGGACAACATCTCACAATGTTTACATCCGGTTTCGTATTTAACACAATTGCCCGGATAATGACAAATGCCTGTACATGGCCATAAATCGTGCAAAGTCCAAACAATGGGTTTGCCTGAATTTACCAATTTCGTTATATCAGGTAACGAGAGGAAACCCTGATTTATCCAATGCAAATGGATAATATCCGCCTCCTTTACCAACGGATGACGGCTTATATCTGTTCCTGTGTTTGCAATAGACACAGACCACAGATTTTTCCGGCTAAAACGCTTGTAAACAAAAATAACCCACCGCTCATAGGCTTTCCTGATGAAACTGATTTGCTTTTTCCACCGTGAAGTATTGAGAGTAAGTACATTCAGGTCGTCGGTTTGTTTGTCGAGCACCAACATTTTAGCGTCATGCCCCTCTTTTCGCAAGGCTTTCATTAAGCGGTTGGCGGCAACAGCAGCGCCTCCGGTTCGTTCGGATGTATTGATTATCAGGATATTCATTTTTTTTGATTTTATTATTACTCGCCATAAGTACATTAAAAAGCATAGTTATGGCGAGTAATACAGGTTGTTTATATCATTAAACAATGTATCCAAAGTGAGTTGTTTTTGGACTATTTCGCTGTGTTTGTTCCGCACAATGCCGTAGGTGGTAAGCATTACCAAATGAACCGCATTTCCGGTTTGTGTTTCTTGTTTAAAAGCCGACATTTTGTTCCGCAAATTTTCTTCATAACTTTTTGTAATGACATATTTGCCGGTTGAATATTTTATTTCTATCACATCTGTAATGCCGTCTTTGCGGTTGATAACCAAGTCGATTTGAGCGGCTGGCGAAGAATGTTCACTTTTCCATGCCGACACGCCCGACTGTATTCCGGCAATGCTCATTGCATT
This sequence comes from Bacteroidia bacterium, assembly GCA_025996865.1. Lineage (GTDB taxonomy): Bacteria > Bacteroidota > Bacteroidia > Bacteroidales > Azobacteroidaceae > Azobacteroides. The sequence continues at coordinate 24,599 of BNTV01000007.1, forward strand.
TTTTATCTCGTTGATATGCAACAGAGCAAGCATTTCGAAAGCGTAACCGGCCCACGAGTTGTGCAGAGGCGTGTCGAGTGAATTTGTCCAAAAATGCTCGTCATTATTTTTGTTTGCAGCAACAAATTTAAGGTAAAAAAGCGTGTAAAAATCGATTAGTTGGTATATTACATTGCGTTTTTTTTTGCCAAACGAAGAATAAGAGCGGATAAAACCGCAATATTCGAGGTCTTTCAGGATTTTTGTCAATCCGCCGCCACTTTTTATTTTGGTTGCAGCAACAATTTCGTCGCGCAAAAGTCCCTTTGCTTTTTTGCTTAACGCCTCAACAATCTTAATATAATCGTTCGATTCCCGGAACAGGGAGGCATACAGATTCCGGAATTCATTTTTCAATTCCGCATCCTGGCTGAAAAACAGCCGATCAATATTTTGCGCCACACTTGCTCCTCGTTCTATCTTGCTCAAATAAAATGGAATACCACCCATAGCCATATAACATTCTGCTATCTGGTAACGGCTGAAAGATATTTTCTCTGCGGAAAGATATTTTTCACATTGTTGCAGCGAGAAAGGTTTCAGATAAATTGTTTTTGTCAAACGATTGTGCAATCCTCCGTGATTATTGATTAACTTGTTTATTATCCACGAAGTTGCTGAGCCGCAAACAATCAGTACAATGTCTTTTTGAGATGAAGCCCAGCCGTTCCAGAAATGTTCGAGCGCAGTAAGAAAACCTGAACGATGCGTATCCATCCACGGGATTTCGTCGAAAAACAGTACTTTACGGCGATTTCTCGATTTTTTCATAAGCGTAATCAGTTGCTCAAAAGCATAAAGCCATGATTGAGCAGGCTTGAATGTCTGCTCTCCCGCGTACTGATTGAGCGAGAGCGTAAAATTTACAATCTGGTCACGGGTGTTGGCATTGGCAAGTCCGGAAACATCAAACACAAACTTGTCTTGCAGCGTTTCCCGCACCAAAAAGGTTTTGCCTACACGCCGCCTGCCATAAATGGCAACAAATTCAGAAGAGCCGGAGTTATAGATGTCCTGTAAAATTTTTATTTCCGCATCTCGCCCAATTATGTTGTTGTAAGACTTCATTTTTTGATAATTATTACTCGCCACAAAGGTATATAAAATAGTCGTTATGGCAAAATAAAATTTTATTACTCGCCACAAGTGTATTTTATAAAAAATAGCGTACCAGCCGTTTCCACGAAAAAAAAATCTTTTTTATGGTAAAACCATCCAATTCTTTGTTCCTCAAAACATATTCCGGATGTTCTAACGGAAAAGAAACAGAAGATAGCGGCACTAAAAGTTTATTTTTTTTCTTTGAGGTATGCGTGGCTAAATCCGAACCAACACCAATATTCCGGACAAGATTAACCGTCGGATAAATGGAGAGTTGATTTTGTGTCCTGAGCATGAAAAAATATTGAACGTCCCAAACGCTTAAATTCTGCCGGGACGATAAAGTATCGCTGATAAATGTAGAAAAATAAATTTCTTCTCTTTTACTGTTAAAAAGATTCTTTTTTTTGATTTCATTTTTTTTAGTTTCATCCCAAAACGGAAAACGGATGTCAAAATTTTGCCATACTCTTCTCCAAGTAGCCCATCCCCAAATATGCGCAATAGAAGAAAAGTTATAGCTGTAATTTTTATCCATAGCTTCCGGCAAAAAACAATTTCCACTGATGTGTCCAATGCGCGTATCGTTTTTGTATCGGTTCAATAATTCTTCGCAATAAGGAAAAAACGATGGGTCGGGCAAGCAATCGTCTTCCAGTATAATTCCTTGTTCTACTTGTAAAAAAAACCAGGTGATGGCTTCGCTAACGGCTATTTTACAACCGAGATTTTCGTCCCGGAAAAGCGTTTTCAGTTCGCAGTCCCAATCAATTTGCGTAACAACATCTCTCACCCGTTGGCAAGCTTCTGCTTCGCCGGGCTTGTTTTTTCTTGCGCCGTCGGCTGCAACAAACAGATACTTCGGTTTTTGACGTCGGATTGCTTCAAAAACCTGTTGCGTAGTGTCTTCTCGGTTGAAAACCAAAAATAAGACAGGTGTTTCAAACATAACTTTATAATTGTGATTTGAAATACGCAATCGTTTTCAACAAACCTTCTTCCAATTGGACTTTCGGCTCCCAATCCAATAATTTTTTAGCGTAAGAGATATCGGGGCAACGTTGCGTCGGATCGTCCTGCGGCAGAGGCTTGTAAATGATTTTAGATTTGGAATTTGTCAATTGGATAATTTTTTCCGCCAATTCTATGATTTTATATTCTCCCGGATTCCCGATATTGATGGGGCCGATGATTGAATCGTCTGTGGCCATGAACCGGAGCATTCCTTCGATCAAATCATCCACGTATTGGAAGCTCCGTGTCTGTTCTCCTTTTCCATAAACGGTAATATCTTGATTATTCAATGCTTGAACAATAAAATTGGAAACTACCCGGCCATCGTTTGGGTGCATTCTCGGTCCGTAAGTATTGAAAATGCGTATAATTTTTATCCTGACATCATTCATCCTGTGATAGTCCATGAATAAAGTTTCCGCACAACGTTTTCCTTCGTCATAACAGGAACGGATACCTATCGGATTGACATTGCCCCAATAATCTTCTTTTTGCGGATGAACATGCGGATCTCCGTAAACTTCACTGGTAGAGGCTTGTAAAACTTTGGCTTTTACTCTTTTGGCAAGTCCCAAAACATGAATGGATCCCATGACGGACGTCTTAACCGTTTGAATGGCGTCGAACTGGTAATGCACGGGCGATGCGGGACATGCCATATTATAAATTTCATCGACTTCCGCCGAAAAGGGCATGGTAACATCGTGGCGAATCAATTCAAAGTACGGATTATTCAACAAATGCACAATATTTTGCTTGGAACCGGTAAAAAAGTTATCCATGCAAACAACTTCGTTTCCGTCTTTCAAAAGTCGTTCACACAAATGGGAACCGACGAATCCGGAACCTCCGGTGACCAAAATTCTTTTTTTCATTCGTGTTTATTTATTTCAGTTTGTTTTAATTTCTTTGCATTCAATGGCGAGTTGTGCGAGCCAAAGTTTCACCGGCTCGGATTGGAACTTTCTGTCAATTTTTCTTAATGTTCGATGCCTGCAAAATTAGTTTAAATAATGATATCATACCATAATTTTGCACATAATATACGAAATAATAAAAATTTTATACATTTCCCAATTCTCTTTTAAGCGTTTCTAAATATTTCTTCCCAAACTTTAAATCCGGTTCAATATAATTCCCTTCCGCCCATTCATTCCATGATTTAAGTATTACAATCCGTTGCTGCTCCGGCTTTGTTTTTACATCACTGAAAGTCCTCGCCAAATGTTTACCGAATAGTTCCGGACTTGCATTTTTCAGAATCGAACCGTATTTTCCGGTTCTGGGGGTATGATCCCAATCAGGAATGATAGTAGGATACACATTGTTTTCAACATCTTCTTTTCCTGAAAAATACGGCATAGCTTCTTTATATTCGGGATAAAATCCAATTTTGAAATATTCCCTCTTTATTTTATTAATAGTTTTCTGCATAAAAGAAATACCGGATTTTTGATAGTCAAATAGCCGAACTATATTGACAGCATTAAATCCACTGTTTAAGAGAGATTGAATTTGCTCGGAGTGATAGGTATGCGCTACAAAATGAATTCCTTGAAGTCCGTTTTTTACCGCTAACTTTCGCCAACAATCAATGAACATAGCCGGATTGGGAATGCCCAACGGATCAAAAATCAGGAAAAACGGCTTTCCATCTACTAATATATATCGTTTGTCTTGTAAAGCAGGAAGAATATCATAAAAATGTCGCTCATAATCCTGAATGCCGTTGTAAGTTTGTTCAATCAATGTTTCTTTACTCTTTACACCATTGTAAATTCCAGACCAGCTATGATTTGCCCAACCTAAACAGAAAGGAAAATCAGGTTTTCCCGATACTAAAACTTCATTAAAAGGTCTTTCCAGTAATCTTTTTCCATTACCAAACCAATAATGCCAATAGCAGAAACCTTCTATTCCATATTCTTGCGCTAAATCGGATTGCGCTTGTCTTACTTCAGGTAAACGTAAATCGTAATAACCTAAATCAGCAGGTACTCTGGGTTGGTAATGACTTTTGAATAAAGGTTTGGCCTTTCCGACATTTGTCCATTCCGTAAAACCTTTGCCCCACCATAAATCGTTTTCGGGGATTGGGTGGAACTGGGGAAGATAAAGTGCTATTATTCTTATTTTTTGCATAATTTATTTAGTTTCATTAAAAATGGCTTGTTTCTCTGTTTTCCCAAAAAAGAAGGGAAGAAAAAGACATCATCGTTTATAAAAAGAAAACCGGCATATTTATTTCTTCATTGATAATTCGTTGCAAAGTTTACACCAATATCCGACGAATTTCATGTTCCCATGAAATTCTATAAGCATTTACCGGATTTTTATCCAATATGCTCTTAATTGATATTTCGTCGTTGATAATAACTCTAACACAAAGATACTACTTTTTTGTAAAAACCTAAAATTATCAATATCTTTGACAGGCTTAATTCCCAATGTTTATGTATATCATGATACTGAATTATTTAATTTCCTTCGAATAATTACTCTTCTAAGTTCCTTCGCAAAATACAAATAGCCGTCGGTTCGTTCATACTCAAGGTTATATGATCGAAGAATTTTTGCTATTTCAATAGCATCATTTTTTTTATGATATGTACAGATAGAAAAATCTATATCATGCGCTTCTTTCAATGTATCGGAAGCCCCTTTTAGAGCAGCCTGCTCGTATCCTTCTATGTCCATTTTCAGAAAAAGATTACTTTTCTCTTTGTCTTCCAGAAAACGGTCGATCGTAATTGTATGCTCATCATTCGTATCACCAACATATTTTTGCACAATCGTAACCTTGTCTTTCCAAGGAGCGAAAGTAGCCGTCAACGCTTCGACCCAAAATTCTTCACATTCAAATATATAAACATGCTTCACAAGTTCTATGACGCTTAAAGAAAAGATAGCTTCTGCGGCTCCAATGTCAAGAAGCGTTTTTCTTTTCAACCGGTTTAGATCCTTTACATACTGATGTGGAGAGCGGAAATCCTGTTCACTTATCAAAGATCTGTAATTTTCAATAACTTGCTCTTTTTTATAGGATTTAGGGAAATATAATTTTTTACCGGAATGTATTATGTAATGTATATTAAGCTGTTCGTCAAACAAACAATCAATATGCATCGCATTGTATTCGAGAATAAAAGGATACGGTAAAGCATTTAAACCGTATTTGCCCATAAAAGCATATAACCTGTTTTTTTTCGTATCCGGTAAAATATTCCGGAACAGATAGATAAATTTTGATTTTAGATTTCCTTCCAAAGATCGTAGAAAAGATAAAACTTGTCCGAGAAAAGCTTTATAGATTTTATCTCGAACCTCTTTTGAAATGTATTTTCTGTATAATTTAACTAACATATTGTTGTATTTTTATGTTTTTATGATATTTTTTTTCATCATTTAGCAGAATTACTTATTCTCAATGCAAAGATACAAAATATTCCCAAAATAATGATTTTTGTTGCGATACTGCAAAAATATTCATACTTTTGCAGTATCGCAACCGCCGTTGCTGTAACCGCGGTTGCGATAAAACAAATTATGTACACATGAAATTTTATAATAGAAACACTGAAACGGCAACACTCAATAAAATTGAGTTGCGTTCGAAAGAAATAGCCCAGATGACTGTTTTGATAGGCCGAAGACGAGTTGGGAAGACTACTTTGTTGAAAAATACTTTCCATTCCATCCCTGTCCTCTATTTTTTTATTGCAAAGAAAAATGAAATTCTTCTTTGTGAAGAGTTTACGCGTGAAATGGAGGAAAAATTACATATTCCGATAGGAAATTATACCGGTTTTGCCGAATTGTTCAAGGCTATTATGAAGTTGTCTAAACAGATTAACTTTACGCTTATTATAGACGAATTTCAAGAATTCAGAAATGTTAATCCTATAATATTCAGCGATATGCAAAATATATGGGATTCTTATAAGGAAGAAAGCCACATAAACCTCATCCTATGCGGATCTATTTATTCCATGATGAAACGGATATTTGAAAATTCCAAAGAACCGCTTTTCGGCAGAGCAACTTCCCGAATGCTGATTAAGCCTTTTAACATTAAAACAATAAAGGACATTCTTTCGGATTATTATCCCGGATATACGCATGAGGATTTATTATCATTCTATATGGTTACCGGAGGTGTAGCTAAATACATCGAACAATTGGTAAACCGTATGGCATTTACTAAAAAAGCAATATTTGATACCATTTTCAGTGAAGGCTCTTTTTTCTTGGATGAAGGACGAGATGTTTTAATTGATGAATTTGGGAGAGATTACGGTAATTATTTCTCCATACTTTCTCTTATTGCTTCTTCAAAAACAGATCGCGGGAATATTGAAAGCATATTGAATATGGCTGTGGGCGGGCATTTAGACAAACTGGAAAACGAATACAATATTATCAAACGAACACGACCTTTCCTTGCAAAAACCGGAAGTCGTTCAAACAAATATAAAATTGAAGATAATTTCCTGAATTTTTGGTTTAGATTTATTTACAAATACCGGAGCGCTATTGAGATAGGTAATTTGGACTATGTCCGTAATATCGTTGAGCGAGATTACGAAACCTATTCCGGCATTGTATTGGAAAAATACTTTCAAGAACAAATGATTGATTCAAAGCAATTTTCCGATATTCAACCGTATTGGAATTCAAAAGGAGAAGACGAAATCGACATTGTTGCCATAAATGAAATGGAAAAATACCTTCTTTTTTGCGAAGTAAAACGCAATAAAAAACGAATCAATCTACACATTTTAGAAAACAAAGCCATTGATATTGCAGGTAAATATCCTCAGTTTAACATTGAGTACAAGGGCTTTTCATTAGAAGACATGTGACAAAAACACCACACGCTCCTTTGCATCAGGACACTTGTTTCACGCAATTGTGCATTCTCTTCGCGCAATAGCGTATTTTGCTCTACCGGTGAGTGAAATTGTAATGTCTTGTGGTTGTTAAATCTTTATCTTTTTTTATTTAAACGTGAATAATCATTTTTTAATATTTAAAATTGTTATTCTTGTGATTTTTTTTTATATTTGGGGCTGAATAGTTACAAGTTACAAAAATCATAAAATCATGAAGAAAAAAGAGTATGGTTTTAGAAGCGGGAAGCCATGGCGGATCCTGCTATTTATGGTAGTCTGTTCCCTGTTTACAGGTACTCGCATGAGTTATGCGAACGAACCGACAGGAGAAACAACAAATGTGATAAACGATTTATCGTTAAATGAAAAACATCCTGAAAAAGAAGCTACAGCCAAGCTGGAGCCTGTAAGCGCTCAACAACAGAAAATCACTGTAAAAGGCGTTGTTTCGGATGTGTACGGCGAAGGTGTCATCGGCGCTAATGTGGTGGAAGTCGGTACGACAAACGGGACGGTTACCGACGTGGACGGCTCATTTAAGCTCACCCTGCCGGTCAATGCTGTATTGGAAATATCCTTTATCGGATATATCACACAGCACGTGACGGTGAAAGGTGAAACTGTAGATGTAGTCTTGAAAGAAGATATACATATATTGGAAGAACTGGTGGTAACAGGTTTCGGTCTGTCGCAGAAGAAGGCGACCCTGACGGGAGCTATTTCGTCGATCAACTCGTCGGAAATCAGCCGTTCGGCCTCCTCCACAGCCTCCGGTGCATTAGTGGCCAAGATGGCCGGTATCAACTATCGGCAAGCGGACGGACGACCGGGCGCCTCGACCCGAATCAACATTCGCAACATGGGTACGCCGCTGTTTGTCATCGACGGTATCCAGTCGGACGAGGGACAGTTCAACAACATTGATTTCAATGACATTGAATCCGTCTCGGTGCTGAAGGATGCCTCTTCGTCCATCTATGGTGTCCGCGCCGCCAACGGCGTGGTGGTGGTTACGACCAAGAAGGGACGACGCAACAGCAAGAATACGGTGTCCATCAACACCTATTACGGATGGCAGATGCCTTCCAGTTTCCCCGAACCGGCGGATGCGGCAACGTACATCACGAACTACATCCAGTCGGAAACCGTACAGGGCAGGGCAAGCTATACCTATACAAAGGATGATCTTGCCAAGTGGGAGCAGGGAAAGGAGAAGGGATACGTTCCGTTCAACTGGTATCACTACATCTTTAATACGGGCGCTCAATATTACATCAATGCCAATGTGTCGGGCGGTTCGGACAAGAGCAACTACTACATTTCGGTGGGACACCTGGAACAGGACGCGATGATAGTCAATTACGGCGGATTCAACCGCAGCAACGTGCAGATGAATATCGAATCGCAGATCAGCGACCGTTTGAAAATCGGCGCCAACATGAACGGACGCATCGAAACCCGGGTGAATCCGGGTGTTCCGGGATCAGACGACTACTGGTTGCCCCGTTTTGGAACGTACCGCAACCTGCCGACCAAGCGCCCGTTTGCCAATGATAATCCAAAGTACCCGACGATGACATCCTCAAGTTCGGAAACTAATTTCGGGTGGCTGACTTACGACCTGTCCGGCAAGTATGAAGAAACCTGGCGCGTGGGGCAACTCTCCGGCTTTGCGGAATACAATATTATCGGCGGACTGAAAGCCAAGGCGCTGGTCAGCTACTATCTGGCCTACCAGCAGATGAACAATCAGGAATATACCTACAAACTGTATGGCTACGATGAAGCGACGGATACCTATCCCGTTATTTTCGAGAATACGAATCCTTGGCGCGAGCGCCGCGTGAAGCATGTCGAGGAAATGACATCCAATATACAGCTGGCATACGACAAGAAATTCGACGAACATACGGTGGCTGCTGTCGGCGGATTTGAAGCTATCCAGCGCGAGACGCCCGAATCATGGGTTCATTCCATCCCGACGGCAAATTCGCTGCATCTGATTGATTATGAAACGATGGATACGTATAACGACGACGGTAACCGGACGGAAGCGCGCCTGGGATGGATCGGACGCCTGAACTACGACTACGCCAACAAGTATCTGCTGGAAGTCTCGGCGCGTTATGACGGCTCGTGGAAATTCCCGCCGAATCACCGCTGGGGATTCTTCCCCTCAGCCTCGCTCGGATGGAGGATTTCGGAAGAATCCTTCTGGCAGGCAAGCAAACTGCCTTCTATTTTCAACGACTTCAAGTTGCGTGCCTCCTACGGTTTGGTGGGATACGACGATCTGGGGGATGCTTACCGTGCGTTTGACTACCTGTCCGGATATGAATACAAAAGAGGCGGTTCGGTGATCGACGGCAAATATGTGATCGGTTCCGAGCCACGCGGATTGCCCGTGACGACCATGTCCTGGATCAAGGCTAAAATCTTCGATGCCGGTGTGGATGCAGCCTTTTTAGACAACCGCCTGACGGGGCAGGCCGACTTCTTCCGCCGCCTGCGAACCGGATTGCCGGCTTCGCGCTACGACGTTCTGCTTCCTTCCGAAGTCGGATTCAGCCTGCCGAGGGAAAACCTTAATTCGGATGTGCACATGGGATATGAATTTGCCGTCCGATGGAGAGACCGCGTGAATGACTTCAACTATTCCGTTGGGGCGAATCTCACCTACGCCCGTTTCTATGACTGGGAGCAGTACAAGCCACGCTTCGGCAACTCTTGGGATGAATACAGAAGCTCCATCATCCACCGTTACGGCTACGTCAACTGGGGACTGGAAGCCACCGGCCAATTCAAGGATTGGGACGAAATCGCCGCCTGGCCGATAGATAACGACCGACAGGGAAACAAGACACTCCGCCCGGGCGACATCAAGTACAAGGATGTCAACGGCGACGGTGTTATCAATGGCCTCGACGAGCGTCCAATCGGTTACCGGGAAGGAAATACACCGGTGATGAACTTCGGATTGAACTTCACCTTCGGGTGGAAAGGCTTCGATCTGGCGTTCGACTTTAGTGGCGGTGCGCTGGCTTCGTGGTATCAGGAATGGGAACAGCGCAATCCGTTCCATGACGGAGGCAACAACCCGCAGTACTACATGACGGATACGTGGCGGTTGACGGACATCTGGGATGCCGACAGCAAGCTGATTCCCGGAAAATATCCGATGCTGCTGATTGGGAACAGTTCGCACAGCAACTACTGGAACAGCACATTCTGGAAACACAACGTCTGGTACACGAAACTGCGCAACTTCGAGTTTGGCTATACGGTGCCGAAATCCATCCTGTCAAAGGCTAGCATTTCGGATCTGAGGCTGTACGTGGCGGGAAGTAATCTATTCACGCTGACAAACATCAAGGGCATAGACCCCGAAACGGAGGAAACCAACGGCTTGGGCTATCCCACGACGCGAATTATCAACATAGGTTTGAATATTAAATTTTAATGAGATGAAGAAGAACTATTTTCTTGCAGTCCTGACTGTACTTGTTTTGTCGATAACCGGTTGCAACGGTTTCCTTGAACAGGAACCGGACCGGATTATGAGCGACGACCAGATGTTCAATGATGCGGTGATGATCAACTCCATCATGGCAAACTTCTACGGACGCATCTCCTGGGGGCAGCATATCGCAGATTTTGGCAGATATACGGTCATCGACGAAGCCGCCTACTGCAACGGCGGACCGGACAACCGTTCCACATTCGAGGATGATTTGTGGCGTGTCTATGATTATACGCTTATCCGCAACATCAACCAGTTTCTGGCGGGCGTGCGCGCCACGATGGTGCTCAGCGCTGCCGAAAAGGCTTCGCTTGAAGGAGAAGCCCGCTTCGTACGTGCCTGGGTGTATTTCAACATGTGCCGGTGCATGGGCGGCATGCCGATTGTAAACGATGAAATCTTTGACTATGCGCCGGGCATGGACATTACAGTCCTCCAAATCCCGCGCGCCACGGAAGCGGAGATGTACGACTACATCATCAGCGAATCCAGGGCTGCGGCCGACATGCTGCCGTCCGGCAAACAAACGAATAGCGCCCGTGCCAACCGGTGGACGGCCAAAATGCTGGAAGCGCGTGCGGCCGTATATGCCGCTTCGATTGCCAACTATAATAATAAGATGAGCAGTCCGGTCAAGACTTCCGGGGGCGAAGCAGGCATTCCGGCAGACAGGGCGCAGGGTTATTATGCAACCGCCCTGGCAGCAGCCGAAGCGGTTCTCAACAGCGGCGTATATAAATTGCAGTTGAGCAAAGACCCCACCGATGTTGCCAAACTGGGGTTGAATTTCTACGAAGCCACGTCGGTGAAGGACAACAATACGGAAGTCATCTGGGCGCGTGACTACAAATATCCGGGTCAGACGCACGGGTTCACGACCAACAACTGTCCGAGATCCCACGCGGAAGACATCGACAACAGCTACATGGGCGCCGTATTGAATTTGGTGGAAGAATATGAACCGATCCATACGACAACGCCGGGTGTCGGCAGTAAAATCGAGACGACCGGCAGTAGCGGCTACAAGTTCTATGAAACAGCAGACGCTCCGTTCAAGGATCGCGACCCGCGTCTTTGGGGAACGATTATCTATCCGGGCGCCTACCTGAAAAACGCAGAGGTCGTGCTTCAGGCAGGCCAGTTGAACAGGGAAGGCAGCGGATGGAAATTGACGGTCGGCGACTTGGATTCAAAGGATGGGCAGGGTAACGTGCTTACCGCATTCAACGGTCCGAAGGAATCCAACGAACAGTACATCAACAAAACGGGCTTCTACGTCCGCAAGTTTATCGACGAAACACCGTCGGCAGGCACGCGCGGTCGTGGCTCGGAAATGTGGATGCCCCGCTTCCGCGTCGCCGAAGCTTATCTGATTGCTGCCGAAGCGTCGTTTGAGTTGAACAACAGCCGGGCGGCGGAATTTATCAATGCTGTGCGCGAACGTGCCGGAGTGCAACCGCTGACGACAGTGAAGTTTGAAAACATTGTTCACGAATACCGCGTGGAATTTGCTTTTGAAGACCATCGTTACTGGGATTTGAAACGCTGGCGCCTTGCCGACAAAGTATGGAACGGAAGCGTTACCGACCCACAGGCGCGTCACCGACGGTTGTGGCCCTATCGCGTAGTGGCTCCGGGCGATCCGGAGAACGGGAAATGGATCTTCATGGAAGACTTCCTCTTCATGTCGCCCAATGCGCGTTATTTCCAGATGAAGAACTATTATAACTTCCTCAATCAGGACTGGATTAACAACAATCCGAAATTAGTCAGGAATCCATATCAATAATTATTAAAAATGATGACGATGAGAAATATATTCAACTATTCCTGCATACTCATACTACTGGTTGTAGTGAGCTGTGGAAAAGACAATTACGATGAGCCGACGGCTACGCTGACAGGGAGAGTCCTGTATAACGGAACTCCCGTACAGGTACGCGGCACAGGAGAGGCCGTTCAGTTGTTTCTCTTTCAGGATGGCTGGCCATTACGGAAAGAAATCCCCGTATATGTGGGGCAGGACGGAACTTTTTCCGCGAAGCTGTTCAACGGCGAGTACAAAATGGTAACCCGCGATAACAACGGGCCGTGGGTCAATTCGCGCGACACACTGACCTTCACGCTGGAAGGAAGAGCATCGGTGGACTTGACCGTTACGCCTTATTTTACCCTATCGGGAGAAAACATTTCTCTCTCGGGTACGACAATGAACGCTTCATTTACGATTAACCGGATAGTTCCCGACATTAAATTGCAACGGGTTTATCTGGTTTTGAGCAAGACGCAGTTTGTCGATGAAGTGAATAACGTCTTTCGCCGGGACATTTCGGATGTGGAAGTGGGGCAGGTCAATTTGACGGCTAATTTCAGTGATAATAACGATGTGCAGAAAGCAACTATCCTGTATGGCCGCATCGGCGTAAAAGCGGAAGTGACGGAACAGGCGATATGGTCGCCGGTTGTCAAACTGAGATAATCCGAACAAAATAGTATATAAACTTAATCAATTGTAAAATGAACAAAATGAACAAAATAAACAGAGCTTGGATGATTTTAGCTGTGATTGTACTGGCGGGATGCCGTCAGGGCATTCATGTCAAAACCGAATCCATCAAAAACGACCTTCGTGCACCGGCTTATCCGTTAGTAACCATTGACCCGTACACCAGTGCGTGGTCGTTTGCCGACAACCTTTACGACGAATCGGTAAAGCATTGGACGGGTACAAAATTTCCGTTCGTCGGCGCTATTCGCGTGGACGGCAAGGTTTATCGTTTCATGGGAACGGAAGAAACGCCGTTGCTTCCGGTAGCCAAAACGGCTGAAGCAGGCAGTTGGACAGGGCGTTATTTGCGCGTCAAGCCATCTACAGGCTGGGAAAAGCCCGAATTTAACGACAGCCGGTGGCAGGAAGGCCCGGCGGCTTTCGGAACGAAAGAGGAAACAGCGGTTCAGACCTTGTGGGAAGGCGACAACACCGATATATGGGTGCGCCGCGAGGTGATTCTTGACGAAGACCTTTCCGGGAAAAAAGTATTTCTCGAATATTCCCATGACGACAGTTTTGAATTGTATGTCAACGGAATAGAGGTGGTTAATACCGGTTACAAATGGCAGAAAAACGTAATGCTTCCCCTCTCCGGAGAAGCGCTGAAAACGCTGAAAAAGGGCAAAAATGTGATTGCTGCCCATTGCGGGAACAAAACGGGCGGCGCGCTGGTTGATTTCGGGTTACATATAGAATCGCCTGTCAACCGCTATTTTGAAACTGCTGCCGTACAGAAATCTGCTGATGTGCAGGCAACGCAAACTCATTACCTTTTTGCCTGCGGCCCGGTCGATTTGCAGTTGACATTCACCGCTCCGCTTTTGATGCATAATCTCGAACTGATTTCCCGTCCTGTGAATTATATCTCTTATCAGGTATCGCCGACAGACGGACAGGCGCATCAGGTCGAAATTTATTTTGAAGCATCGCCCGCATGGGCATTGAATAAATCCAAACAGGAAAGCAAATCCGAATCGTTTGAAAAAGACGGTCTGGTATTTCTGAAAACGGGAAGCGTATCGCAGGATATTTTGAAAAAACGCGGCGATGATGTCCGTATAGACTGGGGTTATTTTTATCTGTGTGCAGAAAAAGCCAATGCAACGTATGCCACAGGCGACGAATCTGCCCTGCGTGAAAATTTCGCAGTCAAAGGCTCGTCCGAAACGACAATAGCAGCCGTCGAAAACGAAAAGCTTGCCTTATCGCAGACACTCGGCACAGTTAACAAACCGGTTTCCGGAAAAATCATGATTGGCTACGACGACTTGTATTCCATTCAATATTTTGGCGAAAACCTGCGTCCTTACTGGAATAACGACGGCAAACGAAGCATCGAATCCGTCTTCGCCCAAGCGAACAGGGAATATGCGAAATTAAAATCAGACTGCGACAAATTTGATTACGAATTAATTACGAAAACGGCAACCGTCGGTGGCAAGGAATACGCTGAACTTTGCGCCTTGGCCTACCGCCAATCCATTGCCGCGCACAAATTAGTGGAAGCGCCTAACGGCGATTTGTTGTTCCTGTCGAAGGAGAATTTCAGCAACGGTTCGATCGGCACGGTGGACGTTACCTATCCTTCCGCGCCGCTATTCCTGTTATACAACCCGGAACTGGCCAAGGGATTGCTCAACCATATCTTCTACTTCAGCGAAAGCGGCAAATGGACAAAACCTTTTGCAGCGCACGATGTGGGGACGTATCCGCAAGCCAACGGACAGACGTATGGCGGAGACATGCCGGTGGAAGAAAACGGAAACATGCTGATTCTGACGGCTGCCATTGCCGCCATGGAAGGCAATGCCGCTTATGCGGAAAAACATTGGGTTACGCTCACCACGTGGACGGATTATTTAGTGGAAAAGGGACTTGACCCTGAAAATCAACTTTGTACAGACGACTTTGCCGGACATTTTGCCCACAATGCCAACCTGTCCATTAAAGCCATACTCGGAATAGCTTCCTACGGACGACTGGCGGAAATGCTCGGTAAAAAGGAAATTGCCGAAAAATACACCGCACAAGCCCGCAACATGGCTGCCGAATGGGTAAAATTAGCCGACAATGGCGACCATTACCGCCTCACTTTCGACCAGCCGGGCACATGGAGCCAGAAATACAATATCGTTTGGGACAAACTGCTGAAGTTGGATATCTTCCCGAAAACAATCGTAGAAAAGGAGATACCGTATTACCTTACCATGCAGAACGACTACGGCTTGCCCTTGGACAGCCGTAAAACCTACACCAAATCCGACTGGATTGTGTGGACGGCGACATTAGCGAAAGACAAAGAGACGTTCGAGCAATTTATCCGTCCCGTACACCGTTTCATGAATGAAACGACGGACCGCATTCCCATGTCGGACTGGTATTTTACGGACAGTCGGAAACACGTCGGTTTTCAGGCGCGTTCCGTGGTCGGCGGATACTTTATAAAAATGCTGGAAGAAAAATAACGAATGAATTATCAATTATTTTAACGTAACTACTTCTATGTTGTAATCCAAATAATGTGAGATTATTTGGATTACAACATAGAAGTAGTTACAACTTTTTTTACATGGAATAATATATCGCAAAGGTAAATAACATTGTTAATATTTGCAAGAAAAAAATTTGATAATATTCGGTATTATATACCTTTTTTAATAACTATTTCAAGCGGAATATTCCCAATTTCTGCGGCAAGCATGGAGTAAGTACTTCCGCTTGAGCCATAAATTTTTTTAGTATTCGCCAAAGTGAACAATTCTATCAACGCATGAATAATGCCTGACTCCGATCCTCTTTTAGCTTTTTGTAATGAGAACATAATCTTGGAGCCGAAAAGTTTTTTTAAATTTTGTTTTTCTTCTTCCGAATCGGTAGCGAGATAGAATTTTGTTGAAGAATCATTCTCTATTTCTTGATTGATTTTGTCAATAAAAAGATCTGTAGAACTTTCTTCAATTGATTTCCGGTGATCGCTCCGGCGAATGTGTATGCCGATTACCCTTTGATTGGCAAAAATTGAAGTTTGTTTATTGATTTGATTTTGAATAATGTCGAGCGGTTTCAGAATATCGAACATACCTTCCCATTCATAAAAGAGAGAAAAAGAAATTAAATGAATAGCGGTCTTCGCTTGGAGGAACCTTTTGATTAGATTATCATGTGCAGGAATTGCTTTGAGTTCATTGATCTGTACATCAAAAAAAAGTCGTTGATAAAGTGCAGGCAGCCAAAGGTTCCCTTTACGAGGATTGAGGTGAAGCCAATGATACCATTTGGCATTGATTATTTCGACATTTTTTATTTCCGGATTGAGGGATAAGATTTGATGAAAAGTAGTGCCCATTCCCCAATCTTTGGCCCAAATGATTTTTAACCGGATGTTATTATCCCTGCAAAAACCAATAGCTGAAGCGATGGCATAGATGCGGTTGGCAAGTCCTCCGGCAGGGATTAAAGTCATTGTTTTCATCATTTTTTCGGCAATTTTCTATATAATTTGACTAACACTCTTTAAAAAATTAAATGAAATACTTAATAATATTAAATTTCTCAGGTATTATCGGGTTGATTTGAGTTGTTGTTTTACTTTCAACAAAAGCGGAATAATTTTCGTCTGAATACCAAGCGGCATAAGCGAAAAAAGATAAAAGGGAAAAAGTATCGGACTTTTCCAAATATCTTTATCCTGTAAATAAGCAGGATTCAAAAAACGTTTGATATATTTTTCATGAACGCCGCCGATTACCCACGAACAAAAAATCAACCGTTGTGCACAAAGCTTTTCTTTTATTTTAATTCGATAAATTGGATTTAAAGTTTGGATTTTATCATTTGCATACGTAAAAAAAGAATCCAATGCCGATACAATATGGATATTTCTTTTACCGTCATAATTCAAACTGAATGAAGTGGGACGTCCGTAATGAAAATAAGTAATGTCGGATAAATCGCAACAACTTTGAACGGCTGCAAATATTTGAAAAGACATATTGATATCTTCTAAAAACCGCCCCGCATAATAAATGCGATGTTCTTTTAGAATGGAAGTTTTATAAAGCTTATTCCAAATGTACATACTGTTATGAGGATGAAAATATTCAATAAGCATATTTTCTCCTCTTACAGCATTCCCATTGATAACGAAGTCTTCAAATTTATTTTCGAAATAAATTCGGTGACTTCCACAAACCATATCTACATCGGTGCTTATTATCTTATTATACATTCGTGCTATGCAATCAGACGAAATTTCGTCATCATCATCTATGAAGAAAAAATAAACACCGAGTGCATTTTCAATTAATCTGCTTTTGGATATGCCGACTCCTTGGTTTTGACTGTTTTCAATAATCCGAATGCATTCTCCCCGTGGATGTTCCGCTTTGATTGAGCGAACAATATCCATTGATGTATCCGTACCTTTATCATCAATAATAAGAATCTCTATCTCAGGATAGGTTTGATTTAATACAGAAAGAAGGCATTGTTTTATATACAACTCTGCATTATAGACAGGCATCCCTATTGTAATCAGTTTATTTTCAGTTGATTCTGGCTTGCAAATAATTTTATCCATAATTTATTTGAATAATTATTTTTTATATATCGCAAAGGTAAATAACATTATTAATATTTACAAGAAAGAGTTAATGATATTTGTTATTTTCTAATGCGTTGTGCCAAAAACTCCAGACTCTCCTTAAACATAACAGAATTACTTATTTTCATTGCTAAGATATAAAATATTGTCGAAAGAATAATTTTTGAAACCAATAGAAAATAAATATTTTGAATACCTATTGTTATTAGCCATGTTGCCGCAAAACAAAGAAGTGTTACCGCCAAGTAGGGCAAAATGTCTTTCAAAACATCTTTCAAACGCAATCCGGTTAGTTGATGTACATAATATTGCCAAACCAATAGTCCGATAAAATTCATGAGGATAAAACTAATCACCATAGCATATATGCCTAATGAATAAGTAACAATTACTACCGCAATTTGTAACAACCCCATAATAATAGTTACATACATATAGATATTCGACTTTCCATGCGTGTAAATCAGATTAACAAATAAGTTCCACAGGAAAAATACCGATCCCCAAAGACAAAACAACTGAAGATAAGGAACGCTTTGCAACCATTTTTCGCCCGCGCTGATAATGATAAATTCTCTTGCAATAAAAGCCATTCCCAACATTAACGGGAGAGAGATAAAAGCGCCAAAGCGTATCATTTTTCTCAGCACATTTACTTGACGTTCTTTTTCTCCTTGTACTTGTGCCAATACCGGCTGTGTCACTTGATCAATCATTCCGCCTAAAAAGGACTGTCCCATTCCGGCCCATTTTTGCCCTTGCCAACAATCGCCGAGTATAGCGGGATTATAAAACTTACCCAAAACAACGGAAAAAATACTACCGCTTATACAGGAAAAAATCCCTGTAATCAACAACTTGGAACCAAAAAAAAACATTTCTTTCAATGGTCGGAAATCAATATCAAAAGTCGGTTTCCATGAAACATAAAAAAACCGCAATATAAATCCCATGAACACCAATATGTTGTTTTGAATCACCAGCGACCAATAAGCATAACCCTTCAGAGCCAGTATGATTCCTAATATACCGGATACCAATAGTGATACCGTCACTACTTTAGCCTGCTGTTTGATCATTAATTGTTTTTGCATAATGGTATTCGGGACCAATGTCAATCCATAGAAAAACAGATTAATGAAAAGAACCCTCGACAAATTTAACAATTCCGGATGACCGAAGCCACGAGCAATCAACGGTGCAAAAAAGTACAAAATAAGATATAATAACAATCCGGAAAAAACACTAAACCAAAATACGGCATTATAATCTTTGTGGGTTGCATCTTTTTTATTAATTAATGCGATGGAAAAGCCGCTCGTAACAATAGACATGCCGATTCCGGTAAAAATAGACAACATGGCCACCAAACCGTAATCTTCCCGACTTAACATGCGCATTAAAAAAACGCCGAACACCAAACTAAATAATTGATTAATTCCACTACTGATTCCTCCCCAGAAAAAGCTTTTTGCGGTTTTTTGTTTTAATGTTGTTTCCGTCATAATTATTTTCCCCTTACGATCCGCTTAATATCACTCAATTTATTTAACGCTTCGATCGGAGTTAAATTGTTTACATCCAAATTATTTATTTCGTCTCGAACCTGCGAAAGTACAGGATCGTCCAACTGGAAGAAACTCAGTTGATAACCTTCTCGTTCGGAGGATAGTTTCCGCATCGGTTTCGCAATACCCGATTTGCGATTGTCCGTTTCCAATTGAGTCAGGATTTCATTGGCGCGTTTTACTATACTTTGCGGCATGCCCGCCATTTTGGCTACGTGAATGCCAAAACTGTGTTCGCTTCCGCCCGGTACTAATTTCCGTAAAAAAACAACCCGATTTCCTTCTTCCTTGACCGAAACATTGTAGTTTTTTATTCTTTTGAACGATTTTTCCATCTCATTCAACTCGTGATAATGGGTAGCGAAAAGTGTTTTAGCCGCTCCCCTCGGATGTTCGTGAATATACTCAACAATCGCCCAGGCAATAGAAATTCCATCATAAGTGGATGTTCCGCGACCCAATTCGTCGAAAAGAATCAAACTTTTTGACGAAAGATTATTCAAAATGTCGGCCGCCTCATTCATTTCCACCATAAAAGTAGATTCTCCCAAAGAAATATTATCACTGGCGCCCACGCGGGTGAAGATTTTATCAACAAGTCCGATGACTGCCGATTCGGCCGGAACAAATGAGCCGATTTGAGACATCAAGGTAATCAAAGCGGTTTGCCGTAACAAAGCCGATTTCCCGGCCATGTTCGGACCGGTGATGATAATAATCTGCTGTTTTTTGTCGTTCAGATAAACATCGTTAGGAATATACGGTTCATTTGAAGGCAGTTGCGTTTCAATAACCGGATGCCGTCCGGCTTTAATATCCAATGCGTTTTCCTCATTGATTTGCGGCCGGATGTATTTGTTCCGCTGTGCCACCTTTGCCATGGATAACAGGCAATCAACCTTGGCTATCAGACCGGCATTCGCCTTGATTGGGGTGATGTACTCCAATAATTCCAATACCAATTCATTAAAAAGTTTTGTTTCCAATTCAACGATTTTATCTTCGGCGCCCAAGATTTTTTCTTCATAAATTTTCAGCTCTTCCGTGATATATCTCTCGGCCTGCGTTAGCGTTTGTTTCCGGATCCAATTGGATGGAACCTTATCTTTATGTGTATTGCGGACTTCGATGTAGTAACCGAAAACATTGTTGTAACTTACTTTCAAGGAAGGGATTCCTGTCTCTTCACTTTCCCGTTGCTGAATCTGTACCAAATAGTCTTTCCCCGAATACGCGATTTCGCGCAATTGGTCAAGTTCTTCATTAACACCTTTGGCAATGATATTTCCTCTATTCAACAAAACCGGAGGATCGGGCGCTATTTCCCGGTCGATTTTATCGCGGATTAACTCGCAAAGATTCAATTGCTCACCGATTTTTTGAAGGCTATAATTATCGGAATCCAAACAAATATGCTTAACCGGTTCAATGGCTTTCAAAGCGACTTTCAGTTGTACAACTTCCCTTGGATTGACTCGCCCTACGGCAACTTTGGAAATAATCCGTTCCAAATCGCCGATTAAGGCAAATTGTTTTTCCAAAATTTCTTTCAATTCGGGTTCCCGAAAAAAATGTTCGACGACCGAAAGTCGGTTTTCGATTTGTTTAACCTCTCGCAGCGGGAAAACAATCCAGCGTTTCAACAACCGGGCGCCCATCGGTGTTATGGTCCGGTCAAGAACATCCAAAAGCGATTTCCCGCCTTCGTTCATCGGCTCCAACAACTCAAGGCTGCGAACCGTAAACCGGTCTAAACGAACATAATGGTCTTCCTCGATCCGGGCAATGGATGTGATATGCCCGATTTGTGTATGTTGGGTCAAATCCAAATAATACAGGATTGCACCGGCTGCAACGATTCCGTTTCTCAATTGTTGAATACCGAAACCTTTCAGGTTTTGCGTTTCAAATTGTTTCAACAACCGGGCGTTGGCGGTATCTTCCGTGAAAATCCAGTCATCCATTTCGAAAGTCACTAATTTGTTTCCGAACGCCTCACCGAATTGTTTGCGTTTATTCCTGTCTAACAAAATTTCTTTAGGAGCAAAATTGTTAATCAGTTTGTCGATATAATCAATTGTTCCTTCCGCCGTTAAAAATTCACCGGTAGAAATATCGAAAAAAGCGATTCCACAAATATTTTTATTGAAATGAACAGCAGCAAGAAAATTATTTTCCTTGTGATTCAGTATGTTATCGTTGATAGAAACACCGGGAGTAACCAATTCGGTAATTCCTCTTTTGACTAATTTTCTGGTCAGTTTCGGATCTTCCAACTGGTCACAAATGGCAACCCGTTTTCCGGCTCTCACCAATTTAGGTAGATAAGTATCCAAAGCATGGTGAGGGAATCCGGCCAATTCTACAAATTGAGCCGAACCGTTTGCTCTGCGAGCCAGTGTAATTCCAAGAATTTCGGAACTGGCAATGGCATCTTCCGAAAAAGTTTCATAAAAGTCTCCCACACGAAATAATAAGATGGCATCCGGATGCTTGGATTTTATTTCCATATATTGTTTCATCAAAGGAGTCTCAACGATTTCTTTCTGCATTTTCATCAGGTATTTTTGCAATAATTTATTCAGCGATTTTGCAGCAAAGTTAGCAATTTTTCCCCAAATTATCACAATAAATAACGGCTCCATTTTTTAAGTGAAGCCGTTACTACACATTACCCTATTTAACAACCACCGGTTTGTGGAATTTTTTCATATTTCCGTCCATATCATAAACTTCCATGTAAATGATGTAAATTCCGGGAGCAAGCGACTGATTTGAACTCCCTTTCCCATTCCAAAGCAATTGACCTTCCGTTCCCAATAATTCATTGTTGGCGATGATGTTCACTCTTCTTCCCATGGCATCGAAAACGGATGCCCGACAACGGTAACCCGCTCTATCCAAGCGATAATGAACAAAATAGTTATCTACACTAAATTCAGGATAGATAATGCTTATGCTTTCGATTCCGGCACGACCGGCCTGAGAATTTTGGTAACCGGGCGTTCCGAAACCGCTATCGGATGAAGCTGAATACCAATTATTTGCATCATTCGTTGGCCGGTTAAAATCGGAACGTTCCAAAGAAATACCTTTTTTGCTGCTGATTCCTGCCGAATGCATGTTTTCACGATAAGCAAATTCGTCAATCACCTCATTGGTTTTGTTATTCAAAAGAACCGCACAACCGGATGTATTTGCCAAAGAAGGCATTACGCTTAGTTCGACAAAAAATGATTCCGGATGACAGTTAAAGAACTGACAAACCAAATCCTTACTTTTAGTAATTACAAGGTATTCACCCGGATAAAATAATGTTGCCTTTTCAGCCAACGGATAAAGTTTGTTAAACGAACCGTCGGAAGGTTTCCGGCTGGTGAAACTCAAAAATTGCAAATCAACGATTTTATTGGAATTGTTGTAGATTTCGACATACTCAGTGCCTCCTGTCGGCGGATTAAACAAAATTTCGTTGATGATAATTTCGTTTGGAGCTGCTTCTTTTCCGGAACCAATCATTACTTTTTTATCATCTAAACCGAAACCTGATAAATCCACAACCTTTTCCAATTCCAACTCAATCAACTCACCTTGAGGTGGAAGTGTCGAAAAACGAATCGTTAATTCCGTCCCTTGTGGAAAATTCGTCTGCAAATTTTCAATCGAATACCGGCTGTCGCTGATTTTAAATGCGTTTTTTGCCAACAAAGTTTCCCGGTTCATCGGTTTGGAAAAAACCAATTTTATTTCGTTGTTTTCCAACATCTGAATACTTGTAATCCGGGGAATTTCCGTATCCGGATTCACCTTTTTCACCGAATTAACCCGGCCGGGCGTCCCTCCGGCGTCGTCGGAAGCAATCCAGTTAAGGACAGTATTGCTTTTATTCTGAAAATCAATACATTCCAACGACCATCCGCCTGATTTCTTGTCATTGCTTCCATACATTTTGTCGGAATACTCAAACCAGGAAAGCAAATCTTCCTTATCAGTCGAAAACATCAACAGTTTTCCGGTGTTTGCCATAGTCGGGAAAGAACTGACTCCAAAAACCTTAACTCCTGTTGGAAAACTACCGGTTGCGGTTGTTTTCGTCAGCACGAAATAGTCGCCGGGATTGATAATTCCTTCGGGAAGTTTGTAAGGTTTGTCACCATAATAATACAAGCAATTTTTTAAGTTAAAAGGTTTGTTGCTTGCATTATACAATTCCACATATTCGGGATTGTCTCCTCCCGGATTCGCCATGATTTCACTGAAAATAACATCTCCTTCGTGAAGCGCATCATCTCCCGGCTCCGGGTCCGGATCGGGATCTGGATCCGGATTGCCGTCATTTAACTCACGCACCAGAAAATCATCAAAATAAAACAATTTACTGCGTGTGGATGTAAAATAACAAGCAATTCCAAAAACCTTGCTTTCAAACGATTCCGAGATATTGCAACTTCCTTCGAGAACATAATCGGACTCACCATCCAATTTTGAATACAAATAGAAATTTCCGGTTTCATCCAAAGTAGCTTTCACGCGAAGCGAAACTGAGGTATTGTCTAAACGTTTGGCTGTTCCTTCAATCAAGGTTTTGTTGTTTTTCCCTTTTTGAGATTGGACTAAACAAACATTTTTGTTCTGATAACCGACCCGGACGAAAAGTCCGTTCAGTTCATTCGCCAAATCGTTTTCGTCGCTACACAAAAATACTTTGGTATAGTTGGATGCAGTCGGATTGAAATCCATTTTCATCCACCACTCCCAATAAGTATTTGCCGACAAAGCCGAAGAAGTCCTTAACTGCGCCGGAGATTCGGCGCCCGAAGCATTTAACTGCAACTGAAGAGATTCATTTACAATGAATTTATTTACGTCACCCGTCCATTCAACAGAACGATTACCGCCATGGAACAGGCCATCGCCAAAATTTTCCGATACTTGGGAAAACGATAAAAACGGCGCTAAAAAAAACAGTACAAAAAAAATAAATTTGTTCATAATAAAATTTGTTTTGGTTAAGAATTTTTGATTAATTTTGCACTCCAAATAGAAAGTCTATTTAGAATAACGGTGCAAATATAAACGGTTATTTTTAAATAAGCAAAAAAAGTCGATTATTTTTTTAAATTTATAAAAATGAAAGTAGCAATTGTTGGCGTAAGCGGTGCAGTCGGACAAGAATTTTTACGAGTCTTGGACGAAAGAAATTTTCCTGTGGACGAATTAGTGCTTTTCGGTTCTTCGCGGAGCGCGGGAAATGAGTATCAATTTAGAGGTAAAACATACACAGTCAATGAATTGAAACACAATGACGATTTCAAGGGAGTGGATATTGCCTTTACTTCTGCGGGAGCGGGAACATCGAAAGAATATGCCGGAACAATTACTAAATATGGAGCGGTGATGATTGACAATTCAAGCGCTTTCCGCATGGACGACGACGTGCCTTTGGTAGTTCCCGAAGTCAATGCGGAAGATGCCAAAATCCGTCCCCGCGGAATTATTGCGAATCCCAACTGTTCCACAATTCAAATGGTGGTGGCTTTGAAACCTTTGAATGATATTTCACCTATCAAACGGATTCATGTAGCGACTTACCAATCGGCTTCAGGCGCGGGCGCAGCTGCTATGGCCGAATTAATCAAACAGCACGAACAAATTGTCGCCGAAGAAAAACCAACGGTTGAAAAATTTGCTTATCAGTTGGCTTTCAATGTGATTCCGCATATTGATGTTTTTCTGGACAACGGTTATACCAAGGAAGAAATGAAAATGCACAACGAAACGCGGAAAATCATGCATTCTACGGCAGACGTCAGTGCGACTTGCGTGCGTGTTCCGGCTTTGCGCGCTCATTCCGAAGCCGTTTGGATTGAAACCGAACGTCCGGTTTCCGTTGAAGAAGCGACCGCTGCGCTTGAAAAAGCGGAAGGTGTTGTCATTCAGGACAAACCGGCTGAGAAATTATATCCGATGCCGCTTTTCGTAGCTTCGCACGATCCGGTTTATGTCGGACGCATCCGCAAGGACATTGGCAATCCGAACGGGCTTTCTTTTTGGTGCGTGGGTGACCAAATTAAAAAAGGGGCGGCGCTCAACGCTGTACAGATAGCGGAGTATTTAATCAAGGAAAAAGCGCTATAATCCGGTTAATATCATCACCGATTCATTTCCATGGCATGTAAAAAAATCGGAACGGGGAAAAATCACGTTCCGACTTCTTAATGGGTGTACGACAAATTTCCCAATTAGTGTTTAACGATTATCAGGAGATGTCTCCACTCGCTGCGCTCGGTCGACATGACAAGGCTGCAAAAGGGGAAAAGAGGGGGAAGAAACGGCGGCGAAGCCGCCGTTTCTTCCCCTTCCACCCACATCTCAACGTTTTACTGTCATGTCGACTAAGCCGACGAGGAACGAGGAGGCGCATGGAGACATCTACCGATAATCGTTAAACACTAATTGGGAAATTTGGCGTACACCCGTGATTTGTCGCTACGTCATTATAAGGCTTGCCCGAAGCAATCCGGTCTTAATTCCAATATCGCTTCCGTCCCCATATTAAACAATAAGTCGATGATACTCAAATTTGCTTGGAAGCCGTATTTGTGCTCAAAAACTTGGTAGTAGGGTTTCAAATCCTTTGTGACCGGCGCTTTTTTGGGATGAATCGCTTCCCGAAAATCCATTTCATCCGGTTTTGTATTTTGAATGTATTCGGAAGAATAGGAAATCGCAGGGGAAATATCCAATAATGAGCAGACCAGCGTCCGCAGTTGTTCGTTGAAATCGAATAAAAATTCCGGTTGCTTTTCATAAAACGGGCGAAAATCGTCGGCATAATATTCAAAAAAAGGCGTGGAATTGTAAGCCGAAACAATCGCATTCCAATGCAGATGGCGCCAATTCCCGTGTTCGGCAATACGAATATCTTTCGTCGGACATTTGGGCGAATCCGGTTTTACAATCGGGATGCTAAGTGTTTGCAAGCCATTGGCAGAAGCAATGATGCAACGGTTCCGGTAAGTTTGTTTGACGTAATTGCAATGCTGTTCGATAATTACCTGCTGATGGGTATTCATCAGCAGGTAATATTCCACCGGCGCCAGATAAGCGGTTGATAAAAGAACGGTTTTTGTTTCGGAAATCACGTGTCAATTAGCGCTTGCGGTTCTGAAAATCCGGTTCCACCGGATTTTACCGTTGAACCAACCCCGGTCTTCATCCAGCGACAACCAAATCAGAATCGGTTTGCCGACAACATGATCTTCAGGAACAAAACCCCAAGAACGGGAATCCCTGGAATTGTGGCGGTTATCGCCCATCATGAAATAGTAATCGTATTTGAACGTATAACTGTCTGTCGCTTTGCCATTGATTAAAATCTGATTTCCATTTTTCTGCAAAGTATTGCCTTCGTAATTGACAATGCAGTGGGAATAAAGCGCCAAGTTTTTCTCATCCAAAGAAATAGTCGCTCCTTTTTGGGGAATCCACAGAGGCCCGTAATTATCGCGCGACCAGCCAAAATCGGCATCGTAAGGATAACTATCATCCGAAGGTCCGAAAAATCCGGGATATTTTCTCATCACTTCTTCCGGTTCAATATGAATCGACCGGCACATTTTACCTTTTTGCAGTTTTTGTACAGCTTCTTGTGTCAAAGGCATCAGATAAACCGGATTGAACTGTCCGTATTCATTTCTTTGTATGCCGACGGCTTCCAATATTTCAGTTTCACCCCAAATGCTGCGATCTTCCAATCTTACATCCAACATCCTGAATATCTTTTCATTCCATAATTCGCCATTGGTTTCTACAAAATAATTGAATTGCACTTTTTGCGGTAAAGTTTGTTTTTCACCGCCAATATATACATCATTATTAATGACTTGTAAATTATCTCCCGGCATGCCGATGCATCTTTTCACATAGTTTTCGCGACGGTCAACCGGACGATATACGATTTCTCCAAATTCTCTCTTATAGGAATGAACGGCTTCTCTTCCATTCTCTTTTACTAAATAATAATAGTCGGGATTTTCTTTTCTCCGGGCAACCGTATCGCCGGCAGGAAAATTGAAAACCACAATATCGTTTCGTTTTACGTTTCCGAAACCTTTCAATCGCTTGTAATCCCATTGCGGCCACTCGATATAAGATTTGGTGTTGACGATGGGCAATGTGTGCTGAGCCAGCGGAAAGGACAAGGGAGTATTGGGAACACGAGGCCCGTAACTTAGCTTGCTCACAAAAAGATAATCGCCTACCAATAAAGTCTTTTCGAGTGAAGACGAAGGAATTTTATAATTCTGGAATATGAATATGTTAATGAAATAAACGGCTACCAAGGCAAAAACGATCGCATCTACCCACTCGGCTACTTTACGCAAAGCAGGATTTTTAGTATTTTTCCAAGCTCCCCAAGGAATGAATCTGGAAATGTAAATGTCGAATATTACCGGCAAACCTAATAATAGCCAGTAGTTTCCATCCCATACGACACACAGGATATAAAGTATTGCGACAATGGCAAAAACTATCCATTGTCTCTTTGTTGCTTTTCTCATTTTATTTTTTTTATTAAAAATCCAACATATCTTTCATCGTGAAAAAACCTTTTTTCCCTTTTACAAATTCGGCAGCGAGAACGGCTCCCAATGCAAAGCCTTTCCGGCTTTTGGCGTCATGCTTGATACTGATGGTATCCGCTTCCGATTCGTAGAAAATTTCATGAATACCGGGCACTTCGCCTTCCCTTTTGGAATGAATCAGCAAGTCGGTCGGAAGGCCTTCCGTTGCTTCTTTCCATTGCGTTTTCCGGTCGATATTTTCCAGAATACCTTCTGCCAGAGTAATTCCCGTTCCACTTGGAGAATCCAGCTTGTGAATGTGATGAATTTCTTCCATACTCACCTCATAACCGGGAAAATTGTTCATGATTTTTGCCAAATACCGGTTGACGGCAAAGAAAATATTGACGCCTATACTAAAGTTAGACGCATAAAAAAAGGTTTTATTACAGGTTTCACAATTTTTTTTCACTTCGTCGAGACGGCTCAGCCAACCGGTTGTGCCGGCCACTACCGGAACATTCCGTTCAAAACATTTTTGGTAATTGTCAAAAGCGCTCTGTGGCTGAGAAAATTCAATCGCTGCTTCGGCGGAAAGAAATCCCTGAGAATCAAAATCTTCCGGATTAGAAATGTCGATAATGGAAACAATTTCATGTTTCCTGTCCAAAGCTATTTTCTCGATTTCGCGGCCCATCTTTCCGTAGCCGATCAATGCTATTCTCATCGTAAATAATTTGTTTTTTTAATTGCCGTTTGGCCTGCAAATATAGTTAAAATACCCGGTTATTTCAATAGTATGTAATTTATTTCCGGTTAAATCAATATTATCTAAAAATTATTCAGTATATTGAACCTTGCAGAAAAACGGCGTAACGATTAGAAATGGGAATCCGGCAGAAACCAAATTTTGCCGCAAATGACAATTAAAAATAATTTTTGCACAAATAATATATAAATTTAATGTATATGCAATAAATTCATTAAATATTATTATCTTTGTGCCAACTTTGATAATTATAGTTATTATTCATTATATCAAGTAAGTTTAAACAAAAAATAAGTCAAAAGATGAAAAAAGTAATTGTTTCTGTGCTATTCCTTGTAATTTCAGGAGTAGCCGGTATGAATGCACAAGTGACTATCGGTAGTATTACACCTCCCGAAAAGGGCGTATTATTGCAACTTAGAGAAAAAATCGCCGATCCGGATTTAACGGGGGCTCATGTTATTAATCTTGCAAATGCCTCCAAAGGTTTATTATTTCCGAGGGTTACTCTCCGTGCATTCGATTTGTTAGACCCATTGTATGGAACAGCAACGGAAAATCCCGATGGAACATGGACGGATGCTGCTACGGACGAGGAGAGATTTCGGGCTACCGGTATGGTTGTTTTTAACGTTAATCCGAATACCAAAGGATTAGGTATTGGTCTTCATGTATGGAATGTGGACCAATGGATCAAGATTTCGGGAGATCAGTCGGATGCCTCTGCCTCTATTAGTCCTGTTCGCTGTGAGGATATCGTGGTTCACGGAGTTTATACCCAAGGAGTACCCGTGGATGACACCCACTTCATAACCTTAAAACTCATAAACGTTGAGCGACCCGGTCGTTATTCGATCAGCGCATCTTCCGGCAATGGATACAACTTTTATGCAGAGGGAGTGCTGTTGGATGTAGGTTCGACCACACTGAAATTGCCTTGCCAAGGCGCCCCAAGAGTTGGAGGACAGAGTGATAATATTGCTTTTGCAGGAATAGGGATGGATCAATCTTGTATTACAACAATACCTGTGTTACAAGGTGCGCTTACGCTAACCGGTATCGTCTCGGAAGTTAGTGGAGTTTACAAAAAGGAAACTCTACTTACACCGGCAAATAAGATACACTTGAGTGTTAATATTTCGGAAACGGTAGCTAATTGTAGCATCTCTGCTCCGGAACAAAATGGGGTAAAATTTGAACCATGGACAGGAACACTTCTCTCCGGAACAAATATGATTACATTGTTCGCTGCAAGCGGTGCAAAACCTACTACCGTGTCTGATATTTCTTTACCGATTACTATCCACACACCTTCTCTCGATGTAACGGTAAATGCACACATATCAATAACACTGCCGAAAATGACCTACGCTCTTATTGGAACGGACGGGACTTATTCCTGGAACGCTCCTGTACGGAAGAATGCACTTGGGTTAGATAAGAATTTCGGACCTGACGGCGTAGTCAAAATTGATGATTTCGGACTGCTTACGGGCTGGTCGTTTACTTCTGTGTCATCAAGCAGAACCAAATTAGTAGCGGAATTAGACAAATATGATATCAATCCAAGTACGGCAACCTTACCGGACATTATCTTGTTTTTTGCATTTGGTGTGACGGGTAGTGATGACGAGCACAGGGATTTTTCTCTTGTGCTGGCGCGGTATATAAATGCCGGAGGATGCGTGATTTATGGAGCTGCAGATGCAGCAGTTATACCGGTAAATTCACTCCTGAACGGCATTTTCCCGGGAATAGGAAATATTGCGACTACGCAAATAGCAGGGACAATCGGGGATGATAATGTTTATCAAATTAATAATCTCCCCAATGATTCTATAGTCAATGGACCTTTCGGAAATCTATCCAATCTATATTGGGGCGAAGATAATTTTTCTGTTAATCAGATAATTCTAACCCAATTGCCCAGCGATGGAAGACAGATTTGTTCAGCCTGGAATGCGAATGGTAAAACAACCCAAAATTCAGCTTATTCGATGGTCTGGTATGCTCCAAGCAAAAATTTCTTCTATTTTGGAGATACTTGTGGAGCCGCCGATAATAATTCGCCTAGTGATTATCCATCCTATTATGATGCAACCGGACTGCCTAAATCCAAAAAATACGGACCCGATCCACAACAAACAATCTATAATTCGGCGCTTGAACTCAACGCTGTGGCTTGGGCAATCAGGGCAGCAGCCAATAATGGAATTAATTATAAATAATAAATAAACGTAAGAGGCTGTCTAAAAAGGCGTTTTGCCGTCATTGCGAACCGGACTTTTTAGACCGCCTCTAAATTGTGAAATCAGCGTAGCGATTCGGATCATTCCGATTCACAAAATCATTTAAGATATTTTTCCAAGGCGTTGACCAAAGCATCGCCCCGCAAATTCCGCTCAACAATCTTACCTTGCGGATCCAGCAGGAAGTTAGCAGGAATAGCAGAAATGGCATATAATACGCCGGCTTCGTTTTTCCAACCTTGCAAATCGGAAACTTGTGTCCATTCCAATTGATCTTTTTCTACAGCTTGCAGCCATTTTTCGCGATCACCCGGATTATCGAACGACACACCCAGAATAGTGAATCCTTTATCTTTGTATTTGTGATAAGCTGCTACCACATTCGGATTTTCTTTGCGACAAGGACCACACCAGGATGCCCAGAAGTCGATCAACACATATTTACCTCTGAAACCGGAAAGTTTAACCGCTTTTCCGTCCGGATCGTTTTGTGTGAAATCAGGAGCAATAGCGCCCACCGATGTAGCCGCCCACTTGTCTATGAGCGATTGTGTTTCCTGTCCTTGTTTGGAAGCACGAAGTTTTGCCGAATACAAGTCAAACACTTCTTGTGCATCTTTGGCATCCGGAGAATAGCCAACTACGGTTCTGTAAAGACCATCCAAAGCATAATAGCCATCGGAATTCGCTTTGATAAAATCAATAGCAGCTGTTTTAGTCTGCGCAGACAAAGCCTTATCTTCAGCCTCCACTTTTGCTTCATTCGCTTTATCTTTCTTTTCCTCATCAGTCAAACCTCTCCACCAAGCATAAAGTGCCGATCTCTTTTCACTGATCGGTTTCGTTATTTCCGACCATTTTTTTGCATCGGCATTGATAACCGAGCCTGCAATGCTTGCATTTTTAACCGAATCAGTACTGGTAATCGTGATGATTCCCGGTTCTACATAGAGCATCAGTTTATCTTTCACATTTCTTGAATACACGGTGCCTGCTTTGTAATTAATTGCGATGATCGCTTTAAAAGGATCTTCGGCTACGCCTTTAAACTCAAATTTGTTGTCTTTTACGGCCACTGAGTCGGTTACTTCTCCGGTTGACGAAGACACAAGATATGCCCTGACAGCTTTAAAATCACCCAATTTACCTTTCAACGTATAAGTATTATCCGCAGCCATCGCTTGCAGATTACATCCGATAAGTAAGAGTATGGCGGATGCTTTTACAAAAAAAAATTTCATTCTAAATTCATTTAAATTGTTATTATTAATATTTTTGCACGAAGGTATAGATATTTATTGATAATCCCAAATACAATTTTTTTATTTTAAAGTTTAATAGAATATGCATTCTCTACCGGAAGGAAGCAAATATGCTCGTCACAACATTGGTATTTAATCGTAAATGTTGCTTCTCCCACACCTTTTCCTGTAACTTCACGAACAAATACGATTTCATCCTCATAGATGGATTGAGTGCTATGGCTAAGCGGTTTAAAGGGCGGTTTCTGTAAATTACCCACCGCTTGATAACCTTCCGGCAAATCAAAATTCAATTCGAGAGGAATAAACGGATCTGTTTCTGCTACATTGGCATAGACATAGTATCCCGGATGAATTTTCACTTTGACCACTATCTCTTTATTTCCATTTTCTTTCGAAATGATGCCGGTCGCTACACTTACCGGATTCAGATCGCTTGTTTCCGCCGAGTTAATTTCAGCAATCGCTTTACGCGCTTCTTTGGCATGGTAATCATTGGCGCCGGGTTCCCGCGTATTGATTAAAAACAAATATCCGCCCGGTTCGGTAAAGAAGAAGCGGTCTTTGTAGGTCTCGTACCAGTTGCGCCATTCTTTCGGAGTTGAAAAATCGACCAAAGTATAGCGATCCAGTATGCGTTTTCCTTTTTCGACGTCTTTCCCTGATTCCAATAGCTTAATAGCCTCATCCAAAAGCTGTTTGTCATAATAAGGAATACCCAGACTTTTTACGTCTTCATCGATTTCGATGTGATAAAATCCCTCGCTGTAAAAATAATCCCGGTTGGCATCATAAAATTTGGCATATTCTTCTACATTTGTTCCGAAAAGCGGGAAAAAATCTTTTTGATACCGTTTGATATAATTTTCAAATGTGATGGGAGGCGAAGGTTTGAAGTCCAACGCCGACTTTTCTCTTGCGGTCAATGTTTCGCCTTTCGCCTGTTTTGCGATGGCGGTTTTTTGCGATTCCAAATACATTTGGTTAAATTCCTCATCGCCTTTCAGACGGTCTTCGTAACTTTCCCTTGTGGAAAGGTATTTCAATTCTTTCAAATATTCCCGCGTAGCAATTCGGTCGTTGTATTTTCGAGCAATTACTCCTTGTCCGTTATATTGAGAGATATAGACGATGGCATTCGCCAAAACCGCCTTTGCTTCTTCCGTCATATAAGCCGGGGAAGCGGCAAAACCCCAATGCAGGAAATTTCCGTGTCGTCCGATAGCAACGGCATCCAAAGTTTTCGCGCAAACGCCGCTGGAAATATATTCCGCATCCGGAGAATCTTCAAAACCCCAAGGGCGGGCTACCATGCCTATCCGAAAATCATTGTCCGAAGCATAGCCTTTGGTTTGCACTTTCCACATGGGAAGAGATTCCGGTATCGGTCCATCTGCAAAATAAGCATAATGAAAAGCATCTTCCGGCGTTGGCTTTGTCTCGAATGTCAGCTTGACAGGGAAAGGAACGCTAAAAATCGGATGTTCCTGCCTGAGATGATGCGCGTCCGCATCCAAGCAAAGACAATACCAATCGGTTTTTAAGCCAATCCGGCGACCCAATCTTTCGCCCAATTCACCAATTGTTACCATGGGGCGGTTAAAACTTTCCGTTAAGTAGCCTTCCATAAGATATTTCGTGATATTACCGGAAGCATCCTTTTCCGTTACGCGGGGAACAATAGGCTTGGGTGTTCCATCCATCACGGTTACGTCATATTTTTGGGATGCTGCTTCTGTGTAATCCTTGGCTTGAATCACTGTTACCGACTTGAAATATTGCTTCAGCATCTTTTCAAACGATTTTGTGCGCTCTTGAATGCTTTTCTGAAAAGCAATCGAATCATTCGCAAAATGTTCCTTGCTCCAATCGCTGGAACCGCCGACATACAGGATTTTCAAATCGCTTTTTTGCGCAAAAGCAGCGCTATAAGATAATAGCGCTGCCAAGATGAATAAACATGCCCGTTTCATGAGATTTTAGTACTTGTTTTGTTCTATTTTCCCGTCACTGCTGATGATTTCCGTATTGGGAACAGGAACTGCGTATCGTCTTGAATCTTTGCCTAATGTATAAGTCTTTACCGATTCTTGCGGCAATACGGCTGATTCTGCGTAAGGATAAAACTCCCGCGTAATTACTACGTCATCAAAAGCATCTGCATTGGCATTGAAACGGCGTATATCAAACCAGCGTATAGAAAACGGTATCTCCCGCCTGCGTTCTTCCAGAATTTTTTTGACCGCTTCTTCTCTTGTTGTTGCGGAAAGATTGATCTTACCGGCAGGCAAAGAATTATCCATGCGCTTGGCGCGAAGAATGTTTACCGTATTTATGGCTTCGGGAATATTTCCGTCACGCGCCAGACATTCCGCTTTTGTCAGAATCATTTCGGCTACCGTTGGGCCGGCCGGGATTCTGTCCTTAAAGAAGAAAACATATCCCGGATAACTGTATGAAGGTTGGAGCATTCCGCGATCGTAAGAATAATCTTCTACGATGTGGTATTTGTAGCGGAGATCCGATTCACTTCTGCCATACAAGTCTAATAATTCCTTGCTGGGAACATACCACCACGATTCGTGGTTCAACAAACGGAAATAGTAAAATTCCTTCCATCCCAACATATCCGTCATATCCGTTTGATTATCATGCGTATATGGAAATTTAAGGGAAACAACCGCTTTCTTTTCCGGATCGTTCGGATTGATTGTATAACTGTTGGGACGATCGCTGTACTTCATTTCCGTATTGTAATCGACCAAAGTACTGTACTCGCTCAATGCGGCATTGGCATATTTCAACGCTTCGGCATAATTGTTGCGTCCCAGATGATACCTTGCCGCCAACGCATTTGCCGCTCCGATATTTGCACGCCATGAGCGTACTTTTCCATCCTTGAGCAAATGCACCGGCGTTTTTAACGCTTCCTGCAAATCCGATTCTATCAAAGCATAAGTTTCGGAAAGCGTATTTCTTGAAGAAAGTTCTTCAAAACTAACCGATTGTTTGAGCGGAAGTCCCAACTCATCTTTTGTGCTTTCCGAATACGGCAAACAATATTTATCCGCCAAATCCAAGTAGCTGTAAGCTCTTATCAAATGGGATTCCGCTTCCAGAATGGCTTTTTCTTCATCCGAACCGCTTACTTTGCTCAGGTTCTGTAACACCATGTTGGCTGTAAATATTTTCTTGTACTCGTTTGGCCAAAAGAAAGTCCTGCCGTCAAAGGCTATGCGGTTCATGTCCCAAAGAGCATATTGTACGGCGGCTAAATTATACGAAGCGGGCCGTGCATCATACAAATCGGCATATAAACCGTAATCGTCTGTTGCATAAACAGAATTTCTATTGCTGACTTGGTAGAAACTCGAATAAGCGCCCAACAGAGCATCCAACTGTTCCACCGTGGTTGGAACCAATGATGATGTTTTAGATGGACTTTTGTCTAAAAAATCATCACATCCCATTACTCCTGCACATAAAATAAAAAGGAGACTTTTTGAAAGTATATTATTAAAGATTTTCATATTGCTTACTTTTAAAATTGAAATTTAACACCGAAAGTATAATTAGGTTGCGGTTTCATTGAGCCTTTGGGAAACTCCGGGTCTTCATTGAATCCGTTTGCATACAGGGAAAGTGCATTATTTACCTGTCCGTAAATCTGCAAACCTTCAAATCCCAATTTAGAGAGTATTTTAGTTGGCAGATTGTAATACAGTGAAACTTCCTGTAACCGGACGTGGTTGGCATTTTCAGCCAAATAATCCAAATAGGGATAAAAACGATCCCAGAAGTAGAAACGGTCTTCCGTATCTCCATTTAAGGGAAGGGGAACAATTTTATTCGGATCCCCGTTCCGGACTTCATCCAATTTGGTATTGGGAAGCACGCGAGCGCCCCAAACCACAGGATAATTAAACGATTGACGGTTAAATTTATGTCCGAATTTTCCTGTTACGATAAATGAAAAAGTCAGGTCTTTGTATGTGAAATTATTTGTGAATCCGGCTACCCAGGGCGCTACTTTTGTACCCATATCCAGACAGAAATCCCGTCCGTCGCCGGGAGGCCATCCGCCGAATCCATATACGTCATCACCTGCTCCTTGAATTTTGGGTTGCCAGTTGGGATTTTGTTCCGTCCCGTCATTGCGTATTCCGGCGTATTTAAAGCTCCAAAGCGTTTGAGTGTTGTGCCCTTCAACGTAAGCGGCAGTGCCGCCATCGGTCAACTCATATCCCTGATAAGTAGCTTTGAATAATTTGGTAATTTTATTCTTGTTATAGGAGAGATTCAAATTTCCCCGCCATGAAATCTGTTTACTTAATTGTTGGCGAGTTCCAATTTCCAGTTCTATTCCCTTGTTGGACATTTCGCCCGCATTGAGTTTCTGGGAAGTTGTTCCGTTAATAGCGGGAATAGACATTGCTACAATCAAATCTTTACTTTTCTTGTCATAAATATCTATTTTTCCGTTTAATTGGCCGTTAAAGAATGAATAATCTATTCCGAAGTTCAGTGTTCCCGTTTTTTCCCACCGCAGGGTTGGATTTCCATAACTGGAAATAGTAGCCGTTCGTTCATTGGTATAGACATTGGGGGTTGCAGCTACGTTGATCAGCGGTTTGAAAGAAGTCGTTTTGTCCACATTACCGCCGTAACCGTAG
Source organism: Bacteroidia bacterium (assembly GCA_025996865.1). Lineage (GTDB taxonomy): Bacteria > Bacteroidota > Bacteroidia > Bacteroidales > Azobacteroidaceae > Azobacteroides. Next base: position 61,407 of record BNTV01000007.1, read on the forward strand.
GTAAGACGAAGATTCAACCGATCAATCCATGATTTAGATTTCAAGAACTCTTCTCGTCCTGCTTGCCAACTTCCTCCAATAGACCAAAACGGTTCATAGCGATAAGCCGGATCGTCTGTAATCAGGTTTGATGCCTGTGTACGGGCGCTTCCCGATAGCGTATATTTGTTGTCGAAAGTATAGGCAAGATTACCGTACAGAGAAAAGAAACGGTCTGTAGTATGAAAAAATTTACCGGTATAGGTAAATGTTTGATTACTCATTTGCCAGTTCTTGATTTGCAAATTACCGGTTCCACCGGGGCCATTGGGGAATGTGCCCACCGTAAGTTTGTCATCATCGTATCCGTAAGTTGTCGGATAATTAGTGGTTCTGTAAACGGCGTCACTGATTTCAGTACCTCCCACAAAATTGATTGCATGTTTTTCCGCAAAAACCTGATTGATATTTAATTGATTTCTGAAATACCATGTATTTCTCTCGGCGCCGGTTTGGTACAAAATACTTCCCTTGGACAAATTAGGGCTTATCGTTCCATTCGGAGTACCGTCCCATGTTGCCGCTTTATTTATCTTGTCCCGTACAAAGTAAGTGTTCTCGTTGTATAAATTCCGGTTCTGTACCTCTGTTAATTCATACTGCACCTTGCTGTCGAGGGTGATTCCCTTCCAAATTTTGAAGGTCAAACCGGCTTGGACACGTGCGTTGATATCTCTCACTGTTAAATCCGAGTTTTCCATTTCCGTAATCGGATTATAACCCCAATTGGAATAAGGAAACCGACTCGTGGGTACATAACGGTCTAAATTGGGCTGATAATTGCCGTTGGATAAATTTGTGCGGCTACCGTCCGGATTTACCAACATTTCGTATGGCGTTATATCCGGAATTGTGTATGAAGTAACCGTTGGTCTTTCATCTGAAGCCAAGTTATTAATAACTATCCCGTTCTTACCTGTTTCTTTGTTCTGCACATAAGTTCCCGAAAAATTGAAATCCAACCAACGGAACAGATTTACATCCGACCGGTAATTCACGGAAATTTTGTTTACTCCGGCTCCTTTCATGTAGCGCCCTTGTTCTTCATACAATAAAGATAAAACATTGGTAATTCTGTCACTACCACCATAAATATTCACGCTTTGTTGGTGAGTAACCGGATTTTGGAGCAAATATTTTCTGATTTGGTCACTGTTATCGTAATTTTTATAACTCTCCAAGCGTGAATTTCGTTCCTGCTCGGTAATGTAACCAAGATAATGTTCATTCATGGCAAGCAATCCCGGAGAAAAAGAAGCCATATCGTAAATTCCATCTGCAAGAAGCCGACCGCTCCATTTGTTAAAAGCTAATTTTTCGTATTCCACTACTTCTGCCGAGGAAGCTATGGGACGCGCATAATCAAGATCTGCTTTGGGAGCAACCTTAAACAAAGAAGATACTTCTATGCGAGTACTCTTCTTTCCCCGTTTTGTAGTAATTACAATGACGCCATTGGCCGCACGCGCTCCCCATATTGAAGATGCAGCAGCATCTTTCAAAACAGTAATCGATTCAACATCAGTCGGATTGATGTATTTGAAATCGCCTTCAATGGCAAATCCGTCAACTACAATCAAAGGCGAATTACCGTCCGGATCCAACCGGGTTTGTCCCCGTACTTCAAAAGTCGGATCACCATTCAGATCTACCCAACCCTGGATACCATTAACAGTTCCCACCAATGCCGTTGCAATATTGGTAGTCGGTTTTTCTATAAACTGCTTATCTATAATGTCGAAAGATCCGGTCGCCCTTTCGCGCGAAATCGTTTGATAACCGGTCACCACCACTTCATCTAATGTGCCATCTGTGCTCAGACTGACATTCAATTCACTTTGCTGGCCTATTTTTATTTCTTTTTTCTGCATTCCGACATAAGAAAACACTAAAGTTGAACCGGACGGATTTTCCACGGTTAACTGATAGTGTCCCCGGCTATCTGCGACTGTACCGGTTTGAGTGCCTTTTACAAGCACTGATACACCCGGTAAAACTTCACCGTATTCGTCTGTTACGACACCTTTAATCACTTTTCTTGATCCTTGTTGTTGTGTTTCTGTTGTTGCGGTAATCTCATTGAGAGACGCCCCGGCCGGAAGAACCGGATAAAACAAGAAAAGGGATAATACTCCCAGTTTCAATGTTTTTAACATTTTTCGGTCTTTAATATCCGTCTGCTTCAATCGGACATTTTTCAAAATAGTTTCTGTCATAAGTTCTTTGCTTCTAATTACTAAAATTTATTATACATACTAAAAAATCGGCATATCTAAAACAATTTATTATTTAACGAAATTTTAGGGTGCAAAGGTATAACATTTTTTTTTGTTAATGCAAATAAATATAAAAAAATATATAAAAAATATTGTAATTTTCAGCGAGTTATTTTTTTTATTTTTGCTCTATCTGTTGCTACTTCAGCATATCTTTTGGATTTATTTGGAAGTGGTTGCTGAAAATTTAAACTTCCCTGCATACTCCGAAGGACTCGCCCCATACTGTTCCCTGAAACATTTCCGGAAATAAGCCATATCCCTGAATCCCACGTGATAAATCACTTCCGAGACAGTGATTTTGTTCTGTTCCAGGAGTTGGGCAGCCCGCTTAATCCGTATATTGCGGATAAATTCCTTGACGGTCATGTTCGTTAAAGCTTCCAGTTTGCGGTACAGTTGCATCCGGCTGACGCCTACTTCGGAAGAGAAAGTCTCAATGTCGAAATCCGGGTCTGCGATGTTTTTCTCAATGATATCAACGGCTTTTTTCAGGAATTTCTCGTCCGGCGAAACCAGCGTAACGGGCGAAGGTTGCAGGAGAATATCGTTTTTGTATTTCTCTCTCAAAGTGTTACGCAATGACAGAAGATTATCTGCTTTCAATTTCAATATGTTGATATCGAACGGTTTGGTGATGTAATCGTCCACTCCGGCTTTCAGGGCTTCCTTTTCGGATTCTTTGGCGGTGACGGCCGTCAGCAGGATAAAGGGAATGTGGGACGTGCGTTCGTCTTTTTTTGCTTTTTTACAGAAAGCGTCGCCGCCCATGACCGGCATCAATAAATCGGAGATGATAATGTCCGGCACGTATTGTATCGCCAATTCAAAGCCTTCCTTACCGTTCTCAGCTTCCAGAATTTTATATTCCTGCCGGAAGTTGGAAATGATATATTCTCTTACATCGGCATTGTCTTCAGCGATAAGGATAATTTTTTGATTTTCTCTGCTGAGGTTTTCCGGTTTTTCGGGTAGCGTTTCATCGGTTTTCACATCCGTTTCCCGAAGCAAAGGCAATTGAACGGTAAATGAAGCGCCTTCTCCTTCAACGCTTTCGACATCAATTTCCCCGCCCATTAACTTGACAAATTCGCGGGTGATGGACAACCCGATTCCCGAACCCGGAAGGTTCTCTCCATTGCCGCCTTGCACAAACCGTTCGAAAATTTTCTTCCGGTTTTTTTCGGGAATGCCTTTCCCTGTGTCTTTTACAATAATCGAATAGGAAGATTGTTTTTCTACATTTTCGCCTGAAGAAACATCATTTACTTCAAAGTTCACCGAAACGGAACCGGAATTGTTCGTGAATTTCAAAGCATTGGATAAAAGATTGTTAACGATTTTCTGAATCTTATCGTTATCAAACCAGCTGACAAAATGTGTCCGGTCGGACTGGAAAGTCAGTTTGATGTCTTTTTCCGTTGCCAGACCATAAAAAGATTCGACAATGGATTTGATGAAAAATACAATGTCTGATTTTTCGTAATGAGCCGTTTGTTTTCCTGCTTCAAGTTTACGAAAATCAAGCAGTTGATTGATGAGTTTCAATAGTTGGTCGGCGTTCTTTTTCACCAATTGCAGTTTATCCTTCGAATCATTGTCAATCGCTCCTTGGCTAAGCACTTGGTTCAGAGGTCCTAAAATCAGAGTCAGAGGCGTGCGTATTTCGTGGGAAATATTCGTGAAAAATCGCAACTTCATGTTTTCTATTTCGTGTAACTTGCGTGCGCGGGTTTTTTCAAATACCAGTTCGTTTTTTTGTTTAGCCCGTTCCAGAAAAAACTTGGCAACATAAAACACGCAGAACAAGGCAAGGGAAAGGAAGGCAAACCGGAACCACCAAGTCTGCCAAAAAGGCGGCTGTATAACGATTTCGATGGTCGCTTCCTTGGGATTCCATATCCCGTTGGAATTGGAACCTTTCACTTTGAAAAGGTATTTTCCGGGGTTAAGGTTGGTGTAAGTCGCCGAATTGGAAACTCCGGCATTAATCCAATCTTTATCAAACCCTTCGAGCATGTAGGTGTATTGGTTTTTCGCCGGATTGGCATAAGAAAGCGCTGCAAATTCAATGGAAAAGACATTTTGCCTGTAATTTAATTCGATTCTGTCAATTCGATTGATGCTTTTCTTGAGTGTTGTCCCGATTTTAACCGGTTGATTAAAAATACGCAAGCCTGTGAATACGACCGGCGGAATAAAATCGTTTCTTCGCACTTCGGCCGGATTAAAAATATTCATGCCATTACTGCCTCCATAAATCAGCTTGTCGCCATGCGCAATGGCTGCGCCGTAATTAAACTGGTTATCCTGTAAGCCGTCGCTGACGTCAAAATTGATAAATTCAAATGCATTTTCGTCGAAGCGGGAAAGTCCTTTGAAAGTACTAATCCAAATGAATCCGTTTTTGTCCCTTTGCAAAGATTGTATGCTATTGTTGCACAGTCCGTCCGATTCGGAAAAATAGCGGATAGCGCCCTGCTTTTTATCGAACAATGCCAAACCTTTTCCCCGCGTTGCCAGCCAGTATTTTCCGCCGGAAGCGGGAATTACATCTCTGGTTCGTTCTTCGTACCGGCTAACTTTCCCTGTACGGGGATTATAAATGTACAGTTCGTCACCGCCCATCCATAAATCGCCGTCTGTATCTTCCTGTATCCAGTTGCAAACTTTCTGCGGATAAACATCCGTCCGGTTTTGGAATGTCCGTTTTTTACTGTCATAGCGGTCGATTCCTTTGTTGGTTGCCACCCAGATATTTCCTTTGCTGTCCTTCAAAAAATCCCAGACAATATCGTCTTTCAGGGATTGTGGGTTGTTTTTATGATTCCTGAGTATGGCTTTTACCTTGTAAGTATTTGCATCTAAAACACTTATTCCTCCCTGGTAAGTGCCAACCAGAATTTCATCTCCATCGCGGATAAAAGATTTGATACAATCGCCCGAAAGTCCTTCTTTGGTAGTCAAATACCTGAATCGGTGCGTGTTCCAATTATAGATGTTAAGGCCGCCGCTTTCCGTTCCAATAAGTAAATCGTTGTTGTTCAGGTAAAAGCAGTATATTTCGGCATTATTCAGGAAACGATTGTCGTTTCTCATGGCAGACAAATAGATAAATGCCTGTTTATCAGCATCCCGATAATTAATTCCACCGCGCGTACCTACCCATAAATCGCCTTTGGCGTCCACGCACAAACTTAACACCGAATTGAGCGCTAAACTTGTACCGTCTCCTTCATCCCGCAAAAAATAGCTGTATGTTTGGGTAAGTTTGTTGTAAGAAACCAATCCGCCGCGCGTACCGAACCACAAGATTCCTTTCCCGTCTTCCTGAATGGTCCGCACGGTTTCCAAACGATTGGATGCAATCCATGAATTTATTTTTTTGAGGGTTCGAGAATTGATGTTAGCCGTGTAAACACCCGAATGATGAGAGCCTATCCATAAGACATTGTCGCTATCAAAGAAAAGGGAATGAATTTCGTCGTCGGGAATATTTGTTTCCGGCAAAAGTAATTTTTCTCCGGTATTCATGGTAAAATCATAAACGAACAATCCGGATAAAGTTCCTATCCACAGGTTGTTTCGTTTGTCGTAAAATATTTTGGTCACTTCGGGATTCCCGGCTTGTTTGAGCGCCTGAATGGGGAGTAATTCCAACCGGTTGTTTGGATTCAAAAAAGCAATGCCTTTGTCCGTACCCACAAGGAAACGATTGTTTTCATCTTCGACAATACTGTTTGCGGAGAAAACAGTATCCCCGTCCTGGAACAAGATATGGGAAAATTCTTCGGTATCGCGATTGAAGAGATTCAAACCACCGCGCTCCGTCCCGACCCACAGCCGGTTACTCCGGTCTTCATAAATACAGCGCACCAATTCTCCCCGCAAAGTGCCGGATTCGAAAATATCGTTTTTATAAGTGGTGAAATGATATCCGTCGTACCGGCTCAGTCCCAGGTTAGTGCCTATCCACATCCAGCCTGCTTTTTCCTGAAAAATACAGAGCACGTGATTGCTCGATAATCCGTCGTCCTGAGTGATTTTATCAAACCGGGAAATGTTTGAGAGTCCAGCCTGCATTGATAAAACGGCAAGATTCAGGAAAAATACGGAACAAGTGATGTGGATAATCAATCTTTTCATCAAATATCTTATTTATTAAGAAACAGACTTGCCATGATAAAAGGCCCCGTCGCTTTGGGGTCATTGTCCCGAATCGGTTCGGAAATATAATATTCGTAACTTCCATCGCGATAAGGATTTCCACCCAAACCGGCTACTGCGCAACCGCTCGTAACGGAAATCGTACCGTCCTCGTTCGTTTTGATGAATTGTTTCAGGTAACTATCGTAAGCCGAATTGGCTTTTTCGAGGTACGATGGGTCTAAATATCCTTTCTGTGCGCCTTTGACCCAGGTATAAATAAACATGGCGGAAGCAGACGATTCGAGATAATTTCCCGGCGCTCCCCCTTTGTCGGTGACTTGATACCAAAGTTTTGTCTCTTTATCCTGATATTTTTCCAAAGCGGCGGAAAGATTTTTTAAGATGTCAATGATTGCTGCTCTTTGCGGATGATTTTCCGGCAAAAAATCCAACACATCGACCAACGCCATCATGTACCAACCGATACTTCTTGACCAAAATTCAGGCGATTGACCGGTTTCAGGATTCGCCCATTTCTGGGTTTTGCTTTCATCCCAACCGTGGTAATACAAACCGGTGGCCGGACTGTAAGTATGTTTCGCAATCAGCAAAATCTGGCCAGCAACATCGTCAAACAGAGTCGGTTCATTGAATTCGGCAGCGTATTGCGCCAAGAACGGAGAGGCCATATAAATTCCATCCAACCACATTTGATGTTCATAAATTTTCTTGTGCCAAAACCCTCCTTCGGAAGTACGCGGGTGGGTCAACATTTGTGCCCGAAGGGTGTCAATGGCAGATTTATATATTGTGTTTTTAGTTAAGGCGTAGAGGGGGAACAATATTTTTCCGGAATTAATCCGGTCGATATTGTATTCTGTCGGTTTATATCCTCTGATTTGGCCATCGGAGTATATCATCGTATCGACATAACTTTTTAGGTAATCGAAATATTTCTGTTCTTTCGTTTTTTCCCATACCTGAAAAATTGATTTTAATACTAATCCTTGCGTATAATTCCACTTGGGTTCTTTTGAAAAATCGAGCAACCACGATTCGGGATTCCGTTTTATTTCCGAATCAGCCATTTTTACGTAGTAAGTAGTTTCTTCCGACTGCTTTTTGCTCACACAATTGCACAGACAAAAAAATAAACCTGAAATGAAGATAAAATTGCGAACGAATTGATTCATAATTGTATGTTTTTTGAATTTTTTCCTTTTATAATAACGGCGTTTTTTAGTATATCGGGATACGTAAATGCCTCGACCTTTAGATTTTTAACATTATTTAATATCAGCGCCGGACCTTGTTCGGGTATGATGTTTACGTTTTTTAAAATAATATCATTGGATTCCGACAGTTCAGCCCCATACTTAGCGCTGATATACGCATTTTCCACGTTGATATTTGAGATATTCATTTCCGGCAATCCATTAAAAAACAAGGCTCTCCGTGCATTGCGCGACACCAGGTTCTTCACATAGATATTCCTGAAAACGGGCGTTTCTTCCGTTACGGCAGGAATGACTTCATCGAGCGGAGTTACATCGCCGTCGTCCAGCGATTCGGAAGCCGATTTCCCGCCGTAATACAAGTCAAACAGGAAGGAATCGGTGATGATGTCAAACATGTTGATATTATCGGCATAGACGTTTTCGACAACACCGCCGCGTCCGCGCGTACTCTTGAAACGAAGTCCGACATCCGTCCCCATGAACGAACAGTTGGATACGGATATGTTCCGGACGCCTCCCGACATTTCACTGCCGACCACGAATCCGCCGTGTCCCTTAAAAACCTTGCAGTTATCGACAATCACGTTTTCGGTCGGGATTCCGCGTTTTCGGCCGCTTTCGTTTTTCCCGGACTTGAGGCAGATGGCGTCGTCTCCCACATCAAATATTGAATTGACAACCAGTACGTTTTTACAGGATTCGATGTCTATTCCATCTCCGTTTTGCGCATAGTCGGGATTGCGGGCAAAGATGCCGTCCACAATCAGGTTTTCACACATCAGCGGATGAATATCCCAATTGGGCGAATTTTCAAAAAGTACGCCTTGCAACAACACATTTTTACATTCGACCAGATTTACCATGACGGGACGAATGGAGGGTGCATTTTCAAAAGGCAACCACAAATCCGGCGTTTTCAACACGCCGCCCGATTTCACTACTTTGTTCCAATGACTTTCGGTAACTTTCTCCCGTTTCAACGGTCGCCATGCTTCCCCCGAACCATTGATGGAGCCTTCGCCCGTGATGGCGATATTTTCCAGGTTACGTCCTGACAGGGGCGATTGACAACGCCGGGCGGCAATCCCTTCGTACGATGTTTCAATGATGGGATAAGCGTTAATATCAGTCGAGAACAATATCAACGCGCCTTTTTCCAAATGCAGGTTGATGTTCGATTTAAGAACAATGGGGCCTGTAAACCAGACGCCGGAAGGAACAATCAGAGTGCCTCCTCCTTTTCCGGACAGGGCTTCGATAGCATCGGCGAAAGCTTGTGTATTCAAAGTAACGCCATCGCCTACCCCTCCATATTGAGTTATCTCTATTCGGGTTGCCGGAAATACAGGTTTCTGCACTTTCGGCATCTCGAACGGAAGGTTTTCATACAGATATTCGTATGCATATTTGTCTTGCGGTTTGCAAGCAAAGAGAAGCGTTATTACCGCTGTAAAAATAAAAATTCGTTTCAACATCCTATTTCTTATTATTTAATTAAACTGTTCAAGTACATTTCCAGATTGGTATAATTTGGATTGAACGAATACTTTTGATTATCGCTCTTGTCCTTTTTATTCAAGCCGTTAGCCTCTTCCCAAGCATCGGGAATGCCGTCTTTATCGCTGTCTTTCGGATACGGCAAGGATTTCAATTCTACCCAGCCGCCTACTTGTTCTTGAGAATCTATCATCCCTTTGTCTCCGTAAGTAAACGTGCCGTTGCGCACTTCATTGATTATCCGAATATCTATCGCATCGCGTACCAAACTCGCTCCTGCCTGTTGCAATACGGCATCGTAGGCTTGTTGTGCCGTATGTTGCGTTGTAATCCAATAATCAAACGGCACTGCACTGTGGACACGTTGATAAAGAGAATCGGTTTTTTGATAATGTTTATCAACATGTTCTTTTTCAATATAGGTTTTATAATCCACGCCTTTCCAGTTGTCGGCAGTGACTTCCGGATTTCCGTCCATACGGTTTCCGTCAATGTAAAAGTTGCCGAAATCGTGAAAGCCATTGTGGTCTTTGCTTTGCCATGCCTCCAAGATACGGTCGCTGACTGCTTTTTGGGTAGCAGGACCGGGTTTGTAATAATTGTTTACCATATTGTAATGTCCGTTTTCGCCGGCGTAAGTGCTGTTAAATCCCCAATTGTAAATCACATTGTTGCGAAAATCAGCTATTTCCGTTTCTTTGGTGGATTCGTGATAACGCGCTCCGCAAAAACGTGGGTTACGGCTGCTGTGGTCTGCCAACAGATTGTGATGAAAAGTAGCTTTTTTACCGCCCCAAATACCACCGTAACCATGATCGCCTTTTTCGTGCACACTCTTGCGCAGACTTTCGGACAGGATACTCCATTGCAAAGTAAAATGTTCGTTGTCGTAGAAGGAACCACATTCATCGGTACTCCAACTCAACGAACAATGGTCGATCATAATATCTTTTTGGCGGCTGCCGTTCATCGCATCATCTTGCGCATGCCCTTTATCGCCCATCCGAAAACGCATATAGCGAATAATGACATTGTTGGCTTTGATGTGCAGCGGATAATTAGCGATACAGATGCCATCGCCGGGAGCCGATTGTCCGGCAAGCGTGATGCTGTCGTTATTAATCGTCAAATCGGTGTCAAGGAAAATCGTTCCCGATACACGGAAAACGACTGTACGTGCTCCATGTGCCTGTATGGCTTTGCGCAAACTGCCTTCGCCACTGTCGTTTAAGTTATCGACAAACAAGACTTTTCCGCCGCGACCGCCGGAAGTGTATTGTCCAAACCCTTCGGCTCCCGGAAAAGCCAAGGGTTGTGCCTGGGCAACCGCTATGGAAGATAGAAAAAATGCAAAAAGAAATAATCCTGAATTTTTCATATTTTTATTATTTAACTGTTTTTATTATTACCCCCCAGCCCCCTAAAGGGGGAGTGAGAGTCTGTGCTACCTCAAAGCCCCCTTGAGGGGGTTGGGGGTGTATTTACATATTGTATTAACTTCATCATATTTGATAGATATGTCTGCATGGAAATCCCCATGACCGGTTTTTCCGGTGGATAAGTACTCGTATCATACTCATCGCCCACGCGGGTGCTTACATATTTTGTTTCTTCACTTTCCGGTAAATTCGGAACTGCCTTGAAGGGATTTGAAATCATGGAAAGCGGAGCGAGCCAATAACCCCCTTTATCCAAACTTTCCACGATATTTTGAATTCCTCCTGCATTTCCTCCAAAATTATATATCCTCGTATAAAACCGCGGAAGTTCAATCTCTTTTCCGTGCAACAAAGGGGAATTTTTCGTTAATTCATTGACCGGAATTTCTTTTACAGCGGCTAATTCATTGCGTAACTGTGCAATATTAACATTGGCAAAAGAGCCGATATGCGAGACGGTATTTTCCGGATTTTGGTCGAAATAATAATGCCCATTAGCCACATTGCTTCCTTTCCGATGAATCATTTGCGGCGTTCCGGTATCCGGATCCACGTAACGGGGAACGATAATTTCCGCTGTATTCCGCCACGTCCTGCCTGCCCGTTTGACCATCTCTTCCGAAAATTTCACAGATTCCAAGAAATCTATCGCATCCGGAATACCCGCTAAAAATTTGGCATCCCCACTCAAGCGATAATATTTCAGCAAGAGGTATATCATTTCCACCGTAGTAGAGGCATTAATTGCTTGTGGCTCGTAGGAACGCGCATGAGCCGGTTTCAGCGTTTCCACGAAATATTGGTCTGCCCAACCGGCGTAGGGTTTGGGATTTTGCAGTTTAACAAGCAAATCCATTGCCCGGTTTATCGGCTCTTGGATGCTGTCCAAATCAATCACTTGTTGGCATTGCAACAGAAATTCAATATTATCCAAACTCACATCATCGTTTAGCGTAATGAATGACGTATAATCCGCTTTTCCAAGGAAAGGATGGTCGTACATTAACGGAAAACGTTGGGGCCAGCCGCCGGAAGGATATTGGCTTTCAAGCACAAAGCGAATGGTTTTTTCAAGAGGAAGAAGAAAAGTAGAATCATTTTTTTCTGCAAACATTCTAAGTAGAAATTCCCCCGAACAGATGGTTCCGCCATCATCAAAAGTGGCATTTCCGTAATAATGATGAAACTCTTCCATCCGCCAAGCCTGTTTTCCAATGGTGGCATACCATTGTTTCAAAGAATTTTCGCCTGCGTAGTCAAACATATAATTCCAACCTCCGCAGGGAAGTTGCGCCCAAATCAAGGCGTTGGCAACTTCACGAGCCGCCTCATAATAATATTCATCGCCTGTGGCGTGGTAGGCATCCAAAAGCAAATGTCCCATAGAGCCGGTGCCGGGTGCTTGTACCCAACCCATTGTGGGATAAGCTTCAAGTTCGCCCCATCGACGGGATAAATCGGGCAGATACGCCCATACGTAAGCGCCTTTATAACCCACTTTTTCTACCATAAAACGAGTAGCCTGTTTCATGGTTTCCAATGCTTTTTCCTTGGAAACTTCTTTTACCGGAGGCACTCCGCAGAAAGAACCGCCTGCATTGAAAGATGCTTGTGCTCTATCAGGCATAGTATTAAAACTATAAACTACCGCTTTATCAGGATAGGCGCGACGATATTCATCTACGGCGCGATAAGCGGCGCGAGCGTCATCTTCACCCGGGTCGATGATGCGGATATATTGGCGTTGTGTAAGGCTGACACCGCCTTCGGGTGCATAAAGCGAGCCGTCTGTGCGGTAATGCCATTGACGAATGTCAATAATATCCACCAGCGACCGATAATTTGCATCCGATAAAATGGCATCCGTCACATCTTTGGTTGCCGACAACATCGTTTTCACATCTTTGCCGTTTTCTTTTTCCCATGCTGCTATCGTGTTCAACCAAAATTGCACGAAAAATGCGGGACCTGTGTATTCTGCACCCAAGTGATGAATTACATTGGTATTATTGCCTAATTCATCCAAATATTTCCGAATATTTTGCCGATGATAATTGGCTAATTTTTCATTCGTAATATCGTAAAACAGGTCTGCCATAAATACACGTTTATCGCCTGCATAATAGGTGTTTTCCGGAAATCCAAGTTCGTTGATATTGTTCGCTGAACGCCAGGGATAATCCGCCCAATGCGCACCTTCTTCAATAATATTGTGTTGCAAGTAATGGTCTTGAATAAATGCCAAGCCTTCCCGGTCGGCAATGTCGGCAAATTGTTTTAATCGAAGCCAGTACCAAGTATTGTATTGATTCAGGTCGTATTTACTCAGGCGGTCGAAAGCCTCGCTCTGACCGCTACGGCTGAACGGTTGTTCGTAGAAAGGCGCCCATACGTCGGCATCTACCCTTCGGGAACGTCCATGATCGTCTCTTCGGCGTTCATACCACAAAGCGGGAAAATGATTCAATGCAGCGATATTTCTTCCTTTTAAATAGGCTGCAACCGAATCCAAATCATCTGTTAAACCCTTTCCTGTTCGTCCCGGAACAAATCGCGACAGATGCACTCCTGCCTCTCGAATACCGCTGGGGCGAGTGTTCCCGCGCCAAAGTGCTGTTCGCTGTACACGTCCGGTCAAGGGTTTTCCATTAAGCAGGATGATTCCTTTTTCTATTGTAATGGGATGATGAATCGTTGATTGTTCTTGCGTTTTTGTATTCTTCCAAGCAATGTTGTCAATCTCTTTTATTTTTGTGACTGCAGGATTTAGAGGATAATGCGCTGTAATCGTATCTATCCACTTGTCCATAATCAATTCCGGTTGTTCGGAACGTTTGCTCATCCGTGCGGTATATGCAGGGTCTGTTTTTTCGAGCGGAAGATCATGCAAGGAATATACCTTATCGTTTTCGATGGATTTTTTGCCTGTTCGGGCTTCCAACTGTGCGTAATAAAAACTCTTGGGTTTCATAAACGTGCGCGGCATTTCGTGCGAACCGTCGCCATAGCCCTGTCCCCAAGTTCCGAACGCCCAATTATGCGCTCCCGGAGGAGTCATCAGATGCAATTGCGGTACGCGACATTCCCAACAAAGGGAATTGGCGCCGCTCCATCCGCCGCCTTGTCCATCCACATCGCGGTAAGTGATTTTCAAAGGTGCACCATCTACCGTTACACGGTCGAATAAAACCCCGTTAGCCCAACCGCCCAGCGTTCCGCTGAAATCGTGTGCCCGATAAGCATAACATTGTACGAAAGCATTAGGTCCTGTTGCCGAAAATCCGACCGAAAAATCGTGATATCCGTATTCGGCATAGCAACGTTGAAAAAGTGTCTGTTGTCCCAAAGTTTGAAAAGCATATCGCCGATAACCGCCGATTTCTCCCACAGGATACAAGCTTTTACTGTCTTCTACCGTAAACCGTCTGACACTTTCCCAAAGAGCAACAATACTGCTCACAAAATGTTCGCCGGTCACACGACGTACCCAACCATCCTCCGCATTTTCGACTGTAATAGCCATCCAGCGATGATTTTCGTCTTTTAGATTCCGGGTATTATATTCCGACACACAACGCAAATTTTCCACGCCCACTTGGCGAATACGCCCATCCCATTTGCAACGGCTGACGTAGCCCATTCCATAATCAGCATCCAAAGCGTTAGTTAGCGGAACATCAATCGTTGCCGAAGTAGCTGTAACGGCAGTTACGGTGCGTTCCCACTGCAAATCAAAATCGCCCGGCAGCCAATGATTGAGTTGATAGTCCACATAAAAACCAATTTTATCTGCGCCTGTGGATTTGACCCATTCGGCAGTGGAAGGACGGGTAATGACAATTTTATCGCCAACTTTCAATTTGTGATTGGACGAAAGTGGAAGTTCCGAACTATTCAACGGCAAGTATTTTCCTGTTATCGGAATACTGTCTTCCAACATCCGGTCGTTGACACCTGCAATCCGAATAAGCGTATTTCTATTGGTTCCTGTGCCAATAAGTACCGTGCCGTTTTCGTCGTATCCACGACCTCGCAACACAACGCCCGAAGTATTTATCAGCAAACTACCGGCTATCCGATACGTCCCTTTTTCAAGTTGGACGGCACCCCGAAAACCGTTGGCGCCTGCCGGCAACGAACTAACATAATCAATCGCACGCTGAATACGTTCGGTGGCATCGCCGTCTTTGCAAGCAACGATTACCTCAGCCGCAACATCCGGTATTGCTTTTTCCGAGGCTTGATACCCGCAAAAGGAATAATCCGGAATCCGGTCGCCATTCTCATACGTGCGATACGCCAATTGATGTTCCGGCGTAACAGTAAGCGATTGCCCCCGAACAGAACAACCGATTCCTGCGAACAAAAAAAGAAGACACAATCGCTGAAACATAGTAATTATTTTTTAATCATTAAAACGTATGGATCTTCCCGAATAGCTTGGTAGAAAACTACCGAGCTATCATCCCTAAAGGGATGGGGATAATCATGCCCTTGTGTATTCCTTATTGTCTTTTTCATTTTATTCTAATTTTTACTGCCGTCATTGCGATCGTAGCGAAGCAATCCATCTGCCTTGTTCCGGATTGCTTCGGGCTTCGCCCTTATAATGACGATGCTACTATAACAACCTCAACCATTTTTCAAGTTCTTCCGTCCATTGACGTTTGTAAAGAAAATTATCGCCAAATCCCCAACCGTGCCCTCCGTTTGAATAAGCGTGCAAACTTACGGGAATTTTGTTTTCCAAAAGCGCTTGGTAATACAATATACTGTGAGGCGCCAACCGGTCGTCGGAAGAAACGGTGATGAATGCAGGCGGCGTATCTTTCGTTATATGCAATTCGGCGGAATATTTTGTCTTCAAGTCTTCGGTAGGATTTTTCCCAAACAACATACCGCTTGCATCTCCTTTCATGCTGATGACAGGATAGAGCAAAATCTGAAAATCGGGACGGGTATCAGGGCTACCATACAGTGTGGCGAGTGAAGAAGCCAGATGTCCACCTGCCGAAGCGCCCATGATTCCTACTTTGCTTTTGTCCACGCGCCATTCTTCCGCATGTTGGCGGACGATACGAATGGCTTGTTCTGCATCCGACAGCGGAATTTCCGGGTGTCCATTGGGCATACGGTATTTAAGTACAATATAGGTAATCCCCTGTTTATTAAACCACGGAGCCATATCATGCCCTTCATGATTCATCGCC
>BNTV01000008.1 GCA_025996865.1 Bacteroidia bacterium
AGACTTTTGCCAACGAAACAGGCTTGAAAATATGCGTCAGTCATTTTCCGCCCGGAACAAGCAGGTGGAATAAAATAGAACACCGCCTATTTTATTATATATCAATTAATTGGCGCGGAAAACCATTAGAAAGTTTGTTGGTAATTTTAGGTTTAATCGGTGCAACAACCACAGAAACAGGTTTGACTGTAAAAGCCGTTCTTGATGAAAAACAATATGAAACTGGTATAAAAATTAGCGATGAGGAACTGGCAAAATGCAAGATAATAAGAAGTAGTTTTCACAGTGATTGGAACTATTGTATTCAACCTAATTGTTAGATTTATTTATTGACGATTCCTTAATAAGCTTGCTTTACTAAGAGTGCGGCTCTTTATTGCTCTAAATTGAAACGGGAAATTGTAGTCTTGATTTATCTTCACGGATAATCAGGCATCTACTGATAGAAGGTTGTTTAAGCATATTTATTAAAACCGGCTATAATAACCCGAATGGGCAATGGGTTTTCTTAGCCATAAAGTGTTGTCTGTAACTGATTGAAAAATCAAAGAGACAGTTTAAAAACCGCCTCTTTGAAAACGAGTTACAGCGTAACACAGGGAATTTATTGCTGACAGGTTGCTCCCCAGCAGAGCCTGCTTCTTCTTCAACTCCCTGGATACAAAGGTAATATTTAAATTTAATATTAATACAAACTGTTAAATAAATTTAAATAACGCTCGGAAATTTGGATTACAACATAGAAGGTTGTTTTGTTTGATTTAAGGTTTAGAATAAGGTTCTGCTTGCTACAAATTTATGTTTTTCCTAAGAAAATTGACAAATTTAAATGCGTTTGCCCTGCCTTGAAACAGCAATCGGATTTTTTTTTCATTCATGTTTCCCCATCCCTTTCACCGTTTCCACCAACCGCACAAACTCCC
Source organism: Bacteroidia bacterium (assembly GCA_025996865.1). GTDB lineage: Bacteria > Bacteroidota > Bacteroidia > Bacteroidales > Azobacteroidaceae > Azobacteroides. The sequence continues at coordinate 924 of BNTV01000008.1, forward strand.
TCCGATAACCCTGCTCATCATTATTCAAGCCGGTTTTTGCAAGCGCAATTACTTTATCATAGCCGGCATTACCTTTGTATTGCGAATCGCCTAAAAGCTGCCCGAACATCGCAACCGCTGCCGCAAAACGAAAATCGGAAGAAACATTATCCCCTTGCCGGTCAGTCACCGGCAATTCAATTTTCTTACTACTGTTTCCATCCGGTTCTTTGTAGCGAAGTTTGATAGTTAATAATTCTTCCGAACCTGTAAGCGCAACCGGTTTGGAAGTCTTGTTTTTTTGGTATTTCAAGGGATCTATACTTCCTGCGTTATTGAACTTCACGCCGATGGGAACTATTTCGTAAAATGCGGTTACATTATGTCCTGCGCCCATTTCACCGGCATCTTTGGTATCGTCGTTGAAATCTTCATCTTTCAACAAACGACTTTCATAACCAATTAAACGATAAGCCTGTACATATTTCGGATTAAATTCAATTTGCAGTTTTACATCTTTGGCTACCGTATAAATGGTTCCGCCGAATTCACCGACCAATACTTTGTTGGCTTCCTGCAAATGATCAATATAAGCGTGATTACCGTTTCCTTTTTCGGCTAATGTCTGCATTTTATTGTCTTTGTAATTACCCATTCCATAGCCTAATACGGTGAGGAATACGCCCGATTTACGTTCTTTTTCAATCAAACTTTCCAAACCTCCGACGGAAGAAACGCCTACATTGAAATCACCGTCAGTACAAAGGATAATCCGGTTATTCCCGCCTTCGATGAAATTCTTTTTGGCAATCTTATAAGCCAATTGAATACCCGCGCCACCTGCCGTCGAACCACCGGCACTCAGGTTATCAAGCGCTTCGCGGATTTTTTGCTTGTTACTGCCGGAAGTGGATGGCAAAACTTCTCCGGCCGAACCGGCATAAACCACGATTGCAACCCGGTCTTTTTCCCGCAGATTATTGATCAACAGTTTCAATGACGATTTCACCAATCCCAAGCGAGTAGGTCCTTCCATCGAACCCGACACATCAATCAAAAACACCAGATTGGACGCCGGTAACTTTTCGCTTGCTATTTCCTTGGCTTTGATTCCGATGCGAACTAAACGGTGGCTTGCATCCCAAGGACATTCACCCGCTTCCGCCGAAATTTTTACCGGGTCTTTGCCGGCAGGTTTTTCGTAACCGTATGAAAAATAATTGATTAATTCTTCCGTGCGGATAGCGTCAGCCGGAGGAAGTTGCCCTTGATTGATAAAACGGCGCATGTTGCTATAAGAAGCGACATCTACATCAATCGAAAATGTAGAAAGCGGAGCGTCTTGGGTATATTTGAAACTATTTTCCATCGTCGTATTGTATTCTTCCTCTTGAACAGCATCATAATTTATTGCCATTGAAGGGGAAGAAATTTCCTGTTCACGAACCACCACCATTTTGTGTTCCTCCAAATCCATTCTTTGAACTTCTTCGTAACGCATCGGAACAGTCTCCACTAAAGGCATTTGTTCATTCTGCACGATGATTTCACTTATTTGTTCGTCTTCTACTGCTTCTTTTTGTGTATTGGAACTAACACACGAAAATGCCATTGCTGCTAAACCGAAAAGCACAATTGCTTCAATTCTTCTTGTTTTCATAACTTTAAAAATTTAATATGAATAATTCTTTTCTCAATAGATGCAATATTTTCCCGAATTCCATAATAAGGACAATATTTTTTTATACTTTTGTGAAAAATCTCATTTGCTTAGAAGAAAAAACATATCCGTACTGTCGGATGAAGACATCCTGAGCCGCTATAAAGATTCAGGAAATACCGAATATTTCGGGGAATTATACAACCGGTATATTCCCTTGCTCTACGGTATCGGCTTGAAATACCTGAATGATGCCGGCAATGCGGAAGATGCGGTGATGCAACTTTTTGAGCATTTGCTTCCGAAAATCACACAATATGATATTTCCGTCTTTCGCACATGGATTTATTCGGTGATGAAAAACCATTGTTTGCAGATATTGCGGAAAGAAAATCAGGAAATAATCGTAGATTTCAATACTGAAATTATGGAATCGGACGAAATTTTGCATCTATTTGATGAAGATAATAACGACAACACAAGAAAGGACTTGTTGAAGCGTTGTATAAAAAAACTTCCTGTTGAGCAACGCATTGCGATTATTCGTTTTTTTATGGAAGAAATGTCATACGCGGATATTGTCGATGGTACGGAATATAATTTGAAACAAGTGAAAAGTTATATTCAAAACGGAAAACGGAATTTGAAAATTTGTATTGAAAAAAACGGTCAATGAACTTAATTCGTTACATACAAGGAATCAGAAAAGGAACTGAAATCAATCGCCTCGAACGGAAAGCGATGGAAGACCCTTTTTTGGCCGAAGCAATGGAAGGTTACGATAAAATCCGCGAAGAACATGAAGTCCGGGTAAAAAGAATGCAAAACAAAGTTTCCGCCCAAACCCGCTCCTCAAATTCTGCTTTACACCATTGGAGTATCGCGGCAACTATTCTTTTAATCATCGGTATAGCCGGAGGAGGATATTTTTTATGGAATCAATTCAGTGAACCGGAAACTTTACTTGTGGCGGAAAGTATTTCAAAACCATTGGATACAATGGCTTTGGAAAACTTGGAAGAACAGGCGACTACCGATTCTCTTTCAGCTGAATACGAACCACAAGATTATTCCTATGCGTATGATAAGCAAATAGAAACAACAATGATTCAAGCCGAAAAACCGGCAAATGAGCAAGAAATAAAAGCACTACAGGTCTTGAATCTCAAAGAAGACTCGCCGGTTAACGTAGATTTAGCCGAAAAAAAGATCTTGATCGTCGATACCATTTCGATTCCTCAACCGGTCACCGGTTTCAAAGCCTACAACGAATATCTGAAAGCCCATCTTATCCGCCCGACAGATGAAGAATGTAAGAATGCAACCGGTGTTGTTACGCTAACGTTTTCCATTGACAAAAACGGCCGTCCGTATAACATTCATATCGCTAAATCACTGTGTCCTTTGGCCGATTGGGAAGCCATGCGTTTGGTAAAAGAAGGATCAGACTGGACTACGGGTGAATCAATTGCGACGGTGAATGTGTATTTTTAATATTATTTGCGTATCTTTGCCAAATATATGCAAACAGTAATTTATGGAATACATTAAAACAGAAATAGCCGGTTTGTGGGTTATAGAACCCAAAGTCTTTGCAGACTCACGGGGTTATTTCATGGAAACTTATAAAAAAGAGTCATTCGAGCAACAAATTGCCAAAGTTGATTTTATACAGGACAACGAGTCCCAATCTTCTTACGGGGTTTTTCGCGGATTGCATTATCAGGAAGGTGATGCCGCCCAAGCGAAATTGGTGAGAGTGATTCAAGGAAAAGTATGGGATATTGCGGTAGATATTCGTAAAAATTCCCCTACTTTCGGAAAATATTATGCGGTTGAGTTATCGGATGAAAACAAAAGGCAATTCTTCATTTCCAGAGGTTTTGCACACGGCTTTCTCGTTCTGAGTGAAACCGCCGTTTTCTCTTATAAAGTGGACAATGGCTATTCTCCTTCCTCCGAAAGAACGCTGAATTGTTTCGACCCGGACATTGCTATTCAATTTCCGATTGATCAATCGCTGTTAAAATTATCCGAAAAAGATAAAGTTGGAAAATCACTAAAAGAAATCTGAATATGAAACCGGTATGATAAATTTATGATTGCGGATAATCATATAAAATTTCATCCAACCGGTTCCATACGACCATTAAAAAAACAAATTATTTACGTATGAAAGGAATTATTTTAGCCGGCGGAAGCGCCACCCGTTTATATCCCCTATCGAAAGCTATTTCCAAACAAATCATGCCGGTATATGATAAACCCATGATTTACTATCCTCTATCGTCCTTGATGTTGGCCGGAATCAGAGAAGTATTGATTATCTCTACGCCGCGTGACTTACCCATGTTCAAGGAATTACTGGGTACGGGAGAAAACTGGGGTATGCAGTTCGAATACATCATTCAAGAAAAACCCAACGGATTAGCTCAAGCTTTTGTCTTGGGTGAAAAATTTATCGGCAACCAACCGGCCTGTTTGATTCTGGGCGATAACATTTTCTACGGGCAAGGGCTTAGCGGTATTCTTGCAAGAGCCAAAGCAGTAGAAAACGGCGCTTGTATTTTCGGTTATTTAGTGAAAGATCCCAGGGCTTATGGAGTGGTTGAATTTGACGAATTGGGGAATGTCTTTTCCATCGAAGAAAAACCCGAAAAACCCAAGTCCAATTATGCGGTTCCGGGACTGTATTTTTACGATAATTCGGTAATAGAAAGAGCCAAAGCATTAAAACCTTCGGCGCGAGGAGAATACGAAATCACCGATTTGAACCGGACTTATCTGGAAGAAGGAAAATTAAAAGTAGAAATTTTCGGACGGGGTTTTGCCTGGTTGGATACCGGCAACAGCGACAGCCTGTTGGAAGCTTCCAACTTTGTGGAAACGATTCAAAAACGACAGGGTTTTTATGTTTCCTGTATCGAAGAAATCGCTTGGAGAAAAGGATGGATCGATAATACCCAATTGGAAAAATTAGGAAAAGAGTTGGATAAAACCGATTACGGAAAATATATTCTTTCTTTAATTGTTTAAAAATCAGTTAGATGTACGATTTTCACACAGACAGTGAACGGTATTTTCAGATGCAGAAAACAAACTGCAACGAATATGTAATTCCTTTCATCGAGAAAACTTATACCCTTAAACCCAATGCCAGGGTTTTGGAAATCGGTTGCGGATCAAGCGGTGTTTTGGCTGCTTTCTTAGAACGGGGATATCAAGGTGCAGGCGTTGATATAGATTCCAATTCTTTGAATTTTGCAAGAAAAAAATTGGCTGATTATATCCAATCAGGACGGTTGATAATCGCTCTCAAAGATATTTATCAGATAGATCCCGAAACCGAATTGAATGGAAAGTTTGACTTAATCATCCTGAAAGATGTTATTGAGCATATTCCTCACCAGGAACGGTTGATGGAAAAAATGAAAGATTTGCTCCTTCCGGGAGGCGCTATTTATTTCGGTTTTCCGCCTTGGCAAATGCCTTTCGGAGGACATCAACAAATTTGTCGCAGTAAAATTTTGTCCCGGCTGCCTTACTTTCATTTGTTGCCGATGCCGGTGTATAAAGCGATTCTGGAAACATTCAAGGAAACACCGGACGGACTTCTTGATATAAAAAAAACCGGAATTTCTATCGAACGGTTCGAGAAAATGGCAATCAATGCAGGTTACAAAATCATTGACAAATATTATTATTTGATCAATCCGATTTACGAATACAAATTCAATATGAAAGTGCGGAAACAATCGAAAATGATCGGTTCGATTCCGTATCTTCGCGATTTTTTTACAACAGGCGTATTTTATTTAATTCAAATTAATTGAAACATGAAGCATTATTTAGTAACCGGAGGAGCCGGATTTATCGGAGCCAATTACGTGAAATATATCCTGAAGGAACACAGCGATATTCAATTGGTTATATTGGACGACCTGACTTATGCAGGTAATTTGGGAACAATCAAAGACGACTTGAAAGATCCAAGAGTGGAATTTGTAAAAGGAAGTATCGTCGATCCGCAAATCGTCCAAAGTATTTTTGAAAAACATCCGATTGATTTTGTAGTCAATTTTGCCGCCGAAAGTCATGTGGATCGCAGCATCGAAAATCCGCAATTATTTCTGCAAACCAATATTTTAGGTACGCAAAACATGCTCGATACAGCCAAAAAGTTTTGGACTGTCGGAAAAGACGAAAAAGGTTATCCCATTTACCGGGAAGGTGTGAAATATCTGCAAGTTTCCACCGACGAAGTTTACGGCAGCTTGGGTGAAACCGGTTATTTTACCGAGAAAACGCCTTTGGATCCGCGCAGTCCGTATTCTGCTTCCAAAACAGGCGCCGATTTAATCGTTGTTGCCTATTCCGAAACGTACAAAATGCCCGTCAATATCACTCGTTGTTCAAATAATTACGGGCCGTATCATTTTCCTGAAAAACTGATTCCGTTGATTATCAAAAACATTCTGGAAGGCAAAAAACTTCCGGTTTACGGCGACGGCTCCAACGTGCGCGACTGGCTGTACGTCGAAGACCACTGTAAAGCCATTGATTCGGTATTGCTCCGGGGACGAACGGGAGAAGTCTATAACGTCGGCGGCCACAACGAGATGAAAAATATCGACATCGTAAAACTGACCATAGCGACTATTCGAAGATTATTGGAAGAAAATCCCGAATACGGCAAAGCCTTGAAATTTTCTTCCCCTGACCTCTCATGGCTTAACGATGACCTGATCACCTTCGTCAAAGACCGTTTGGGACATGATCAACGCTACGCCATTGACCCGACAAAGATTACCACCGAACTGGGCTGGTATCCCGAAACGAAATTTGCAGACGGAATCGTCAAAACGATTCGCTGGTACCTCGAAAATCAGGACTGGGTAGAAGAAGTAACTTCCGGCGATTATCAGAAATATTACGAACAAATGTATGGAAACAGGTAAGGCGCCGGGTACGAGGCAAAAGGTGCAAGGCGAAAGGATACGGTTTGCTGTAATCGGTTGCGGACATATCGGCAAGCGGCATCTTGAAATGATTGAACGGAATCCGGAAGCGGAATTGGTTGCTATATGCGACATTCTACCCGCCGAATCCCTTCACCTTTCACCTTCTACCTTTCACCCGGCACCCTGTTTCCCGTCTTTGGACAATTTATTAAAATCCGGCATTGCCTTTGATGTGTTAAACATTTGCACGCCCAACGGCTTGCATGCTCCAATGGCTGTTCAAGGCCTGCAAACCGGACATCATGTGGTTATCGAAAAACCCATGGCTTTGAACACAAAGGAAGCCGGCCTCGTTCTTTCCACCGCAGAAAAATTCGGAAAAAAAATTTTCTGTGTAATGCAAAACCGCTATTCTCCGCCTTCGGCTTGGATTAAGAATCTGGTGGATTCCGGTAAATTAGGGAAAATATTTTTAGTGCAAATCAATTGTTACTGGAACCGGGATGAACGGTATTACAACAGCAGTCCTTGGCATGGCGACAAAACTTTGGATGGCGGCACGCTTTTTACCCAATTTTCGCATTTTATCGATTTGATGTACTGGTTGTTCGGTGATATTCACAACATCCGCTCCCGCTTTGCCGACTTCAGCCATCAACATTTAACCGATTTTGAAGACTCCGGAATCGTTACCTTTGAATTTATCAAAGGCGGAATGGGCGTTTTCAATTTTTCCACTTCCATTTATGATAAAAACTTCGAGAGTTCAGTAACGATTATTGCCGAAAACGGGACGATTAAAATCGGTGGCCAATACATGAACGAAGTAGAATATTGCCACGTAAAAGACTACGAAATGCCGGTATTGCCGCCAACCAATCCGGGAAACGATTACGGAACTTACAAAGGTTCGGCGCAGAATCATCATTATGTGATTGAAAATGTGGTTAATGTATTGAAAAATACGGGAGCTGAAATCGCGACCAATGCTCATGACGGATATAAAGTTGTGGACATTATCGAGCGCATGATGGAAAATTTTTGATACCTTTGCAGTCAATTTACTTAAAGATGAAAAAGATAATTTCAACACTATTTCTGTTTGTCTGTTTACCGTTTTTCTTGCCGGCGCAAACGGCGGAAAAGCTATTTATATCCATGCCGGAATCCATGTTGCTGACATTGACGGAGATAAATCGTCTGGAATTAGTAGAGGCGTATAAAGTCGGATTGACGGCAGCCGTCGAAAATCAAATGGGCGATTCCTGTTTCCTCGTTCGCATGACTGATGATTACATGCAGATTCTGGAAGGAAAAAGTAGTTTGGAGTTAATTGCTCTTCAAATGATAAACGATTCGAAAATCATTTGTCTTATCCGCACCGTTTGTGCGCCGTTTTGCGACAGTAATGTAGCGTTTTACACCGTCAACTGGAAAAAGCTGAATAATGATGTGTTTATTACGCCGGCAGGAAAAGCGCAGTTTATCAAAAACAGCGTCAATCCCGACGAACAAAAAGTACGAAATGCACTGATTCCTTCGGATATTTTGCTGATGCAATTCCGCTACAATCCGGACAGTCGTGAGTTATTGCAATATTACAATACGCCGCAATATTTGAATGGCGAAGACAGAGAAAAAGTCCTGCCTTATTTGAAAGATACGCCGGTTGTATTTAAGTGGAATCAGAGTCGGTTTGAGTAAATTAAAAACGGTCTTTTTTGTCGTTCTCAAAACAATATACTATTTTTGTAGTTGATTAAATATAAAAAAATTATGTATAGACAGATATTTACTCCAACAGAGCATAACCATGTTGTTCCGGTTACCATTCCAAAAGAATGGTATGGAAGGGAGGTTGAAATTATTGTTTCTCCCATTACAATAACAGAAACAAAAAAGGAAACAAGAGAAGAAAGATTCATGAAATTATTCGGCGCTTGGGAATCCGACAAGTCGGCAGAAGAAATTATTGCTGAAATTTACAATAGTCGTACTTCAGGCAAAACCCGAATCTTGGAAGAATTATAATTTATGGCTAATTATTTGTTAGATACCAATATTTGTGTTTTTTTCTTGCGTGGCAAAAAATCGCTTGTAAAGCAAATTCTTGAAAAAGGACTTGACAATTGTTTTATTTCAGAAATAACCGTTGGCGAATTGCTGTATGGAGTTGAATGTGACCAATATAATTCTAAGAAAAATAGAGAAAAGGTCGAAGGTCTTGTTGACCTTCTTACTGTTATTCCTATAACTAACGTGTTGCAAGAGTATGCAAGAGAAAAAGCTGTGTTGAGGAAACAAGGCAAATTAATTGACGATATAGATCTTTTAATCGGTGCTACTGCTATTGTAAACGACATGATTTTAGTTACTGATAATGAAAAGCATCTCAATCGTTTGTCAAACATAAAAATTGAAAACTGGGTAAAACAATAAATTAATTACTTATGGTAAAATAACTGCGTAAAAATACGTAAAAGACATATTAGAAATAGCGTTTTGCTATATTCTTGCTATTGAAACGTGAGAAATTTCAAAAAAGACCAGGAATAAGTTAAAACGCCCGCAGAAATGCGGGCTTACTTATTTGGTTCAAGGGTACTTTCTCACGACCTCAATAGCGGATAATGTAAGTCCGTTTTTTTATTGCCTATGAGTGAAGAAAATGACACTAAAGACTATGATAGAGGAAGAATTTCATATCGGAAATTTGATACGAGAAAAAATCAAAGAAAAAGAGAGAAGTATCTCTTGGCTTGCCAAAAAATTAGGTTGCGATAGCAGTAATTTGCATAAAACGCTGTCACAACAACACATTTATTCCGGCTTATTACTGAAAATATCTAAAATATTGGAACACGATTTTTTTACCTCATATTCAGAACTTCTAAAATAAAAATGGCAAAATTTACCATATAACTTGGTGAAATCTACTGTAAAAACAGGTGAAATTTACCATATAACTATTTGATTAATAAAAATTTACATATTACCTTAGCGGCCGATTTTAACTTATTTAACAAACAACAAACGTATGCATAAATTAAATCTCTTATTTTTGGTATTCTCTTTGTTGGCCGGGATAAGCTTTACTTCTTGTGGAGGTGCAAAACCGGTTGCCAAAGTGGAACAAGAAAAGGAAGTGATCGTTCCCTGTGATGATCAGGTATCCGACAAAAACTTTTTTCGCGGACAAGGCATCGGACAAAGCAAAGACCTGAATACCGCCCGCGAAAAAGCCCGAATGAACGCCAATCAAGCGTTGGCAACCGGAATTTCGGTAGTTACAAAGCGTGTTTCGGAACGCTATGTAAATGATGCCGGACAGTCGCCTGCCGACTATGCCGAAACTTTTGAAACGCTCTCGCGGGAAGTGGTGCAGCAGGAGTTAAGCAATGTGCGGGTTTCGTGCAGCAAAACGATGAAAACCGCCGACGGGATGTACAAGGTTTATATGGCTGTGGAAGCCGCCAAAACCGAAGTATTTGACGCCATTGACCGAAAAGCGCAGGTAAACCGGAAAGTTGAAACGATTTATGAGCGTGAAAAATTTCGGAAGATTTTTGATAGCGAAATGGATAAGATTTCAAAATAAGAATAGAAATTCAATTTTTATTAATTTTTAAAATAATTTTAAACAATGAAAAAAGTATTATTAAGTTTAGTTGCCATACTGATAATCAGTGTGGGAAGCGCAAAGGCGCAAACAGTGTGGGGAATACGCGCGGGAATGGGTGCTCCAATAGTGACAAGTGATAGTGAAAGTCTATCTGGAAAATTCGGATTTGAGATTGGTCCAACTGCATATTTTTCACTGAATAATAAATTGTATTTGAATGCTGCTGCTTTGTTCAGTATGAAAACCTTCGAATATATCTCATTAAGTTATCTGGAAGTCCCTGCATATCTTGGCTATAGAGTTCCGCTGGGTAAGATAGAGACCTATTTACAGGCAGGTCCTTATGTAGGGTACAAAATTTCGGAATCCATTGATAGTAACATTGGTTACGAGGGCGGAACTGTTGCCAATGATTTTGACGCAGGTATAGCCGTGATGTACGGAGTCAACATCAATCGCTTTAAGATCGAAATAGGTGCTAAATATGGTCTTACAGATGTTTCCGGTTACGGAGAAAAATTAATAACTCCATTCTTGGGAGTAAGTTACATTTTCTAAAAAAAACACAATCACTCTGTCGTTTTTTGCAATAAAAACGACAGGGTCTATCTGTTTCGATATGAATAAATTTTCACTCATTATTTCTATGTGTTTGTTGCTGTTTGTGCAAATCCTTATTGCACAAGAATCCAAATTGCGCATAGCTGTATTTGATCCCACCATTTCGGGAAAATCATTCGACGAAGGCACCGGCGTAATTGTGCGCGAAATGGTCAGCACTTCCATAGTAGAAACAGGAAAATACATAATTATCGAACGTTCATTGATAGATAAAATCTTGAAAGAACAAAAATTTTCCAATTCCGGAGCCGTGAACGAAAGTCAAGTAAGTGAACTTGGGAAACTTGCAGGTGCAGACAAAGTTATATTGTGTGTCTTGTCATCATACAGCGAGAAAGGAATGCTTTCTTTAAAGATGATTGATGTGGAAAGCGCCAACATTGAAAATCAAAAATCAAAATTGGTGGGTCAAATGGATATTCTTGATATAATTACTCCACTCACTTTCGATCTTATCGGCATAGAACAACCTAAAATTCTTTCGAAAACGACAAAAGACAAGAAAAAAGAGGACAAAGAAGATAATGTTTTTAAGGCAGGAATTAACACTGTTTTAGGTGGTTTAAAATCCCAAAAAGAAAAGTTTGCCGAAAGTATGAATAAAGAAGAAAGCACAGATTTTACAGTTTCGTCATCAAAAAAATCACCCGAAGGAACAGAAATTTCAATAATATTTGCAGGTGTGAAAAACGGCAAAAATCCCGATGCTAAAATTTACATAGACGACAAATTTATTGGTGGAGGAACGCTAAACGGAGGTTTTTCAATTAATTTTAACGATAATAGTCCAGGTGAACATCAAATTCGTGTCGAGTGGTCAGGCGTCGTGTCTTCCAAATCGTTCAAAGTCAATACAAGAACTAAAAACCGTGTTGTTTTTGACTACACAAAAGGCGGCTTCGGATACGAATTTAAAATATCCAACTGAAAATGAAACGAAATTTAACAACAGTATTGTTTTTATTCGTTGCCTCATTTGCTTTTGCCCAAAAACCAATGTGGATAATCAACAGCGAATATTACCCTAAAACAGAATATCTTACCGGATTTTCCACCAACAAGGGTGTCGAAACACCAACATTTATTAAGTCATTGAAAGCAAGCGCAAAATCAGAATTAATTGAAAGTATAAAAGTACAGGTTTCAAGTATCAAAGCATTGCACAAATCCGAACAAAACGGCATTTACAGCGAAGATTACACCGCCACGACCACTTCTTTTGCCAATGCCGAAATCAACGGCTTAAAAACAGAATACTACTACGACAAAACTTCACAAACGGGCTATGCACTGGCATACGCCGAAAAAAGTGAGGTAAAAGGCTGGTACAAAGCCAATATTTCCTTTATCCTGCAAAAAATCGAAACCGCCGTAAACAATGCAAAACAATTTGAAGCAACCGGAAATAAAGGAAAATCGAAACGAACTTTCGAAGAAATTCTTCCGTTGTTCGATGAACTCAACTTTTCGCAATCGTTACTCATTGCTATCGAAGGCAATGAGCCGGAATACGCTCAAATTCCTGAAACATTAGCATTTAAATCAACGGTTATTCAAGCGCTTTCACGTTTACAAGCAGCAATCATTGTTTTTGTTCAATCCAAAGAAACAAACTTTGGAAAACAAGTTCATATTCTTGCCCCAAAACTCAAAGCAGAACTCTCGGAACACGGTTGCAGTTTTACCGATAACCCAAACGAAGCGGATTGGATACTGAATATTAATACCTCTACCCGAAAAGGCAGCGAAGTTGACGGTATTTATTTTTCATATTTGGATGCTGAAATTTCGCTTATAGAACTGCGTACAGGCAAAGAAATATATAACAACAACTTCACCGACCTCAAAGGCGGTGCACTCGACTATGACCGCGCAGGACGAAAGGCATACGACACAGGGCTAAAACAAATCACAGCTGAAATAGTAAAAAATTTGGAAAAGTAGAAAGAGCAATCAAAATACATTCCTCCGCCTGCTCAACCCAATCCCGAAAATCAGCTTTCTTTTGATAACAAGGTCAATTATTCCATGCCGGAAAGAATGAGAGCAAGTTTTGAAACATTTATGCAAGATTTCTCCGGAAAACTACCTGTTCACTTTCCCTAATAATTCCATCATTTTAGGTCGTCTTTTATATTTAAGTTTATAATTATCAATCATTTGCAATACAACTTTATCTCCATTTGGAATGTCCTTTATTAGTTTTAACAGCCGACACACATATTCATAACTTCTTTCGCCGGCATTGGCGTCGGCGTACACATCAACGGCTTTTCGGAATAATTCCAATGTTTTTTCAGGATATTTTTCTAAAAAATGGCTGTGATATTTTTCTATAATCTCTGCTGAAAGGTGCGCTTCGATATAATTTAACAATCGCGCGATATGATTTTCTGCGAGTAAAAGATTCGGAATATTATATCGTTCCTGATACCATGATTTTTCCTGTTTATCATAATGTTTGTAAAGGTTTTCAAATTCTTCTTCCCATTCTTCGCATGAAAATGCTGATTTGTAAATTTTATAGTATTTATTATCAAAACGATTCTTGATAAATCCAAAAGCTATCGTGCGCACTTCGGGAATATCTTTTTCTTCTTGAGCAATGGTCAGCAAATATTCGTTCCAATCGCTTTCGTTATAATAACTCTCTGTTTCCTTGAATTTAGAAATCAGTTGTTTGGCTTCATGATAGCGTTTTTCGGCAATGCGTTTCTCAATCGCCAATTTACAAAAATGTTCGATTTGTAAATTTTCTTCCGTCAATTCTTCTGCTTTATCTTTTTGATTATTGGACAAATAGAAATTATACAGTCTCTTCACAATTTTTTCTGCCTCATAAGAAGATTTATTGGTGACTTTTTTCAATAATTCTTTTTGAAGCTCAATAAATTCGTCCGGATTTACAGAATTAGCCAACAATGCCATCAAGTCGTAAAATCTATTGTGTATGTTGCCGCAATATTTCTCATCTGATAATTCCTGTTTGCAGTATTCATAAAGCGAGCGTTTGTCAATTTGCTTATTTACTGTCATTTCCGCCAAAATTTCAAAAAAACCTTCTTGATAATCGGTGTAAACATAATCACGTGCCTCGTCGTCCAGCTCTTCGTACCAATCGGCGTATGCTTCAATAACGGCTTTGCAAACCAACAATGCGTCATCGTATTTTTGTTGCTTGACAAAATCGTTTGCCTTCCTGAGCCACTCGCCCAAAATGCTCAAATCGGGTTCCGCAGCCTCATCGCCATATTCGTAATAGTCGTCTTCATCAAACTCTACTTCATTCAAATCGCTCTCAACAAGTGATTTATAAAAATTTTCATCCGTTTTTCCGGCAGATATTTTCAATTTTTCAGCAAATTCTAAAGTAATGGCTTTGGTCAAGTCGTTGTCATATTTTGCCTTTTTGATAACAAACGTCCTCAATTCGTCAAGCGAAACATTTCGCAAAATATCTTCCACTGTCAGTTCGTTTTCCTTTTGCTTGGTTTCAAACTGTTTTATTTGCTCTTTTATAGCTGTTTGTAAAAATCCGATATGTTTACACGGATAACCGTCACTCGGACACGAACACGAAAAATTCTTTCGCTGTCCGTTTGCGTCAAATTCGATTTTAACGATATAAGTACCGTAATTACCGTGGTATCTGGCTTGCCATTTGTTTTCGGCAGTCTGCTGAAGGTCTGAAAAGTCGCGTGTCATAATTATATCTTTCATTTTTATAAATAAATCATTTCTTCGCAAAAATCGGATGTATGCTTAACGCTTCCAAAATATATTCCTCCGCCTGCTCAACCCAATCCCTGAAATCAGCTTTCTTATGATAAAGAGGAATATACTCCAGCAATTTCTCCAAATCAAAATCACCGGCAACAATCCCCGCCCCCAATTGTGAAGTCTCAAAAGCATTGCAAGCCTGCTCAATATGCGTAGGCACTACCAGAACGGGTTTTCCCATATACATCGCTTCACACACCGACTCAAATCCGGCGGTTGTTGCATAAGCCTTACATCCGGCCATATATTCGATAAACCGTTTATCGTTCAGACGATGGAAAGACAGGTGGTCATTGATGACCGTTTCTTCCGCTGCTCCTTTCCTGTCCCAAAAGAAATGCAGATATACATCGGGATGTTCCTGCTGAAACTGAATGATTCCATCGGCATAAGTATCGTTCAACATATATCCGTGCAGGTAATTTCCATCGCTGACTTGCGTTTCCAGAACCGCTTTCCGCAGTAAAGGAGGAACTACAAAAATCCGGCGTTCCGGAATATTTTCCATTTTTTTGGTCGATAAAGCCAGTAATTTCCGCGCCCTGACACAAGTAAGCCGCGTGAAAAACTTCAACATGCACAATTCAACTTTGTTCGTATCGGGAAAACGGTATTCGGGATGCAGGAAAATATATTGATGAGCGATGCAAACACATGGAATTTTAGGAGGAAAAAGCAGGTAAGTCAAACCGACCATCAAATCATAAAAATTAATGACCACATCCACTTCTTTCTTTTTTATCTGTTTGTGGATAAAGAAAATACTTTTAACGTAAAATCCGGCTTTGAGAAAATTATAAATAATACTAATCCAAATATTGGTTTTTTTGTTTTTCGAAGCAGGAAGAAAATTCGGACTGTCAAAGCGAAGTACCTTTGTACCGAATTTTCGGGTGAAAAATTCCGGAAGTTCCCGGAAATTACTTTTCCCCACCAAAACGGCGACAACTTCATGTCCGTTTTTCGTCAATATATCATTCAGGGTCATGGCTTGTGTGATATGTCCCCTTCCTTCTCCTTGAACTACAAACAAAAATTTCATTGTAGAATTTTTTACCGTTTTCGGAGCAAATATAAGGTTTTTTTATCACAGGGACAATAGCATTAGTTTTTTTCGACTTTATCCGTACATTTGCGTATAATAAACAAAAAGATTTTATGGACCAATCGGAAATTCAAGAATTAATCGACCGCAGCAAACACGGAGACACAAAGGCTTTCGGGTTGCTGGTAATCGAGTATCAGCCGCTTGTTTTTCGATTGGCTTTCCGCTTGCTTGGCAATGAAAACAAGGCGGAAGATGCCACTCAAGATATTTTCATAAAAGTCTGGTTACAAATAAATAAGTATAAACCTCAATACCAATTTTCGACATGGATTTATAAGGTTACGGCCAATTTGTGCTATGACCGGCTTCGCTCGATGGAATATACCCTGGAGACAGATGTTAATTCTTGTCCGACTTGGGTTTCATCGGAAAATATTGAGGCTGAGATTATCAATAAAGAATTGAGTGAACTGATTTTATATTTTACAAAAGCGCTTTCACCCAAACAGAAATTGGTATTTACACTCAACGATATTGAGGGATTGGAAACAGCAGAAATAACAGCGATAACAGGCTTGCCTCCCGAAAAAATCAAAAGCAATCTTTATTTAGCGCGAAAATCAATCAGGGAAAAATTAATTTCAATAACAGGATAAGGATATGAGAGAACAGGAAATAATATACGAAAGTCTTTTAAACCGGTTTCGGAATACTTTGCCGGCGCCGCGTGACCCGGAAATACTTACCCAATCCATCCGCTCAAAAATTGAGCGGATAACAGACGGAACTTACCGGCAAAAAAGACGGAAAATGCGCATGTTCAGCCTTGTTTCGGGCATTGCCGCAAGTTTGCTGTTGTGTTTGTTGTTGCATGACATGGGTATGTACCGGAATATTGGCGAAAATAAACCATCCGTCAGGCGCGAAACAACCGTTTTTAAAACAAATAATTATTTAAAAAACAATACCATAGATGAAATCATCAAAGAAAAAACAGCGATACTTCATCGAAAAGAAAGCCTGTCGCTTTTAATTCAAAAACGCCATAAATAAATTACATCAAATATTAAACGTTATGAACATTCAAAAGAAAACAAAATTCGGGATAACGCGACTCTTGGCTGTAGCGGGAGTGTTGCTTGGCAGTGTGTTTTCGTGTGTCACCAATTATAGAACAATCAGTACGATTAAACCGGACGGTTCTATTTTCAGGGAGATATACGCCCGGGGCGATTCGGCTTTCTTGTCGGGTGACCCATCAAAAAATCCCTATCTGTTCCAATTGGATTCCGGTTGGCAGATAAGCGTTCTGAATACGGATAATTCTGTCGGGCAAGATTATAATGTAAAAATCGGTAAATTGTTTCATTCTCCGGAAGAAATCAGCCGCAATTTACAATTTGATGAAGATTACCGCCCGATTGTCGCTCCGGCAGAAACGCTTCAAAAACATTTCCGGTGGTTTTATACTTATTATTCATACAAAGCGGTTTATGCAAACATTGCAGACAAAATTCCGGTGTCGATTAACGATTATCTGAATGTACCGGAGCAAAAACTTTGGTTTCAGGGCGATTTTTCGGCCTATCCGGATATGAACGGAATGGAATTGAAAGATGAAATGGACGATATTGAGAAACGCTTTGGAAAATGGCACGCCCGAAACGTATATGAAAACAGGTTTAAGGCCATACTTGATTTTGAAAAACTGTCGGGCGGTCGCTATCTTTCACAAATGAAGGAGATGGAAGATACTTTATTTACAGTTCTTTTTAAGGATTATGATTTCATAGAAAACATCCCGGAAACAGCTACTCTTTACAACTGCTTGGACAAACAACTCAACACAAACTATTTTTACAATACATTCAAAGCCAACCGGTCTGTTATTGACAGTTTGACAATGGAAAAGGAAAAATATCTGGAAAACATGGAAAACAAACTGTTCGGCAATGAAATTGCTTATGAACTGCTTATGCCCGGAAAACTGCTCAGCGCCAATGCGCCCGTCCACTGTCAGGACACCTTGATCTGGAAAATTAACGCCTTTCGCTATCTTTCAGATGATTATGTTTTAACGGCCGAATCCCGTACCGCCAATGCCTGGGCTTTTGCAGTAACATTTGTGTTGATAGCCTTATCAATATATTATTGGATAAGAAGTAGAAACGTGAAAATTCCTGTATTTTACCCCCAACCCCCTAAAGGGGGCTTTTAGAGCCTGCGAACTTACATGTTTTTGCTACGCCAAAGTTCCCTTTAGGGGATTTAGGGGTAATTTTGCGGATAGTCAATAATATTTCCTCCTGAAAATTAAAAAAGATGGAAGAAAATTTTAATAATAGAGAGAAAAGATTTACTTTTGCAATCCGAAATAAATAAATTAATCATACAAATGGCAAAAAAAGTAAAAACTACCCCTACGCAAGCAGAAGCAAATGTAGGTGAAATCTTTTCAAAATCTGAAAGGTTCATTGAAACATACAAAAACCATATCCTGATCGGCATTGCGGCGGTAATCGTTCTTGTCGTAGCTATTCTTGGAGTTCGCCAGTACTATTTCCTTCCCAAAGAAGCCGAAGCGCAGGAAGCTATTTTCCCGGGAGAAAATTTCCTTGCCAACCAACAATGGGATATGGCTTTGAATGGCGATAGCGCTACTTATATCGGATTTTTGGGAGTTATTGACGAATATGGTTTTACAAAAACCGGTAAATTAGCGAAGACTTATGCGGGAATTTGTTACTACCACTTGGGAAAATACGACGAAGCTTTGAATTATTTGAAAGGCTACAGTGCGGGCGACAAGCTTATTGACCCTGTAGTTACCGGATTGATAGGTGATTGCTATGTCAACACAAACGAGGCGGAAACAGGCATCAAGTATTTTAAGGAAGCCGCTTCTAAAGCCGGAAGTGAATACATCAGCCCGATTTATCTGAAAAAAGCCGGTTTGGCTTACGAAAGCCTTTCGGATTTCAAGAATGCGATAGAAGTCTATAACATTATCAAAAGCAAATACGCAAAGTCGTTGGAAGCCGCCGATATCGACAAATACATCGACCGCGCTTCCACTCAACTCAAATAAGTGAACGGAAATGGCAACCGAGCTGCAAAACTTATCCGTTTATAATCCTGAAACCGTTCCGGACGCAAGCGACATGCGTTTTGCCATCGTAGTCTCCGAATGGAATTCCGAAATAACCGGAAAACTCAAGGATGGCGCTTACAATACGCTATGCAAACACGGGACTAAACCCGAAAATATAACCGTCGTTTATGTTCCCGGAAGTTTTGAGTTGGTTTACGCCGCGAAACGTGTCGTAGGAAATATCCGTCCCCACGCGGTAATTGGTTTAGGTTGCGTCATCCGTGGAGAGACGCCCCATTTCGATTATGTTTGTGCAGGCGTTACACAAGGTTTTTCCGCTTTGAACGCGGACGGAGATATTCCTTATATTTTCGGTCTTTTAACGACAAACAACCGGCAGCAAGCCATCGACCGCGCGGGCGGGAAACACGGAAATAAAGGCGATGAATGTGCCGTCACAGCCATAAAAATGGCGGCTATAGCTTGCAAATTCAAATAAAAGTTGTATCTTTGCACCGCTAAAAAAAATAATGGGTAGTTTCCAGAGTGGCCAAATGGAACTGACTGTAACTCAGTTGACGTACGTCTTCGGTGGTTCGAATCCATCACTACCCACTAAAAACCCCTAAATCCCCTAAAGGGGACTTTGGTACAGTACAATTTCAATTTTATTGTTCTTACTCCCCCTTTAGGGGGCAGAGGGGTGAATCTGCGGAAGTAGCTCAGTCGATAGAGCATTAGCCTTCCAAGCTGAGGGTCGCGGGTTTGAGTCCCGTCTTCCGCTCTCCTCTACAAGACTCCTTATAATTTGATGGATAAAATGATTATTCTCAAACGGACAAATTCCGATAATTATGAAAAAATACACCTTATCACGAAAAAAAGGGTGATTATAAGGAACAATTATTGTGCAATCTTATTTTTATTTATAATATCTTTGTACGATAATTGTTAAAAGTTTGATGATACCTTTTTTCGATAAAAATATATCGAACAAAACATTGATAATTGCGAGTCTGATATTGAGCGCATTTATCATTTATCCCAAGATTATTGAATTACCTTGGATATTATCGCGTATTACAAACCAGAGTGAGAAAACCGAACATATACTCTTTTTTATTTACCGGTATTCCTTTTTCTGTTTGTTTACCTGGATACTTTTAACAACCAATATCCACAAACACAATACCTTGATTTTCACTAAACGATTACTAACAACTTTTTTAATTACCCTCGTCGCCTATTTTATCTATTTGCTTATCTCTCTGGTTATCAGCAAACATGCCGATTGTTTTACCGGATTGTTGCTTTTTCAGTTTGTGGTGGCTTGTCTGCTTTGTGCGCTTACGGGACATGTTTTTGCAATGTATTTGGAACAACGAAAGCGGGAGATGGAAATCGAAAAACTAAAAACAGAAAACCTGCAAAGCCGTTGCGAAGCGCTTGCCAATCAAATAAATCCGCATTTCTTTTTTAATTCGTTGAACGGATTGACGGCGCTTGTCCGTAGCGACAAAAAAAGCCAGACACTGAAATACATTAATGAACTTTCCTCTGTATTCCGTTACATCCTTCAAAGTGATAAAAAAGGACTTGTACCGTTGAGTGAAGAGTTGAAATTCTTGGAATCGTTTCGTTATTTGCAGGAAATCCGTTATGCGGACAAATTCCGGTTTACCATTAACGTACCCGAAGAAAAGAAAAACAAATGGATACCGGTGTTGTCTCTGCTTCCTCTGATTGAGAATATTGTAAAGCACAACATGATTGACAGCGAAAATCAGATGGATGTAGCGGTGTTTATGAACGAACAGGATGAATTGGTCGTATCCAATCCCATTCATGAAAAATTAGATAAAGCCGATAAAAATGGCATTGGACTCGCCAATTTGTCGGACCGTTTCGCGTTATTGCTCAACAAAAAAATCAGGATAGAAAACAAAAACGGATTTTTTCAGGTGTATTTACCCTTAAATGATTATATCGTATGAAAGTGTTGATTGTAGAAGATGAAACGGCCGCTTACGAAAATCTGAAAAGCATTATTTCGGAGATTGATTCTTCCATTGAATGTTTGGGACATACGGAAAGTGTGGTTCAAACCGTTCGATGGCTGGGCAACCATCCGGCTCCCGATTTGATATTTATGGATATTCATCTTTCCGATGGTTCGGCATTCAATATCTTTTCGTTGGTAAATATTGAAACACCTATTGTATTTACAACCGCTTACGATGAATATGCCATTGAGGCTTTTAAAGTCAACAGCATTGATTACCTGCTGAAACCGATAGAACCGGATGCCGTGGCCTACGCCTTGGAAAAATTTCGCAAGTTCAGTAACCGGGATATTGTCAGCTATTTAAGCAAGTTGCCGCAATTGGCGCCTGAGGAAAAGTATCCCGAAAAAATACTGATTCCGGTCAATAATGAGTTGATTCCGGTGGATGTCAACCAGATATCCTATTTTTATACAACGGCTAATTGCACACGGATGGTATTGAGGGATAACACCAATGTCAATTATATGAGGCCCCTGGATAGTATTTACACATCGCTTGACCCTGCTCTTTTTTTTCGGGCGAATAAGCAGTTTGTCATAGCCAAGAATAGCGTTAAAAAGATAACGGTCTGGTTCGACAGCCGGTTATTGATTACAGTAGATACTAATGTACCCGAACGTATTTATATTAGCAAAAATAGAGCTGCTCAGTTTAAAAAATGGTTTACGGAAAGATAGAAATGATGTGAAGATGTAACAATATAACAATTATGACAGTATGAGAAAGACAATTTTTTTAGGTTTATGTGTGTTAGCCGCAATTTCATTGTCGGCACAGGAAAACATTCAGTGGAGAGGCGACCGCACCGGCGTCTATAAAGAAACCGGTTTGCAGAAATCGTGGGCGGCCGAAGGGGCTAAATTGCTTTGGAACTACGACGGCTTGGGCGAAGGTCATTCGTCGGTAGCCGTCTCTTCCGGCAAAATTTATGTAACCGGACTTACAGAAGGAAAGGGATACCTTTATGTATTCGATTTGACCGGTAAACTGCTGAATAAAAAGGAATATGGTAATGAATGGGACCAGAGTTACAACGGCACCAGAGGAACGGTTACCATTGATGCCGGTAAAGTATATCTGATTTCGGGCGTTGGCGATGCGGTTTGTTTCAACGAAAGCAATCTGGATATTGTCTGGAAGAAGAATATCCTGGCGGATTTTAAGGCGGAAAATATAAGATGGGGCATTTGCGAATCTCCGCTGATTGTCGGCGACAAACTCATCGTATCTCCCGGCGGACAAGAACAGAATATCGTTGCCCTGAATAAAAATACAGGGGCGATTATCTGGAGTTGTCCGGGCGACGGCGACCCTGCTGCCTACTGTTCTCCCTTGTATGTGAGTGATCAGCAAGTGCCGCAGGTTGTTACCATGATGGCAAAACATATCGTGGGAGTGGATGTTGCGACCGGTAAAAAACTGTGGTCGTATGAAAATATAAACCGTACGAATGTACATCCGAATATTCCTGTTTATCACGGCAATATGCTTTTATGTACCAGCGGATACGGTAAAGGTTCCGTCATGTTGCGGCTGATTGACGGAGGGCGCAATGTGGAAAAAGTCTGGGAATCGTCCGAACTGGATTCGCGGACAGGCGCGATGGTAAAAATCGGGGATTACGCCTACGGTTCGGGAGATGCCAACAAATTCTGGTTTTGTGTGGACTGGAAAACCGGCGAACAAAAATACAAAGACAATCAACTCGGCATTGGCAATGTGATTGCAGATGATGGTATGCTTTACTGTTATTCCGAGAAAGGCGATTTGGCTTTGGTGAAAGCTACGCCGGTAAAATTCGATATTGTAAGTAAATTCCCGATTACGCTGGGCACCGACCAACATTGGGCGCATCCGGTTATTTACAAGGGAACGCTATATCTGAGGCATGGAAATACTTTAATGGCGTACAAAATTTAGTTTAAGGTTTCGGGTTTCAAGTTTCGAGTTTAAGGTTTCAAGTTTCGAGTTTAAATATTTAGGAAATGAAAAAAGTAGTAGTTTTATTTTTATTTGCAAGTGTAACAATAGGATTGTTTGCACAGGAAAATTCTCAATGGCGCGGAAAAAATCGCGATGGTATCTACCATGAAACCGGTTTGCTGAAACAGTGGCCGGAAGCAGGTCCTCAACTTCTTTGGAGTTTCGATGGCTTGGGCGAAGGGCATACTTCCGTGGCTACCGCCAATGATAAAATCTATATTACGGGAATGACAGACAGTACAGGGATTCTGTATGTGTTTGACGTACAAGGTAAATTATTGAATAAAAAGGCTTATGGCTTGGAATGGAATACGAATTGGAACGGTACGCGCTCTACCGTCAATGTGAATGACGGAAAGTTGTATATTTTTAGCGGACGAGGCGTATTGTCGTGCCTGGACGAAAAAACATTGAATGTAGTGTGGTCGAAAGATGTATTAAACGATTTCGACGGACGCAATATTATGTTTGGCATGACTGAATCGCCGTTGATAGTGGATGATGTCATTTATATCACGCCTGGTGGGGAAACCTATAATATGGTGGCTTTGAATAAAAACACCGGCGAACTAATCTGGTCGTCCAAAGGTATCGGCAAACCTTCTACTTATTGCTCTCCTTTGTATATCAGCGGATTAGATATTCCTGTCGTTGTCAATGCTATTGATAGTTGTTTGGTGGCGTTCAATGCCAAAACAGGTGAAAAATTGTGGGATGTGGAACAGAAAAATCCGCATGGGCACAGTCCGAATACACCGTATTTTGAAAAAGGCTTGTTGTTCACCTCCAGTGGCGGCGGACTCGGCTCCATGCAACTTCGCTTGACTCCTTGCGGTCACAACTTTGAGAAAGTTTGGACAAATGAATTGGACAACAAAATGGGCGGTTTTGTCAAGATTGGCGATTATGTTTACAGTTCCGGAGAAAAAAACCGCTACTGGTATTGTGTGGACTGGAAAACCGGTGAAACCAAATACAAGAACAATCAACTCGGTGTCGGCAATGTGATTGCGAATGTGATCGGTGACGATGCCATGCTTTATTGCTATTCCGACAAAGGCGATTTGGCTTTGGTGAAAGCCTCTCAGGAAAAGTTCGATATTATCAGCAAAGTCAAGATTACGCTGGGCACCGACCAACATTGGGCGCATCCGGTGATTTATAAAGGAGTACTATATGTTAGGCATGGAAATACTTTGATGGCGTACAAGATTTAGTTTAAGGTTTAAGGTTTCGGGTTTAAGGTTTCAAGTTTCGGATTGCTCAACTTTAAACTCGAAACTTAAAACTCGAAACCTTAAACTTGAAACTCGAAACATCAAACATGAAACAAAAAACAACCATAGTAACGATATTCGTAGCGCTTCTCTATCTGAGCGTTATCGTCTGGTGGCATATTTATTCGCCACGGAAAGATTTCAGCGTACAGGCGCCCGGTGCGGATAATCGCCCGGAAGGTTTGGCGCGGAAAGCCAACGAGGTGCTTATCGGTGAATATTTTATGCGATATGATGAAGTTACTTCCGCATTGACCGGAAAATGGAGTTCTTTCAGAGGTGAAGGGAGTTCCAATATCCTCAAAACATCCGACCCCATCCGGACGAGTGCGGAAGAATATCCTGTTCTTTGGAATGTAGAAACCGGTGAAGGTCATGCCGCGCCGGTCATTTACAACGGATTGGTTTATTTTCTGGATTACGATGAAGCGCTCAGTTCGGATGCCTTGCGTTGTTTCTCGTTGGAAAGCGGAAAAGAATTGTGGCGCCGTTGGTATCGCGTACCGATGAAGCGCAATCATGGATTTTCGCGGACAGCGCCCTCTGTATCAGACGATTATGTGATTACCATTGGCCCGCAAGGTCATGTAATGTGTTGCGACCCGCTTTCGGGCAATTTGAAATGGTCGCTTGATATGCAGCAGACGTTTAAAACCGAAGTTCCGTTTTGGTATGCCGGACAATGTCCTTATGTGGACGGAAATACGTTGATTATAGCTCCCGCCGGAGAAGAAGTTTTGTTGGCGGGGATTGATTGCACGACAGGAGAAATCGCCTGGCAAACGCCCAACACGCCCGCTTACAAAATGTCCCATTCTTCCGTCATGCAGATGACTTTGAACGGCAAAAAGACCTACGTCTATATAGGTGTCGGCGGCGTATGCGGTATTTCTGCGGAAAAAGAAGATGCAGGAACTTTGTTGTGGGATGTTTCAAAATGGCAACCTTCCGTTATTGCGCCTTCGCCCTTGCAATTGTCGGCAAACAGTATTTTCTTGGTGGCTGGATACGGTGCCGGCGGCGCCCTGTTGCGGGTGGACAAAGCCGGTGCAAAATGGACGGCATCTATAACCGACCAGTACAAAGCCAACGAAGGTTTATCCAGCGAACAGCAAACGCCGATTCTTTACAACAATATGATTATTACGATCATACCCAAAGACGGCGGCAGTTTGCGCGGAAAAGTGGTTTGTTATTCGCCTTCGGATTTGCACAATCCAATTTGGTCGTCCGGTGCGGATGAGCGGTTTGGCTTGGGGCCTTACATGGTTATCAACGATTATTTGTTTGCCTTCAAGGAAGATGGCGAACTCTATGTATATGGTATCAAGGCAAAAAGCATGGATTTGCTGAAACAACAGCGTATTATGGACGGCGAGGATGCTTGGGGTCCGATGGCTTATGCCGACGGACGACTGATTGTTCGCGATGCGCATCATGTTGTTTGTTTGAAGATTGATTGAAGTTTCGAGTTTCGAGTTTAAGGTTTCGAGTTTAAGGTTTCGAGTTTAAGGTTTCAAGTTATGGCAACAGTGAAAACATTACAAACAAGGCAAGATCATGAACAGCCACTGTGTATCGAAGATTGGGGATGGAAATATCATCACATGGGTATTCCAACAGATAAAGTGATACCAAATGAGAGATACTTGCCTCACCTGAAATTCTATGTTTCAGGATTTGATACAAGTCCATTCGGGATTGAGTGGATGAGGTTTGATAAAGATTGTCCAATCTCAGATATAATAAAATCAGTTCCTCATATTGCGTTTGAAGTTGATGATATTGACAAGGAATTTGCCAAACATAATTTTGAAATTATTGCAGAACCGGGTATCCCTAGTGATGGAGTTAGGGCAGCGATGATTTTGCATAATGGAGCGCCTGTTGAGTTGATTGAATTTAGAAAGAATGAATAATTACCAACGACAATAAAAGGAATGAAATATAAATAAAAAGTTTCAGTTTTCGAGTTTAAGGTTAGCAACCCGAAACTTTAAACCTGAAACTTAAAACTTAAAACTTAAAAAAATGGATATATCACGAAAAAAGTTTTTACGCACGGTTGGCTCCATTGTTGCCGGTGGTACCGTAGTGGGCGTATCCGGTGTATTACTGAAAAAGTCACATTCGGAATCCGCAGGCGTTTCGACCGGCGACTTTCGTCCGGTAACTTCATTTACTTCCCCTTACCGGCAAATTGCTTCGTTTGCTACGCCTGGCATTGTGGAAGGTTTTGAATTGTACAACGACCAATTGTATGTCGTGGCATCGAACCTTGTTTCGGTATTCGACCACGCCGGCAAATTGCTTCGCCGGTTTTCTTCCGGCGAAACCATCCGGGATATTGCCGTCAATGACAACGGCATTTACATCCTGTACACAACAAAAATCAAAGTGTTTTCCCACGAAGGCGAATTGCAAAAGGAATGGGAAGCATGCAGCGAACTTTCCGGCTACTGTTCCATGGTTTTAGCGGAAGATTACGTATTTGTGACCGATGTGGTAAATAAAAATATCTGCAAATATACGAAAGACGGTGGTTTCGTTCAATTCATTAATAGTCCGAATGGATTTGTGATTCCGAGCTATACCTTTGCCATTGAGTATATTGACGGTGTGTTGTACTGTTCCAATTCGGGCAGGCATCAGGTAGAAAGTTATACGGTGGACGGTGAATATCTCGGTACCTTCGGCAAAGCCGGAGGCGCTCCCGGCTTGTTTACCGGTTGTTGCAATCCGGTTTATCTGACTTATACGGCTAATGGTGAGATTATTACCTCCGAAAAAGGCGATCCGCGAATCAGTTGTTACGGAAGCGACGGACAATTCAGAAACATATTGCTCGACAGTAAATTGCTTGGAGGCGGAAATTCCGCGTATGATGTGAAAGTACAAAAAGACAAGATTTTCATTGCCGGAAAAAACAAAGTTTCCGTTTTCCGTTACGACGAATCGTTGGCGGCAAACGACGGTTGTCCGGGATGCGGAATTGATTGTCCATTGAAAGTTTAAAGTTTCGAGTTTCGAGTTTCGAGTTTCAAGTTTCGAGTTTCAAGTTTCGAGTTTCGAGTTTAAGGTTGAGTAACCCAAACCTGAAACTTGAAACCTGAAACATAAAACATAAAACTTGAAACCTTAAACTAAAAATATATTTATGAACGAAAATAAAAATAATCCGATTACTCGCAAGAAATTTCTGCGAATGTGCGGCTCTATAGTGGCAGGAGCGACTGTCGTATCCGTTTCGGGCGTAATGGCGAAGAAAGCGTTTTCGGGACAAGCAAGTTACTTTTGGCAGATAGACCCAAGCAAATGTACTTTTTGCGGTCGCTGTGAAACGGATTGCGTACTTCCTGTTTCGGCGGTAAAATGTATCCATGCCAACCGGGTCTGCGGCTATTGTGATTTGTGTGGCGGCTATTACCGCGCCAACGTCAAAGACCTGAATACGGCTGCCGAAAACCTGCGGTGTCCCACCGGCGCTATCGTCCGCAAATATGTGGAAGACCCTTATTTTGAATATGCAATAGAAGAGGATTTGTGTACAGGATGCGCCAAATGCGCCAAAGGATGCAACTCGTTTGGAAACGGTTCGCTTTACATGCAAGTCAAACAGGAATTGTGCAAAGGCTGTAACGAATGTAAGATAGCGAAAGTTTGTCCTTCAGGAGCGATACAGCGCGTTCCGATGGAGAAGGCGTATATGCTGAAAGACGCATAATAAATTAGAAATATGTTAGAAAAAGAAGAACATTTGAACGAAGTTCCGCAGGAATTGCAGGAATTGTTTGAAAAAGAAGCGGAAGCAAAAGATTTCTTCGAAACGCTATCCAAGTCATACAAACGGGGATATTGCGATTGGGTGGGTGCTGCCAAGCAAGAAGCCACGAGGAAAACAAGAGCTGAGAAAGCCCTTTTGATGCTTAAAAATAAACAGAAAACACTTAAAACTGTATAGTATGCAGAAAGTTTTTTCCATACTAAGCCTGTTACTCCTTTCGGTAACGGCTCAGGCGCAACGGTTTCCCAAACCGGATTTTGAATCGGGTTACCAGTATCCACAGTTGCATTATACCATTCCGAACGAAATGCTTTGGGTGATAGTCGATTTGATTTTGTTAGTTGTTCTAATGAGCATCGTGGCTTATGCCGTCATCCGAAAAAAGACGCGCAAACCGGTCTTTTGGGTTTCCATTATTTCGGTGGCCTATTTCGGCTTTTTCCGCAGCGGATGCGTATGCAGTATCGGCTCTATCCAGAATGTCGCTTTGGCATTAGTCGATAATTCCTATACCATTCCTTTGGTGGTGTTGCTCTTTTTTATCCTGCCCATCATTTTTACGCTTCTTTTTGGAAGAGTGTTTTGCTCAGGCGTTTGTCCCTTGGGCGCCTTGCAGGAAATAGTCAATATCAAATCTTACCGGATATCCCGGTCGGTAGCCGCCGTTCTGGGTATGATTCCGTGGATATATTTGATTTTTGCCGTATTATATGCTGTTACGCGAAGCAGTTTTCTTATTTGCCGTTTTGACCCGTTTGTCGGAATATTCCGTTTGGGAGGCGACATCGGACTTATTTCATTCGGCGTGTTGTTGCTTATCGCTTCGATTTTTACCGGCCGGCCGTTCTGCCGTTTCATCTGTCCTTACGGCGCTTTGCTAAGCCTTTTTTCTCGCGTATCCATTTGGAAAATAAAAATGACCCCCACTTGCATCAATTGTGAATTGTGCCACAACGCCTGTCCGGTCGATGCCATTTTGCCCGCGTATGAAAACAAAGTAAAAGAAACACGTTTGCAAGGCGTAAAAAGAATCTTACTGTATTTGATTGTGTTGCCGGTAATGTGTATCACAGGTGCATTGATATTGCGGACAATGAGCGATTCGCTCAGTACCGCCCACAGAAACGTGCGGTTATACGAACAAGTGATGCAAAACGAAAAAGACCCGCAAAACGTATTATCGCCCGATTTGGAAGCTTTTTACGGACAAGGAGGCGTTGTTGAAGAATTAAAGGAACGAGCCGGCAAGATCCAATCGGAATTTAAAATGTATTCAACTATAGCCGGCGGATTGATTGGCTTGGTTATTGGCTTTACGTTGATTGGTTTATCGGTAAAACGTTCCCGGAAAACGTATGAAATCGACGATGCCAAATGTGTGAATTGTGCGAAATGTTTTAGTTATTGTCCACAGAATAAAAATAGTTTCGAGTTTAAGGTTTCGAGTTTAAAGGTTGAAGAACCGGAACATGAAACCTTAAACCCGAAACCTTAAACTTTTTTTATGAATAAAAAAATTATAAGAAACATTGCGATTGTATCGGCCATCTTCATTGTCGCTTTTTCAATCATGCTGATAACGAATTATTTTCAGGTAAAAGGCGTCAATCCGCTTCAAACAGAAGTAATTGAGACTTTGAAACAAATTAACGATGAAAATGCCAACAACACCGAATTACAGGAACAAATCCGCCAATTAGACCTGCTGGCCCGCCGGGCTTATTTTGTACGCATGGACCATTTAATGACAGGTGTTTACATCCTTGTGGCCATGTTGGCTGTGTTTTTGGTATCTTTGCATCTCTATTATGCCGACAGTAAACAGATCCCCGATAAAAAAATCGACCCGATAGACGATTGGGTAATTAAAACAAATGCCCGCAAGTATATCGGCTGGGGGACGGGTGTGTTGGTGGTTGCAGCACTGGTTTTTGTGGGGCTTTCATCGCCTTTCTTTAAGGACATTAAGGACTTTAAAGACCTTAAGGTCCTTAAGGAGGAAACAGCGGTAGATAATGAAGCCGTTGAGCCGGAAGAACAACCAATAGAAGCGCCTATAACAGAGCCTCAAGAAGAACTTACCGCTGCAGTAGATACCATCGCCGCAGTAGATACCATCGCCGTAGAAGCCGAAGAAATTTCCAAAGTCACATCCAATGGTTTTCGCGGAAACAATTCGAATGCTCTATCTACAGCCAAAAGCGTACCCACCAAGTGGAATTTGAGTACCGGAGAAAATATTGCTTGGAAAAGCAAAATTCCCCGGCAAGGCTTCAATTCTCCTGTAATAAACGGCAATAAAGTATTTATCAGCGGTGCAGATAATGAAGCCCGCGAGTTGTATTGCTACCATCTGAATACCGGCGAACAACTCTGGAAATTGGCTGCCGACAATATTCCCGGTTCGCCCGCACAAATGCCGAAAACCACCAACGATACCGGTCTTGCCGCATCGACTGTTGCCACTAATGGCAAACAGGTTTGCGCCATTTTTGCCTCCGGCGATTTGATTTGCGCCGATATGGACGGCAAACAGCTTTGGGCGAAAAACATTGGCGTACCGTCTAACCATTATGGATATGCCTCATCCTTACTGACATTCGGCAATTCGCTTATCGTACAATACGATAACAGCAACGGACCTAAAGTCGTAGCCTTGGATATGGCGACCGGCAAAGAACGCTGGAGCAAAAGCCGGACAGATAAAATCACTTGGAGTTCGCCTATCATCGCTTATGTGGACAAAAAACCGCAATTGGTGTTAATGGGAAATCCGGGCATCACGGCTTACAATCCGGGCACTGGGGAACAATATTGGCGAGTGGAAGGATTTAACGGCGAGGTCGCTTCCAGTCCGTGCAGCGCCGCCGACATCGTGTTCGGAGCCAGTGAATATGCTGCATTGATTGCCGTGGATGCCACCACCGGCGAAAAACTGTGGGAAGCCAATGATTACCTGCCGGAAGTATCGTCACCGGTTGCTACCAAAGACAATGTTTATCTTGCCACAAGTTATGGCGTTTTGGCTTGTTACGATGCCAAAACCGGAACATTGAAACAATCCCACGAATTGAATACCGAATTTTATTCTTCGCCGGTCATTGTCGAAGGCAAATTATTCGTTTTCAGCAAC
Organism: Bacteroidia bacterium; assembly: GCA_025996865.1. Lineage (GTDB taxonomy): Bacteria > Bacteroidota > Bacteroidia > Bacteroidales > Azobacteroidaceae > Azobacteroides. Next base: position 31,929 of record BNTV01000008.1, read on the forward strand.
GAAGGCAAAATGTTTATTTATACCGCCAACAATGATTTCAAGCAGATAACTTCGTTTGAGACCGGCGAAAAAACATTTGCCACCCCGGCATTTACGGATGGTAAAATCGTGGTTCGCACAGAGAACACTCTCTATTGCGTAGCATCAAAAAAATCGTAATATGGCATGTAATTGTGAAAATAATCCGGCAGAAACCGCTCAATTCCTGATTGAGCAAACAGATGCCATCATTGACAGGATAGGGAAGGAGCGTTCGACCATTATCCCTCTGTTGCAGGCTTTGCAGGCAGAATTCAATTATCTGCCCTACGAAGCCATCGAACGAGTGTATGAACGCACCAAAATCGACCGCGCACAATTGATTAGCGTTTCCACATTTTATTCCCAGTTCAGGCATATTCCGTTGGGAAAACACCTGATAAAAGTCTGTACCGGAACGGCTTGCCATGTGAAAGGCGCAAGCAATGTGTATGATGCTTTTATCCGCCAATTGGAAATAGAAGAAGGCGGTACCACTACCAAAGACAAACTGTTTTCGGTGGAAAAAATCGCTTGTCTGGGCTGTTGCACCTTGGCGCCTGTGGTGCAGGTAGATGAAAAGATTTACGGTCATGTGATGCCGGGCCGAGTGAATGAAGTGATTGACGATTTTTTGGAACTGCAACAAGGCAAAGAAAAGGAAGAAACAGCCGGTGCGAAAAAACAAATTGCCGGAGAAGTCCGTCTGGGAATGGGTTCGTGTTGTATGGCAAGCGGTTCGTCGGACATCTACCAGGAACTAAAAAATGCATCGGCGCAGTTAGGTATTGAAGTCACGATAAAATCGGTGGGCTGCGTAGGTGTTTGTAACAAGGTACCCTTGATTGATGTGATGGGCGCTGACGGTGCAATCACTCGTTATCCCAATGTGAAAGCGATTGAGATAAAGGAAATACTTCATCACCATTTCAAACCTGCCGGTTATTTGAAACGCTTGAAAAATACCATTTTAGGGAATATCGACACGTTTCATACCGATATAACCTGGGATAATGTGGTTTGGAAATCCGAAAATGAACGTACCGGCATCATTAACAGCTTTTTATACAATCAGAAACATATATCAACCGAAGGTTGTGGAATATTAACTCCCTTAAATATAGACGAATACTGTACGCATGGCGGTTTTGATGCTTTAAAAAAATCGCTGAATACACCGCGGGAAGAAATCGTGCAAATGGTTTTGCAAAGCGGTCTGCGCGGACGGGGCGGCGGCGGATTCCTTACCGGAAAGAAATGGGAAATTGTAGCCCAAAGTATAAATAACTTGCCCGGCAAGTCCCCCTGTGAGGGATTTAGGGGGCTTGTAATTTGCAACGGAGATGAAGGCGACCCCGGTGCGTTTATGGACCGGATGATGCTCGAATCGTATCCTTTCCGCATCATTGAAGGGATGTTGATTGCCGCGTATGCCGTAGGAGCCGATAAAGGAATATTTTACATCCGTGCCGAATATCCTTTGGCGGTTGTACGCATCAAAAAGGCAATAGAAATATGCAAGGAACGGGGATTGATTGGTCAACGGATTGCCAATAGTGATTTTTCGTTGGATGTTAGCGTTTTTGAGGGCGCCGGCGCATTTGTCTGCGGAGAAGAAACCGCCCTCATCGCCTCCATTGAAGGCGATCGCGGATTTCCCAAACAACGTCCGCCTTATCCGGCCGTGCGGGGATTGAATGGTTTGCCTACCTTGGTCAATAATGTGGAAACGCTCAGCCAGGTTTCTTTCATTGTGCGTCATGGAGCGGAAAATTACAGCAGTGTAGGAACGGAAAAAAGCAAGGGAACCAAGGTTTTTGCCCTGGCCGGAAAAATTAATCACGGCGGATTGATAGAAGTACCGATGGGCATCACGCTCAATCAGATTATCAACGACATAGGCGGCGGCGTGGAAGGCGGACAGAAACTCAAAGCCGTCCAAATCGGCGGACCTTCAGGCGGCTGTATTCCGGCGGAACTTTGCGATATGCCGGTCGATTTCGATGCGCTGAATAAAATCGGCGCCATGATGGGTTCTGGAGGATTGGTAGTGTTGAGCGAAAGTGATTGCATGGTCGATGTAGCCCGTTATTTTTTAAGTTTTACCTGCGACCAATCCTGCGGCAAATGTACGTTTTGCCGGGTAGGTACGCGGCGGATGCTCGATTTACTGAATAAAATATGCAGTGGAAAAGCCTCGATGGCAGACATTGATTTGTTGGAAGAATTAGCGTTGAACATCAAAAACTCTTCTTTGTGCGCTTTAGGAAAAACAGCGCCGAATCCGGTACTGACCACCCTGAAATATTTCCGGCACGAATACGAAGAGCACGTGAATGGTATCTGTAAAACAGGCACTTGCAAGGACATGGTAAAATATGAGATAAGCGACGACTGTATCGGTTGCACAAAATGCGCCAAAGCTTGTCCGGTGGATGCGATACCTTACACGCCGTATCAGGTGCATACGATTGATGTGGAAAAATGTGTGTTGTGCGGGCTTTGTATTGAGGAATGTAGTTATGAGGCGATAAGGAAAGTTCAGAAGTTTGGGGTTTGAGGTTTCGGGTTTTGACAGGGTGATGAAAATGATTGAAAATAATAAACGTAGAAGACGAAAATAAGATGTCGGGCAAAGCATTGAATACGGGACAAATAAAATAAGATTTTTAGAAAAACAAATATGAACACTTTTTTCAACATAAAAGAGTTATTTTCCGCTTTGAAAAAAGAGGAAAATTTGCTGTCGGAAATGTTCAAAAAACGAAAATCGGTTAAAAATTTTCAATACGACTATGCCCTTGATTTAGTTGAAAACAACGACAACAGAATAAAATATCTATTAGACCGAGAAGTTGTCAGGCAAAACGGAAACAATCTCGAAATTGACGATTTGTTTCTGCAATTTTTTGAGCAGGTACTTGATGCCAACGAAGAAATCAATGTTTCATATATCAACGAGAGCCTTGAAAAAATCACACAAAATATTCAATATTTTCTGAATGAAACGAATGAAAATCGCAAGTATGAATATCTGCGAAAAATCAAAACAACACTGCGAAATATCGGGAATATTACTTTGCGGAATGTGGTTGATTTGAAACGCAATGTAAATAACACATTCAAAAATGAGCCAAACTATAAAAACAAAAAGGCAAAACTCATAAACCTTGACAAAAAACGGAAAGACATTGCCAAACTGATAGAACAAACTGAAAAATTACTATCGGAACGGGAAGTTACTTTTTTTACAACAGCAACAGATGAAGAATTGAACCGCATTATTGTTCAACTGAAAATGCAACTCGGAAAATGTTCTCACAATTTGATTGAAATCGAAAGGCAAATCATTGATTTTCTAAATCAAATACAATATCAAAGTACTGTAATTGAAAAGTTAAGAAAAATAAAATATCTGAAAGACCAATATATTCTCGAAACTTCAACCGACATAAAAACAGTATTGTTAGATAACAATTCAGTAATTTTTGAGCCTAATCCACAATATCCGCTCAAACTTTCGCTTGAATTTTTGCAAACCAATGAAGATGCTTTTGCAAGCATTCAAAAAATTGCTAAAAGGGTAAAAGCAGGCGTGAAAATGAAACAACCGATTGCAGATAAAATTTCAAGCGAATATTTGCAAACTCAAACAGAAGAAGAAATACAAATCAATCTCGAAGAGGTAAAAAACGGTTTTATGGCTTCGGGATACGCACTGTTTGACTTTGTTTTGAATTACAATTTTGCCAAAGAAGTATCCTTTGACGAAAAAATAACCATTTACTGTCAGTTGATTTCACAATACGAAACCATTTTTGAAATCACCGACAATTTTCAAGAAAAAGAGAATATAGAATTTGCAGTAGTTTATCCTAAATAATTGAAAAAATGAAAGTACCCGAACAGACAGCTGACATATTTAAGATTTTGAGCAAAGGGCAATTTATAAGTTCAAACAGTTCAAACAAAACTATCAGCGACCTGTACAATATCATTGACAGCGAAGACAATTTTGAGAATTTGCGTGAATACTTCAAGCATATTAATTTCATTTTGGAACGAGGCGACGAATATTTTTATTTCAGTCGCAATGAAACAAAAATTGACCTCGAAAATAAAATTGAAAGGGCTTATAAATGGATTGACATGGTAGATTTTCTGAAAACTTTTGATAATTCTTTCGGTTCTGGTTATCGTTTTTCGCCGTCTGAAATTTTGGTTAAAATAAAACTTGACGCCGAACTCGAAACGAAGTTAGAAGCGTTGAACAAAAACGCTGAACCACAACAAGATATTTTAGACCGAGTTTTGAAAACCTTGACAGACGACAGTTTCATAGAACTTGAAAACGAACGAACAGGACAATACAAAGTGTTGGCGGCATTCAAATACATTGAACAACTGATATTAACCATTAACATTTCGGAGGAGGCGCAAAATGAAATACCTGAATAAAATAATCTTCATTTTCCAAAAAAATTACTACTTTTGCAGTGCAGAAAAAGAATTTTTTCTACACATTCAAACTATTTATAATAAACATATTAAATACAAATTATTCCAATTTGGAATATGGAATAAATTATGATTGAAAGAGTAAAAAATAATGGTATGCGTCCGCAGGACATAGTTATTTTGTTGAAAATAATTGCTTCCGGTGGCAAAGTTCTGAGTAATCAGGAACTTGCCGAGTCGCTGTTAATCAGTGTTGGGGAGATCAGTAAAGCGTTGGAACGCAATCGTATTTCCGGTTTGATTAATCCAGAAAAAACGCAGGTCAATCGTTTGGCGTTGCGAGATTTCTTGATTTATGGCTTGAAATATGTTTTTCCGCCACAGATTGGGGCTTCCACACGCGGCATTCCTACGGCTCATTCCGCTTCACCTGTTAAGGAAAAAATTGCCGAAAGCACAGAAAATTTTGTTTGGAAATATTACAAAGGCACACGGCGTGGCAATGCTATTCTGCCTTTGTATGCCAAAATTACACAATTTATCGAAAATGACCACGAACTCTACGAACTACTCGCCATTGTCGATACGTTGCGCATTGGTAAGAGCCGTGAAAGAGAAATTGCAATCGAAGAATTAGATAAAAGAATAATTCACGAAATAAAATGATTAGAGGAATAGAGAAATTTGGATATGTTTATATACTGACCAACAAGAATAAAACGGTTTTATACATTGGTGTTACAAATAATTTGGTCAGACGGATATATGAACACAAAAATCATATATTCAAGAACTCGTTTACTGATAAATACAACTGCGAATACTGTATTTATTATGAGGAATTTGTTTATTTTGATTTGGCAATAGCCCGCGAAAAGGAACTTAAAAAATGGAATAGACAGAAAAAAGAAGCATTGATAAACAAGAAAAATCCCGAATGGAAAGAGTTGGTAACAGAATGTGGCTTTGTGCGCACTGCAATTAATGATGAGATTCTTCGCTTCGCTGCTCTAAATGACAACCAGATTAATGATGAGATTCTTCGCTTCGCTGCTCTAAATGACGACCAGATTAATGATGAGATTCTTCGCTTCGCTCAGAATGACGGCGGCGTTTGTGATAATAAGGGCGAGGAAGGCGGCGGCGAAGCCGCCGCCTTCCTCGCCCCCTCCTCCATAGTGGTAAGTGTCATTCCGAATGGAGCAAAGCGGAATGAGGAATCTGATGATAAAACAATAGGTTAATGAAAATTCAAAATGATATGACGGATTTTTGCAAAAACATTTCAGGAAGTTTGCCACAATTGGATTTGCCTGTTCCGTCTGAAATTTTTTTTGAGGTTTTGTGTAAGGCGTTTAATGTGAAATAGAATGTATTTTAATATGAGCAAATATCAAGAAAATGAAAGAAACAGAATGATTGAATTAGTAAAGTCAAATTCGATCTTCTATGGCGGTAAATACGGCATTCTTATCAAAAGAAATGGTGGAGAAAAACTGCACAAGGAAATTCTTTTAGATGAACAAAATAATATTTACAAGCCAATTTTATCCGATGTATTGAAATATTTTAAGGATAACAAAATTTCGTGGTGGGGTGGCTATAAACCGACAGGACATACATTATCTTCGCAAATTGCCTGCTTAAATCATTTATTTTCAATAAAAAATGATAAAAATGCCGTGCTTGCGGTTGTGCAAAGCATTTGTGCAGATTTCACCGATGTTTTGGAACTTGATAATGATACGGACAGCACAAAAGCGTTTATTTCATTTGAAGTTGTGAGTAAAAACGATTATTTGAATGAATGTAAAGACAAGCAAACGCCAACGCGAGGTGCAAACTGCACTTCAATTGACGCTTTGATTCTTGCAAAAAACAAAGACGGTAAAAAGTTTTTGCTTCCAATCGAATGGAAATATACGGAATTTTACAATAGTACCGACAAATCTACCGAAGACGGTAAAGACCACGAGAAAGGTAGTCAGGCAAGCGGAAAAGAACGTTTGCGCAGATATTCTGAATTGATTAAAAATTCCGAACAATTAAGTTTGAAACGAGAAAATTACATTAGTTCTGTATACTTTTTCGAGCCGTTTTATCAACTTATGCGCCAAACGCTTTGGACGGAACAAATGATTGCAAATCCTGTAAGCGAGAAAATTCAAGCAGACGATTTTATTCACATTCACGTTATTCCGAAACAAAATCACGATTTATTGAAAGATGATTTGGATAAAAACAGACGGCGAAAAGGTTATACAAATGGAGCACAAATAGGATGTTTGGAAGAAATTTGGAAATCGTGTTTGATCAATAAGAACAAATACAAAGTAATTTCGCCCGAAGAATTATTGCAAAATATTGATAAGCAAAAATATAGTGATTTATTAACTTATTTACAAACAAGATATTGGCAATGAAAATGACAATCCAATACGCCTCCGACCTCCATTTGGAATTTCCCGAAAACAGGAAATTTCTGAAAGAAAACCCACTGAAACCAGTGGGCGATGTGCTTGTGCTTGCAGGCGACATTGGTTATTTGGCTGAATACGCGCTGTATGCCGATTTTTGGGATTATGTGTCGGCAAATTTCCGCGAAACAATCGTTGCAATCGGCAACCACGAACTTTATACTTATTTCGACTTGGCGGATATTTCCGATGGTTTGGTTATGACAATCCGCTCCAATGTGAAAGTGTATTATAACGCTGTTGTTCAGATAGATAATGTTGATTTTATAGTTTCAACGCTTTGGTCGAAAATTCCGATTACCGATGCCTATTTAACAGAAAAAGGTGTAAATGATTTTTACAGAATAATGTACAAAGGCAAGCGATTGAGTTACAATGTTTTCAACGAGGAACACGAGCGTTGTTTCGATTTTATCCGTAGGGGCGTTGCGTGCAACGCCCAAAAAACAGAACGAAAAACAGTTGTAGTAACACACCACGTTCCCTCGTTTGCGCTATCTTCGCCCGATTTTGCAAGCAGCAGAATTAACGGCGCATTTACCACAGAACTTGGCAATTACATTGCCGACAGCCCGATTGATATTTGGATTTATGGACATTCGCACCGGAATATTGACAAAGTGATTGGAAATACGAAATGCGTAAGTAATCAACTCGGATATGTTTCGCATAATGAGCATATTAGTTTTGATAATGAAAAAATAATTATAATTTGATATAAAAAGGAAATTATGCCCAAAAGAAATGAAATAAAAAGAGCAACTCCTGATTTTGTAATTTACGAAACAGACAATAACGTAGCCAAAGTGTCGGTACGTTTGGAAGAGGAGACGGTTTGGCTGACGCAAAAACAGTTGGCTGAAATTTTTGATACAACCAAACAAAATATCGGACAGCATGTTAAAAATATTTTGGAAGAAGGTGAATTGAACAGAAATTCAGTTGTAAAGTTTTTCTTTACAACTGCCACCGATGGCAAAAATTACAATACCGAGCATTACAACCTTGATATGATTATCTCGCTCGGCTATCGTATCAACTCTAAGGTTGCAACCAAATTTCGCCAGTGGGCAACGGAACGCTTGAAAGAGTACATTGTCAAGGGTTTTACACTTGATGACGAGCGGCTGAAAAATGGCGGCGGACGTTATTTTCGTGAACTGCTGCAGCGTATTCGCGACATTCGTTCTTCGGAACGCAATCTGTGGCAACAAGTTACGGATATTTACGCTACAAGTATTGATTACGAACCGAAAAGTCATATCACAAGCGATTTTTTTGCTACTGTACAAAACAAAATGCACTACGCCGTTCACCGTCAAACCGCTGCCGAAGTAATTTACAACCGTACCGATAACGAAAAACCGATGGTTGGAATGACCAATTTTAAAGGCAATTACATTACCAAAGAGGATGTTCGCATTGCCAAAAATTATCTTTCGGAACTCGAACTGCAAAAACTGAATTTACTTACCGAAGGTTTTCTCGGTTATGCCGAATTGCAGGCACTGGAACAAAAGCCGATGACAATGAACGATTGGAAAAAGTTTTTAGATAATCAACTGCGAATGTTGAATAAAGATATTTTGACTGATAAAGGCAAAATATCTCACCAACAAGCAGTAGATAAAGCCGAAAAAGAATTTGAAATTTACAGGCAACGCGAAATGCGACAGTTGGAAAGCGATTTCGACAAGGCTATAAAAGCATTAACAGAAAAAAAATCGAACAATGAAATACCTGAATAAAATAATCTTCATTTCTAAAAAAAAGTTGTATCTTTGCCGTGCTGAAAAGTATAATTATCTGCATAATTAAAATGCTTTTAACAAATGAATTAAATGCAAAATATTTCAATTTATGAAACGTGAAATAACAAACAGAAACAAACATAATGGAATGCGCCCGCAAGATATAGTTGTGCTACTAAAAATAGTTTGTTTTAAAGACAAACTTTGGAACTATACCGAGTTGGCAAATGCGTTGCTATTGAGTGTCGGCGAGATAAGTAATGCGTTAGAACGCAACGCTATGGCAGGCTTAGTAAATCCAGAAAAAACGCAGGTCAATCGTTTGGCGTTGCGTGAATTTCTGATTTATGGCTTGAAATATGTTTTTCCGCCACAGATTGGGGCTTCCACACGCGGCATTCCTACGGCTCATTCTGCTTCACCTGTTAAGGAAAAAATTGCCGAAAGCACAGAAAATTTTGTTTGGAAATATTACAAAGGCACACGGCGCGGTAATGCTATCCTACCTCTATATGCCAAAATTCCGCAATTTATCGAAAATGACCGCGAACTCTACGAACTACTCGTCATTGTTGATACGCTGCGCATTGGAAAGAGCCGTGAAAGAGAAATTGCAATCGAAGAATTAGATAAAAAATTGAACGCATAATGGCAAGCAATATTGACAAAATAATGGTTGTAGCTGAGGCATTGGGTGATTTGCGCAGTCAAGTAGTTTTTGTTGGCGGCTCGGTGGCGGAACTCTATGCCGCACAGCCCGAACTTTCGGACATTCGCCCCACGATTGACGTGGATTGTGTTGTTGATATTCAAATTGTTACCTATTCAGATTACGCTCGTTTAGAAGAAAAGTTACGGAAATTGGGGTTTGCAAACGATACAAGCGAAAATGCACCGATTTGTCGAAAAATATACAGAGGATTTATTGTAGATTTTATGCCTGTAAATCCTGATATTCTTGGTTTTAGCAATCAATGGTATAAAGCAGGTTACGAAAACCGAATAGAAAAGCAAATGCCTGACAATACAGCGATTTACATTTTCCCTGTGGAATATTACGTTGCCACAAAATTTGAGGCATTAAACAGCAGAGGCGGCACAGATATTCGCGGTAGCCACGATTGGGAAGATATTGTGTATGTGCTTGACAACTGCGATTATTTTTTGTTGAATTTACAAAAATGCAAAAATGAGGCTTTGCTTGATTATTTTAAAAATCAATTTAATAAATTATTGAATAATAGCAATATAAGAGAAATAATTTATTCGGTTTTACCTTTTAATTCAGAAAAAGAACAGGTTGATAAGATTTTTGCAATTTTGTGTAAGGCGTTTAATTTTCAAATTTGTATTATATAGTAACAAAATAAGAAAATACAATTATGACAAAAGATTACCTCATTGCGGCAGAGGATTTTTTCAATAAGGGAGATGCTTATTTGAAAGAAAAAGATTATGACAAAGCGATAGAATGTCATAAGAAAGCATTAGAAATAGCCCCCGAATTGTATGGAAAAGATACAATAGAAACGGCGTATAAGCATTTGGGAAAAATTTATTTGGGAAAAGAAGAATACATTAAGGCAAAAGAATATCAAAAAAAGGCTATTGAAGTAAAACATTCTTTGACAAATGTCGCAGCAATGGCGTATAATAATCGTGGAATTGCTTTTCTTAATGATAAAAAAGATGAAAAAGCCATCACTTGTTTTAAGAAAGCACTTAAAATAAAGTCGGATTATAAAGAGGCTCAACAAAACTTGCACAAAGTATATTGCACAAAAGAGGAAATTAAGAAAGCAAAAGAAGAAAAGAAAGTCCTTGAAATAGAGAGTAAATCACAGTCTTTATACAGTACAGGAAATGAATATTTTAAAAATAAAAAATACAAGGAGGCAATAAAATATTACCAAAAGTCTATCAAAGTAAAGCCAGATTATGCGGCGGCATACAATAATATGGGGACTGCATACAGGAATGAGGGAAAAAGCGACGAAGCATTGAAATGTTACGAAAAAGCATTGGAAATCAACCCCAATTATAAAATTGCAGCAGAGAATATTTATATGATTAAACGATTAATAAAACAAAAAAACTAAACTAAACAACAAATAAGATGAGTTACACAGAAAAAATAAAGACAGAATTATCAGAATACAAAGAACAAAAATATCCCCATTTGGCTAATGGCGAATATACTTACAAAGGTAAAACTGATTATTATCATCACATTTTACCAAAAATTTGTGGAGAATTGAATCTGATTGAAACATTTCGAAATGATTTTTTGGAAAGTGATTTGTCAAAAATTAAATTTCACCAATATTTTCACCATTTAAATTCTTCACAAGCAATGTGTATCAATTTCTTTTTCCCATTGTTTATAAAACAAAAACTTGATATAATATTGAAAAAATTCAAACTTGACAACGAAGTAGTGAATTATGTTTCCGTTAAATTTGAAAAAGAGTCAAATATAGATGATAAAAAACAGATTCGCGAAAAAATTCCAGAACTTAAACAAAATCAAACAATACCCACGAGTTTTGATTTTTATTTTGAAACCCAATCTGGTATAAAGTTTTATTTTGAAATAAAATATACTGAGAATGAATTTGGTTGTGCGAAAAAAGACAAGAACTCTAAAGATTATGAAAATAAATATAAACTTAAATACGAAAGGATATATGAAGAAGCCGCAAAAGGAAAAATCATTTCTAACGATGAAACTTCCTTTTTAAGTCAATATCAAATAATGAGAAACTTAATTCACGTTGACGATAATTCTTATGTTGTATTTGTTATTCCCGAAAAAAACGAAAGAGTTTATTCGCAAGCAACAACAGCCAATAAATTTGTTGTAGAAGGATATGAAAAACATGTAAAAGTATTGACTTGGGATAGTTTATATAAATTAATTGATAATCAAAACTTTGATTGTAATTTAAAAAAACATTTTGACGAGTTTAAACAAAAATACAAATTATGAAAATCCAATACGCCTCCGACCTCCATTTGGAATTTCCCGAAAACAGGAAATTTCTAAAAGAAAACCCGCTCAAACCTGCGGGTGATGTGCTTGTGCTGGCGGGTGACATTGGCTATTTGACTGAATACACGCTTTATGCCGATTTTTGGGATTATGTGTCGGCAAATTTCAGGGAAACGATTGTGGCAATCGGCAACCACGAACTTTATACTTATTTCGATTTAGCGGATATTTCCGATGGATTGGTTATGACAATCCGTCCCAATGTAAAGGTGTATTATAATGCTGATGTTCAGATAGATAATGTTGATTTTATAGTTTCAACGCTTTGGTCAAAAATTCCGATTGTTGATGCCTATATGACTGAAAAAGGTGTAAATGATTTTTACAGAATAATGTACAAAGGCAAACGATTGAGTTACAATGTTTTTAATGAAGAACACGAGCGTTGTTTTGATTTTATCCGTAGGGGCGTTGCGTGCAACGCCCAAAACACAGAACGAAAAACAGTTGTAGTAACACACCACGTTCCCTCGTTTGCGCTATCTTCGCCCGATTTTGCAGGCAGCCGCATTAACGGCGCATTTACCACAGAACTTGGCAATTACATTGCCGACAGCCCGATTGATATTTGGATTTACGGACATTCGCACAGAAACATTGACAAAACAATCGGAAATACAAAATGCGTAAGTAACCAATTAGGATATGTTTCACACAATGAACATATTGATTTCAATAATGAAAAAATAATTATAATTTGATATAAAAACAATGAAATACCTGAATAAAATAATTTTCATAAACTCTGCCGATAAATCGTTGCCATACTCCGAAGTCAATCTTGACGGCAATGTGCATTTTATTGGAACACAAGGAGTTGGTAAAAGTACTTTGTTACGTACAATTTTGTTTTTTTACAATGCAGACAAAACAAAACTTGGAATAAAGGCGGGGCAAAAATCGTATGACGAGTATTATTTTCCGTACCAAAACTCGTTTATTATTTACGAAGTGCAGACCGACAACAGCGCTTTTTGTGTGCTGACCTTCAAATCGCAAGGCAGAGTAGCATTTCGTTTTTTCGATTCTGCCTACAACAAAGAAAATTTTATTGACAGCGAGGGCAAAGCGTTTGAAACTTGGGACAAAATTCGCGACAGTTTTGGCAGAAATATCAGTTACACACGCATTATCAGCAGTTATGAGGAATTTCGCAACATACTTTACGGCAACAATAAAGAACTGCAAAAGGAATTTCGCAAATATGCGCTCATTGAAAGCAAACAATATCAGAACATTCCCCGCACAATCAGCAATGTTTTTCTGAATACAAAATTAGATGCGGAATTTGTTAAAGAAACCATTATCAAGTCGTTGAACGAAGACGAAATAAAGATTGATTTGACGACCTATTCTCAACATTTAAAAGACTTTGAAGTCCATTTGAACGATATAAAAAAATGGACAGACAAAAACCGTAACGGCGAAAATTCACTTGAAAAACAGGCAGATAAAGTATCAGAACACTATTCTGCACTTAAATATTTGGAACAGGAAAAAGAAGATTTAGCAAAAAAAATCGGTTGGGCATTGAAAAATGTGAATGAGCAACAACCCAAATTTCAGGAGTTATTGCATTCCGAAACTTTGAAAAAAGGACAAAAACAGGGAAAATTAGACGAAATCGACAATGATTTTGATAAAAAGAAAGGAAATATTCAAAAAGAAATCGGCGAATTTTCGAGCAAAATAAAAGAAATTTCAACCAAAAGAAAAGAATATGATTTATTGAATATCAATCAAATAATTGAACGAGTTGCAAAGAAAAATAGTTTAGAACTTGAACAGAAAAATCTTGCAAACGAAAAGCAAATTTTGACAACCGCATTTGCCGACATTGAAAATCGTTACAATGCTTTGCTTACTCAATTGGCAAACCAATTCAAAGAATTTGAGAATAACAAACACACAGAAAAAAATACGGCTAATGCTAATTTTACAAATTTCCGAATTGAAATTACAAAACAATACGAAACAATTTTTGAAAACATAAGAACGCAAAACAAAGCGGAACTTGAGACAGCACAATCGCTTGTAAAAGAGAAAGAAAATGCCATTACAAATCAAAAAATCAAGCGAGCCGAAACCAAAAATAAACGATTTTACGAAACTGAAATTGAAGGTTGCAATAAAGATATTTTTGAATTAAAAAGCAAAATTTCAAATGCAGAAAACACTATTGTTCAGGCGAAAAAAGAGCAAAAAAATCTTGAAACAGCGTGGCAACTCGAAGAAAAAGGCATAAAAGCAGACAATAACCGTGAAATAGAAAAGCAAACGGAAAAACAGACAAAACTCAAATCGAAAGTCGCTGAAATAGAGAACAAAATTGAAAATTGCAAAGATTCGCTTTATGGTTGGCTTGGGCGAGAAATACCCGATTGGCAAAACACAATCGGACAAGTAATTGATGATAATGTATTATTTAACAAAAACTTAAATCCGCAAAAAGCTCAATCCGTCATTGCGGGCAACGACCCGCAATCTCCTCTGAATTTTTACGGAATTAATATTGATTTACAAGAAATTGGCAAAGAGATAAAAACCATAGCCGATTACGAAAATGAAAAAGTCGAATGGCAAAATCAAATTACGGCAATCCAAAAATCAATTTCTGCTTTGAACGCTCAAATGGACAAAGATTTGGAAAATTTAAGAAGAAAATATCACACAAAAATCAAAGAGCAGAAAGACATAATTTCACACAACGAATATCAGAAAACGATAAACACTCCCAAAGTTGAGGCAAAAAAAGTGGAGTTATCAGAACTCGAAAATAAAGCAAAATCGGAAAAGCAAAAATCACTGCAAGATATTGAAAATGAAATCAATCGTTTGTCTGAGGGAAAAATAAAAGACGAAGAAAAAGTTGAAAAAATAAAACAAATTATTGAGAAACAACTGAAAGACAAACAAAAAGAGAAAGAGGCAAAAATTAAAGCGGAACAGCAAAAATTGTTTGATGTTGAAACAGAAATAAATTCGTGCATTCGTGGCAAAAAAACAGAAATTGATAACCAAGTAGCCCAAATTAAACAACAGAAAAATCAAGAACTTGACACAAAAGGCGCTGATACAAAACGAATTTCAGAAATTGATTTACGAATTTCGGAATTGGAAAGCGAACTTGCTTTTATCGAAACAAATCGAGATAAAGTGGCTGAATATAACAAAGATAAACGAGAACTTTTTGACCGTGAAGCAGAGTTCAAAAACCAAAAAACAGGCTTTGAAAGCCAATTAGAAACTGAAAAACAGAAATACGAACAGCAAAAATCAAAATTGATTGCCGAACTCGGAGAAATAAAAGCAAATATTCAATCTTTTGAGAATAAAATCAATGAGTATAACAATGATTTACAACAATTTGAGTCGTTTTCAAAAACCGAAATTTATACCTCGATAGAACAATTTGTTTCCGATTTTTCAGAAGAGAACAAAAGCGATTTTTCGTGCGTAAAACTTATTACGGAAATCAACACAAACGACAACTCCAATACAAAGCGATACAACGATTTACAAGAAGCAATCAATAAATTTGCAGGCAATTTTTCTGAAAACAACCTTTTCAGTTTCAAAACCAAGTGCATTACACGCGAAGAATATTTTGCCTTTGCCGACAATTTGAAAGAATTTATTGACGAAAATAAAATCGGCGAATACAAACGGCGTTTTGATGAACGATTTGCTGAAATAATTAAAATAATAGGTAGAGAAACTCAGCAACTTATTGAAAAAGAGGGAGAAATAAGTCAAGTAATCAATGAAATAAACAACGATTTTGTTACACGAAATTTTGTCGGTGCAATCAAAAGCATGGAACTTAAAACCAACGAAAGCGCCAATGTAATTTATCGCTTACTTGTTGATATTAAGAAATATAATGACGAAAACACACACGATTTAGGTGCGATTAATTTGTTTTCGACAGGAAACACAGCAACTGCAAACGAAAAAGCAATTGAATTTCTGAAGCAATTAATCAAAGCCATGTCCGAGACCAAAGAACGAGAAATTACACTTTCGGATTCTTTTGAATTACTGTTCAAAATTGTTGAAAACGACAATGATACAGGCTGGGTTGAAAAATTGTCGAATGTCGGTTCGGAAGGGACAGATACTTTGGTTAAAGCAATGATTAATATAATGTTACTCAATGTTTTCAAAGAACGTGCCGCACGCAAAAACAAAGGCGATTTCTCTTTGCATTGTATGATGGACGAAATCGGCAAACTGCACCCCAATAATGTAAAAGGCATTCTGAAGTTTGCCAACGACCGCAATATCTTGCTAATCAACAGCTCTCCAACTTCCTATAATGCAGCAGATTACAAATATACATACATTTTACGCAAAGATGTCAATAATAAAACAAGTATCAACAGAATAGTAACTAAAAAATGACAAAAATTCCGTTACATATTGCAGAGAAATTATTATTGCTCCAGCAAGGTGCAACAATCGCGGCGAGTTCAGCAAAACACGTTATAATTGAAGAACTTGTTGCGGAAAACATAGTGCAAAAAAATGGCAGAGTTCAGAAAAAATTATCGCTTGCAAATACAAATTCATTAACTACCTATTTGCAAAATAAATTCGGTATCACTGATTTACAGCACTATATTGAGATTCTAAAACAAGAAGATCTCACAAGAAGTGATTTCACAGAAGTTTCAAGCAATTCAAAACTTAAACACATTCGTACTTTTAAAGGTTTTTTGATAAATTGTTATGAACCAATTCAAGCAAAAATCAATGGAAGTGAAACAGTAATCAACCCAACAGCAGGAACTTTTCAATTTATTTACGATTTTGAGAATTTTGTTATTCCACAAAACATTACGATTGTTGGTATTGAAAATCCCGAAAATTTTCGACACATTGAAAAGCAAAAATATTTATTTGAGAATATACAACCTTTATTTGTAAGTCGTTATCCTCAAAATCAAAGCAAAGATTTACTCAAATGGTTACAAATAATTCCTAACAAATACCTGCATTTTGGCGATTTTGATTTTGCAGGTATTGGAATTTATTTGAATGAATATAAAAAATACCTTGGCAATAAGGCAAGTTTTTTTATACCTGAAAATATTGAACAACTGATTGAAAACTACGGAAATAAAGAATTATATGACATTCAAAAAATCAATTTTGACAAACAAACGATTATCGAAGACAATCTTTTAAAATTGATTTTGTTAATTCACAAATACAAGAAAGGATTGGAACAGGAAATATTTATAAAACAACTAAATCATAAATAATTATGCCCACACACGCAGACACAAAGGCGAGCAGGTAACAAAAAAAGAATATGAATATGAAAATAAAAATAAACAACAAAGAAGTAGAAACCCTCCCCGGCGAAACCCTGATTGAAGTCGCCCGACGAGAAGGATTTTCCATTCCGTCGCTGTGTTACGCCAAGGAAGCGAAGCACAAATCTTCCTGTATGGTTTGCGCCGTCAAGAATTGTGCAACCGGCCAACTCATGCCGGCCTGTTCGACCTTGCCTACGGAAGGGATGCAGATTGACAGCGAAAGTCCCGAAGTGAAACTCACTCGCACTCTCTCGCTCGAACTGCTGCTGAGCGACCACCACGCCGACTGCGAAGCGCCGTGTTCGATGGTTTGTCCGAAAGGATTGGATGTTGAGTTGATGTTAAAACAGTATGATGCAGAATGTTACAGCGAAGCAAAAGCCCTGTTGGCAAGCGTATTTGCGCTTCCCGAAACAGGCTGTGACGATTGCAAAGCGCCTTGCGAAAAAGCTTGTCGCCGGGGTACGCTCGACCAATCCGTATCCATTCGCGCCATCATAAAGGAAATCGCCACTGCGGAAACTTTAGCAAATTCGGAAAAACCCGAAACCCGAAACCCGAAACCCGAAACCCAATTCCAATCCAAACTGGGACGTTTCACGCTCGCGGAAAAAGAGCAACTGAAAGCAACAACTGCAAGCCGTTCGCGTTGTCTGCATTGTGCCTGCTCCGGTCAGCACGATTGCAAACTGCGCCTTTATGCTTCGGAATACGGCATCAAGCGTTCGCGATATACTGCTTCGTCGAATTTACCGCTCGAAAAGATACAGATAAACGACAATCTCTACTTTGAACCCGCCAAATGTATCCGGTGCGGTTTGTGCGTGTATAACAGCGACAACGGCTTTACGTTCAAAAATCGCGGATTTGTGATGCAAGTAGTATTGCCGGAAGAAAATAAAAACAACGTAAAAGCGGAATTGGCGGAATTATGTCCGACAGGAGCAATATATCAAAAAGTTTAAGTTTTATGTTTCAAGTTTCAAGTTTCAGGTTTCAGGTTTTAAGTTTTAAGTTGTTATTGCTTTGCTCTTTTATCTTTGTGGGGTGTAGCAACAGTCTGCAATCTTCCAAAGAAAGCGCTGAGCAAAGTTGGCCTTTGTTTCGTGGCGATGCTCAGTTTAGCGGATACACCGACATCAAACTCAATAAAAATCCGGTTTTGTTGTGGACATATAAAACGGATGCAAGAGTGGCCGGCTCGCCGGTAGTATATAATCAAACTGCTTATTGGTGCGATAAACGCGGACAAATTTACGGCGTGGACATCAACGGCAACCGGTGTTTCAATTACGATTTCCAGACAGCCGTGGAAGCTACGCCGATGATTGACGATTCCATCCTCTACATCGGGCGCATCGACGGATTTATGAGCGCCGTTTCCTTGGTCAGTCAGGATACCGTTTGGAATTTTGAGACTTTCGGACAAATATCCGCATCGCCCAATATCGGAACGTTCAAAGATAAACAGGCTGTAATCTTCGGAAGTTACGACAATTACCTTTATTGCTTAGATAAAAAAACAGGCGAAGAAATCAACCGTTTTGAATCGGGATATTACATCAACGGAGCGGTGGCGCTTTGGAAAGACTGCTTTATTTCGGGCGGTTGCGATGCCTGGTTGCGAATCATCAACGGCGCCACAGGCATTTCGTCCGATTCCATGCAATTGGATACCTATATTCCGGCATCACCCGCTATCAACGGCGATTATTGTTACATTGCCGACCATTCGGGGAACGTTTACGAACTCATCATTCAAGAAGGGAAAATCAGTCAATCGAAAAAAATCGTGGAAGCAACGGACGATAGCGGAACCTTTGTTTCGGTTCCCGCGCTATCTTCTAAAACGCTTTATATCCTTTCGGACGACCGGAATTTGTATGCTATCAATCGCAAAGATGGTAGTGTCCGGTGGAAATATTTGCAAAAAGGCAATTCCGGCGAAAGTTCTCCGGTGGTATGTAACGACAAAGTTATTTCCTGTTCCAAAAACGGATTTGTTTCCCTGTTGGATGCGTCCAACGGCGAATTGTTGTGGGAGTATGATACCGGCGAACAAATCACGGCCAGTCCGGCAGTCATCAAAGGCTATTTTTATATATTGACGGCAAAAGGGACATTATTTTGTTTCAAAGTTTAAGATTTAAGATTTAAGATTATGGCAACAATAAATTGTTTTGAAGATTTAGAAATCTGGAAAATGGCTCGTGAATTTTGTAACGATGTGTTTAGAATTACAAACTACGAGAATTTTTCAAGAGATTTTCGTATGAAAGATCAAATAAAAGCCTCGTCAGGTTCAATTATGGATAATATTGCGGAGGGGTTTGAACGAAATGGAAATAAGGAGTTTGTACAATTTCTTTATTTTTCAAAAGGCTCATGTGGAGAATCGAGGTCTCAATTATATCGAGCCTTAGATTTCAAATACATTACAGAAGATGAGTTTATTGTGTTGAAAAATAAAACATTACAAATATCCCAAGCAATTGGTGGTTTTATTAAATATCTTAACAACTCAGAAATAAAAGGTACAAAATATAAATAGGGTTTAAGATTTAATATTTAAGATTTAATATTGGGCAACTCGAAATCTTAAATCTTAAACCCGAAATTTTCAAACTCTTATGATTCGATTATCAGGTATTACGAAAACGTTTCCCGATGGGGAAAACAAGCAGAACACCGTTTTGCGTGGTGTGGAAATGGTGGTTTCCAAAGGCGATTTTGTTGCCATTGAAGGTGCTTCCGGTTCCGGAAAGACCACTTTACTTTCCATTTTGGGCACACTTGTGCCACCCGATGCAGGGAGTTATCTGTTGGACGGAAAAGAAATGCTGATTGCCGGCGTTGACCATTCGCTTGTCCGCAACCAAAATATCGGCTTTGTGTTTCAAGACCATCGCCTGATGCCGCAACTCTGCGCGTTGGACAATATCTTGTTGCCGACTTTGGCATACAGTTCCAAAGCAAGTGTTTCGCAAACGGAATATGCCCGTCAATTGATGGATATGACCGGAATTGCCTCGCTTGCTTACCAATATCCGGCAACACTTTCCGGTGGAGAAGCCAGCCGTACAGCCTTGTGCCGCGCGCTCATTATGAAACCTTTATTGCTTCTGGCAGACGAGCCTACCGGACAATTGGATGCGGAAAATGCCAAAAATATTGCTTCTTTATTGACAAAAATCAATCAAGAACTCGGTACGACAATCGTTATGGTTACACATTCAAAAGAAACGGCAAGAGTTGCGAAAAGGATATTAACGTTAAAAAATGGTTTAATAGTTTAAGGTTTCAAGTTTCAAGTTTAAGGTTTAAGGTTAGGACGAGCAAAAACCCGAAACTCGAAACCTGAAACCCGAAACGTAAAACCCGAAACATAAAACGTAAAACGTAAAACGTAAAAAACAATGAATTTAATAAAATCAAATATCACTTTTTACTTCCGCTATTATAAGCTGATAGCCCTCGCTGTCGGGATAATGGTTGCCGTTATTGTGGGAAGCCTTGTGGTAGGCGAATCCGTCCGTTCCACTTTGGTGCAGCGCGTTTACGAACGCTTGGGAAATACGGAAACCATCCTGTTTTCCAAAAATTCCTTTTTGGAAAGTTCGGTTGTCGATAATCCGTTATTTGAAGGACAAGCCCAAGGCATTTTGTTAAGCAACGGATTCATTTCCGATGCCGGTCGATTAATTCCGGTAATGGTTTGGGGTGTGGATGACAAAAATATTCCGAAAGGCGGCGCGAAAATCAATCCGGCATTGGCGGAAGAGATGAAGTTTCAAGTTTCGGGTTTCAAGTTTCAAGTTGAAGAACCCGAAACCCGAAACCCGAAACTCGAAACTCGAAACTCGAAACCCGAAACCCGAAACCCGAAACCCGAAACCCGAAACTTAGATGTCGTTTTGCGTTTACCCGCTACAGGTTTAGTGCCTTCCGGCTCGCTGTTCGTAACCGACAATTACACCACCAGCGCACGATTGACATTGGCCGGAATCCTTGATGCTGAAAACGGTGGAAATCTGAATCTGAAAAATGAGCAAATCATCCCTTATAATATTTTCGTCAATCGGGAGGAATTGGCTTCCATATTGGATATCGAAGGAAAAATCAATTTGATTTTATGTGAGAAACCGGTTTCATACAATGATTTTTCTGCAATTTGGCAACCGTCATTGTCCGGAATTGTAGAGACGCGATTCATCGCGTCTCTACACAACGACGAATTTACCGAAATCACCTCCGACCGGGTTTTTATTCAGGGAGATGCCGTACAAACACTGTATGACAATCATCCCAATGCCAACCGCCTTTTTTCGTATTTGGTTAATTCGATTGGTAAGGGCGTTGCGCGCAACACCCCTACGCCATCCATTCCATATTCATTTGTTACCGCCGCCGACCAATACAAAGGCCGGACATTGCAGGATGATGAATTCATCCTTTCGGATTACGCCGCCAAACGCATCGGCGCAAAATTAAACGATTCTATCCGTTTGACTTATTTTGTTTCAAAAGATTTAAAAACCTTGTCGGTAGATACGCTTTACGGTCGAGTAGGGCAAATCGTTCCCTTGAGCGAATTATTCGCCGATAAAACCCTGAGTGCGAACTTTCCCGGACTGTCGGACGTAGAAAAATGTACCGACTGGGACAGTGATATGCCCATCGACATGAGCCTGATTACCAAGGAAGATGAAGACTATTGGGCACAATACAGAACAACACCCAAAATCCTGATTCCGTACAGCGCCGTTTATGAAAAATGGGGAAATGCCTACGGCAATGCAACCGCCATCCGGATTAATAATGACCAACCCGAAACCCGAAACTCGAAACCCGAAACCCGAAACTTAAAACCCGCCATGTTTGGCATCCAAATTATTCAACCCAAAGAAATGGGGTTGAAGGCAGCACGTGGTGGCGTTGATTTTTCTTCCCTTTTCCTGTCTTTGGGATTCTTTATCATACTGTCTGCCATATTGTTAATGCTTGTTCCTCTCTCAGAAATGATTTACGTGCGGCGCAAGGAAATAGCGCTTTATTCGGCCTTAGGCTATACAAAAAAACGCATTGTCGGCATGCTTTGGCGCGAATCGGCTCCGGTTGTACTCGTCGCATCCTTGATAGGGATTGTTGTGGGTTTGCTATATACTTGGCTGATACTGATTTTGTTGGGAAGCCTTTGGAAAGGTGCGACCCACACCGGCGGTTTTGTGCTCTTTCCCAGCGCCGGGACTGTTTTGAGTGGGTTTGTTGCGGGTGTTGCTATTGCTTTGATTTTGCTTTTTTTTAGTTTTAGGTTTCAGGTTTCAAGTTTCAAGTTTCAGGTTTCAAGTTTCAAGTTTCAAGTTGGAGCGCATCGAAACTTTAAACCTAAAACTTTAAACTTTAAACTATTTCTTGCTCTGACTTTTACCTTAGCAACGCTGATTTTCATCTTTTGGGCTACCGCCAATGCTACCGGCCTTTTTGTTGTTGCCGGGTTTTTGTTAATCCTTACAGCTGGCTGTTGGGGCGATTACATAATTCAAGTTTCAAGTTTCAAGTTTCAAGTTTTAAGTTTCGGGTTTCAAGTTTCAAGTTTCAAGTTGGGGAACCCGAAACCCGAAACTCGAAACCCGAAACTTAAAAGCTTAAACCTTTCCTCTCTCCTTTGGGCCAATCTCTACGCCAATCGAAAACGGACGCTTTTGTCCTTTTTTTCCCTGACGGCAGGTGTGTTTATCGTCTTTTCCGTAGGATTGAATCGCAGGGGATTTGTTGATAATGCGCAGTTGGCGAGCGGGACAGGCGGTTATTCGTTGTGGTGCGAGAGTAGCGTTCCTATTTATCACAATATGTCCACGATTGAGGGAAGAAAAAAGCTGGCTTTGAGCGATTTGCCGGAAGATGCGCACGTAATCCAGATGACTCGTTACAGTGCTGATGATGCCAGTTGCTTGAATCTGAATAAAGTATCGCAGCCTACCGTTTTGGGTGTGGATATGGATTTACTGAAAACGACTGATTTTGAGATTGAAAAACATATTTATCCCGAAGAGAAATCGATCTTTGAAATTTTGAAAAAGTTTCAAGTTTCAAGTTTCAAGTTTCAAGTGGAGGAACCCGAAACCCAAAACTCGAAACCCGAAACTCGAAACCCGAAACCCGAAACCCAAAACCCAAAAGTTTATCCGGTACTGATTGACGAAACCGTACTGATGTGGAGTCTGATGTTGAATTTGGGCGATACCATTTCGTACGAAAGTGGGACAGGCAAACGAGTTTATCTGCAATTGGCGGGTACGTTGAAGAATTCCATTTTTCAAGGGAATGTGCTGATGGACAAGCAATTGTTTTCCGAAATATGGGGAGAAATTACCGGTAGCGAAATTGCATTAATAAAAGTCAATGAGACGAAAACGGAGGAAACCCAAAAACTTTTGTCGCAGGCTTTGAACGAATACGGCGTGAGAGTGACGACCACCGCCCAACGGCTGAAAGAATTTAACAGTGTCACGGATGCCTATCTGAATATCTTCCTGACCTTGGGAGGATTAGGTTTGTTGCTGGGAATCATGAGTTTCATCATTGTCATACGGAAAGACCTTCTTTCGCGGAAAGAACAAATTTCAATCTATCGCTCTTTGGGATTTACGGATAAAAAAATAGAACAAATGCTTGTCAGAGAAAGCCGGATAGTTCCGCTATACGCCATTGCCATCGGCGTATTGGGTTCATTGACCGGAGCGGTTTCCGGCTTATCGAACATCAGCATTTGGATTTGGCTTACAACAATAGTATTAACAATTTTACTAACTTTGTCGGTAATTATTTTTATAAAGTTTCAAGTTTCGGGTTTCAAGTTGCGCTAACCCGAAACTCGAAACTTCAAACTCGAAACATAAAACAAACAAACAAACATGAAAATATTATTTATTGTGCCCGGTTCGGGCGACCCTTTTTATTGCGGTAATTGCTTTCGCGATAACCTGCAGGCCAATGCTTTGCGCAAGGCAGGACATGATGTGGTGATCATGCCGCTCTATTTGCCGTTGAAAAACAACTCCTTTTTGGCGGATACGCCTTTGTTTTTTCCGGCTACCTCACTCTATCTGTCGCAGAAATACTTCCGCAACAAGTCCATGCCCCGTTGGATGGAGAAGATACTTAATTCGGATTTTTCGCTTAGTATGGCGGCTTCATTTTCGGGAACGACTTCGGCGGAGGGCTTGGAAGACATGACTCTCTCCATGATAAAAGGCGATGATGATGTTTTTCTCCGTCAAGTGCATACCCTTATCCACTGGATAAAAGAACATGAGCATCCGGACATTATCCACCTTTCGAGCAATCTGCTCATTGGTATTGCCAAAGCCATCAAACAAGAAATTGATATCCCTGTCGTTTGTTCCCTTCAGGACGAAGAAATTTGGATAGATACCCTGCGAAAGGAAGATGCCGATGCTGCGTGGAAGGGAATTAGTGAAAATATTGGCTATATCGACCATTTTGTCACGACAAGCCGGTTCTATAAACAGATTATAACGCGCAAGTTTCCGCAGATAACCCATATAGACGTCATTTATCCCGGTTTGAAAACGGAGAAATATGCTTCTGACCAGTATCCGGCAGAACCTGTTATCGGTTTTTTTTATCGCATGAACGAAATCAACGGCTTGCACCTGTTGGTAGAAGCTTTTGTTAAACTGAAGAAAGAGAATCGAGTAAACGGTCTCAAACTGAGGATAGGCGGTGGATATACCTCGGCTGATAAAAAGTTTCTGAAGAAAATGTACCGTATGCTTGCACCTTACGGAAAGGATGTACATTGGTGCGAAACGTACAAACTGAAAGACCATGCGGCTTTTTACAAGGAAATAACCGCCATTTGTGTTCCGGTAACTTTTCCCGAAAGTGTAGGACTCTATCTTTGCGAAGCCTTCGCGGCAGGACGTCCCGCTATTGAACCGGCTACCGGTTCCTTTCCCGAAATAGTGGGTGATGCGGGAGTACTGTATTCACCCAATTCCCCGGATGCACTGGCTGATGCCATCGAAAAATTGCTGACTACCGACGGATTGTGGGAAGAATGTCGCAAGAATGCTTTGAATTTGTCGCACACTCGCTACAATGAAACCATACAAGCTTCCGAATTATACAATGTATATAAACCTCTAATAAAATAATACGATGAACACAATGAAAAGACTCGGGTTGACAGGCATATATGCTATTGTTCTGTGTTTATATTCCCACTTGGCCGTGGCACAAACTCCATTCGGTTGGAGAGGCGCTGCTCGCGACGGCATTTATCATGAAACCGGATTGCTGAAATCCTGGCCCGAAGGCGGTCCTCAATTGTTATGGGAAAATACGGAGGTAGGAAAAGGCTTTTCGAGTCCCATGGCAACGAATGGAAAGGTTTACATCAACGGTTTGGATGAAGACGGTGAAAAAGAGTTCATTACCGCTTTTTCGTTGGATGGTAAAGTATTGTGGAAAACTACTTACGGCTCGGCTTGGGAGAACTCCTATCCCGATTCACGTTCCACACCGACCGTAGTAGGCAACGATTTATATGTTGAAAGCGGTAAACCCGAATTGGTTTGTTTGGATGCTACGACCGGCGCTATCCAATGGTCGGTAGATGCCGTGGAATTATATAACCGTAAACCGACGGAATTCGGACCGGTCGAATCGCCTTTGGTTGTGGGAGATGTCGTGTATTTTACTATCATGAGTAATAAAGCTTCTTTGGTTGCCCTCAACCGTAAAAACGGCGAAGTGATTTGGGAAACGCCTCCGTTCAAAGGCGACCTCATGTACGCTTCACCTATATTTATCGAGTATCATGGAAAAAAACAGATTGTCATCATCAATGAATTTTATGCTACCGGCATCGACCAATCGACCGGCGCCATTGCGTGGCAGGCTAATATATTTGACTTTATGAAAGCAGGAATGCAGGATAATAACTGGAGACCGCAATTTACCAACACACCTCTATATAAAGACGGAAAGATTTGCGTCGCTTGCGGATACGATTACGGTGCAGTGATGCTTCAACTCAACGATGATGCCACCGGCATTTCGCAGGCATGGTTGAATCGCGACCTTGACCCTCATCATGGAGGTATGGTGCTTGTTGACGGTTATCTCTACGGTTCTACCTGGACAAACAACAATGTGGGAAATTGGGGATGCGTGGATTGGAATACCGGTAAAACCATGTATGAAAATCCTTGGACAGGAGGAAATAAAGGCACTTTAATTTATGCGGATGGCATGTTGTATTGTTATGACGACCGGCGTGGAAATATCGGATTGGCGAAAGCTACACCTGAAAAGTTCGATTTGGTGAGTGCATTTCGCATTACCAAAGGCGAAGGGCCTAATTGGGCGCATCTTGCTATCAATAACGGCATCTTGTTTGTCCGTCACGGCAGTGCACTTATGGCCTATAAGATTAAATAAGAGCCGAAGGGAAATAATTTAACTATTTCGTGATTAAATCCGTTTTTTTCGTTTTCATAAATGAAACAGGCTGTTTTTTTCATTTAATAATCATATTTGCACCTCAAATTAAATTGGAATAGTTATCCCGCATGAAACATATTCTTAGTATTTTACTGCTTGCCGGCGCTTGTATTGAAGTATCCGCTCAGAAAGAAGTTGACTTGGCATTCCAAGCAGACAGTGTTGTTCTGGAAGAGGTAATCGTTACCTCTCAACAGCGGGAACAACGCATACTGGATATTCCGATAACGTTATCGACCCTGAGTGCAAAAATGTTGGAAAACACTGCTACACGCAATTTGGAACAACTTTCTGCGCTCGTACCCGGATTGAACATCCGTATTCAAACACCGCATCGTCCTACTTTCGTTATTCGTGGCGTTACGAGCGACGAGGTGAATCTTACCGACCAGCCGCGTGTTTCGGTCTATTACAACCAAGTGCCCACCAGCCGTTCGAGTATGGCTATTACGGAATTGTATGATTTAGAGCGTGTTGAAGTCCTCAAAGGTCCGCAGGGAACGCTCTTCGGACGAGGCGCCTACCTCGGTGTACTCAACTTTATTACCCAAAAACCCAAGGCTGATTTTGGCGGCTATGTGTCTGCCGGATTGGGTAATTACAACATGCGGGAAGTGCAAGGCGCTATCAATGTTCCCATTCTGAAAAACAAATTGTTAGTTCGTGCCGCCGGTATCTACAGTTATCAGGACGGCTATGTGAAAAATCTTTCGGGTGGCGACAATCTCAACGGTAAAAATACTTTTGGCGGACGTTTTTCTGCAACGTACAGGCCCATCGAGGATTTGAAAATCGATTTGTTGGTCAATTATCAAAAAGATGATAATCCCGGAACAGCGTTTATGAGCAAACTGTATCCCAATTCAAAGGGCGAGAAGGATATTTTTAAATACGAAGCATCGCTCGACCCCGGCCAAACATGGTTTAACAAACGCGATGTCTTGCTTTCATCGCTCAACATAAAATACGATATTACCGAAAACAGTTACCTGACGTCTATCACTTCTCTCGTAAACAACAAAGTTGACCATCATTACGATGGCGACGGAACGGTGGCACCAGCCCTTGATATGACGGAATTTTATGATATGCAACAGTTTACGCAGGAGTTGCGCTATAATTTTTCCTTGAATGATGAACTCAGCGGACTGTTCGGAACCGGTTACTGGCGCGAGAGCGGTGATTATTCGTGGGGCTTCGACCCCAATGAAAAATATGCGGTATTCCCTGTGTGGAATATTGTGAAGGGATATTTTCCCGACTGGACATCAAGTATATACCCTCAACTGTACGGTACACCGCTGATTGCCGCTAATGGTAAAGCCAATTATCTGGATTTTCTGCCCGGCAGCTTTTCCGGTAGCGCTACGGATGTACCTTTGCCCTCCGACCATCATGAGCAAATCAACAACGGCGCTATCTCTCAGGCGTTTGACTTTTTTGCTGATGCTACCTATCAAATCATTGATAATCTGAGTATTACGGCTGGTTTGCGTGCCACCTACGAATCCTTTGAGGCAAAGCGAAACGTGAGCAACAATGGCATCCCTTCTGCCTTGGGCGTACTGATGCAGATGTCACCCAATCTATTCAGCGCACCTATTGACTTCCCCGACATCAGCAATGCGGCTTGGGCTGTCACCTATCGCGCAGGGCTGAAATACGATTTTTCTCCACAAAGCAATGTCTATTTTACTTATTCCAGAGGACATCGTCCGGCAGTATTGCAATATAATAATGATGCCACTACCGCCAATCCGGCCAAAAAAGAAGTGCTCAACGCAGAAGGTGTACATAGTTTGGATGCGGGTTTCAAGTGGACTGCGCAAAATCGCTATTGGTTTGATGCGGGCGTTTTTTTTCAGAAATATAACGACTTCCAAACAGCGCGGCTGGACAATACTACCATGGGCTACGTAACCGATGATGCAGGCAAGGCCACTTCCTACGGCGCTGAAGTAACTGCCAAAGCCGCTTTGAGTTCCTATTTGGATGTGTTTGGCAATTACGCTTACATCCACGCCCGTTTTGACGACACAGATGCTGACGGCAACCCTCAACAGTATGCAGGAAAAACATTCCGCCTCACGCCCGAACACAGTTTTGACATTGGTTTCACCGCCAAATACAATTTCAATAGCGATGTTCAACTTTTGTTCACACCTGCTTACTCGTGGAAAAGCCACGTGTGGTTTGAAGACTCCAATGACAGGCAGATGCCCGGCCTCGACCAAGATGCATACGGTCTGCTCAACGCCAACCTTGCATTGCACCTTGCTAAATACGGACTGACAATATCTGCATTTGGCAGCAACCTGACAGGCACAAAATACGTTATCGGGGCAGGAAACACCGGTTTGATATTCGGGGTGCCTACTTTCGTGCCCGGTGCGCCGCGAATGTTTGGCGGACAAGTAAAATATAATTTTTAATTTCTATAATTTAATTTCTATAATTTAATTTCTATAATTTAATTTTTAAAACACAATGAAGAAAACATTTTTGAGATTTGTTCTTATGAGCTTTGTGGCTGTATGCGCATTTGTTGCTTGCAGCGAGGACACTCCGGAGCCTACGCCCACCGTTACAGATGTAACCCCCACAGAAGTTGCCGTTGGAGATGAAATCACGATTACGGGTACTGACTTGGACCGAGCGACCGCAGTAGGTTTTGGTACCAGCGAAGAAAACTTTACAGTAGTGTCAAAAGCCAATTTTGTTTCCAGCTCAAGTACTTCTATCAAAGTTATTATTCCGGCAGGTGTCACTTTCCCCTCCAGTGTTGCAGTTATAACAGCTAAAGCTTCTATTCCGTGGTTGGGTATGTTGACCTCAAAAGCATCACAGGCTCAGATAGATGCATTGGCATTCCTGATGTGTGCCAATGGTGCGTACACGCAGTATCCGGACGAAACGAGTACGGAATACCAAGAGGCAGTAGGAGCATGTTTGTACAGCAATTTCTTTGGAAAAGACTTGAGTTTTGATAACGAAGGCCAGCCAAACAATGACTATACTACTGAGTTGTTTGCCGCCATAGCTGAAACAGTGAATGCCATGTACCAAGGGCAGACAGATGAAGCAAAAGCAGCAAGTATTGCAGGTATTTATTATATGATTCATTCTTTTTATTTATCTTTGCAGTTGCAGACATGGTAATACAATGTGAAGAAATAAAATGTGAAGAAATACAACATCAAAAAAGAGATTGTTGATTCGGTAGAACTGAAATGCCTGCTAATCAGCAAAGGGGTGAAAGTCGATAATGCCGTTTATAAAAATTTCGGGAAAGATTATCGGCTTAACGCCAATCCTTTGACCTGTAACAGCCTGCTGCTCTCTGACGGAACCAACGTTCAATTAACTGATGTAAGTTTTCATCTGAAACATTTGTTTCAAATACTTTCATGGAGTAATTTCAAACTCATGAAGTATGGTTCGGAACTTGCCACTCCTTTTCATCTTCAAATTTTAGAGGATAAACCGGCGCTTTTTTTTGAGAATGATTTTGTTGATTTTGTCACGTTTCACAAAAAAACGGATTTTTACAAACAACGAACGTCGTCGGGATTGCCATATTTGGGTAATGCCGTATTGCAAGGTTGCGATTTTGTTTCTTTTCAATGCTTGTGGCCGTGCGAATATGCGGCAAATAGCAAGCCCTGTGAGTTTTGCTTTTCGGGAGCCGAATTTGAATTGCTTGCCCAAAAAGGGAAACCGCAACCGCCGGCTGTCAAAGCTTCCGACTTAGCCGAAATAGTACAATATGCTGTGCGGAACGGCGATGCAAACAGTGTACAAATCACTGGCGGTTCCACGTTTTCCGACAAAACGGAATATAAGCACATCTCCGGTTATTTGAAAGCGATGGCGGAAAGCGATAGTCAACTGACGGGGGAAATTTTGCTTTACATTACGCCGCCGGAAGACTTGTCGTATATTGATGAATATTTTTCGTTGGGCGCTGACCGCATTGCTTGCAGTCTCGAAGTGTGGGACGAAGAACGGGCGAAAATCATCACGCCGGGCAAGATGCATTTTACCTCCCGAAAACGGCATTTGCAAGCCTTGGAATCTATTGCCGGAAAATACGGAAAGGGTAGGGCGTTCTCCAATTTCATCATCGGACTTGAAAGCATAGAAACCCTGAAAGCAGGTGCTACATTTCTTGCCGAGCGTGGAATCATTCCTTCTGCATCGGTGTGGATGCCGTTTGGCCGTCCTGTCATGGGAAGCATGGCGGCGCCCGGTCTCGATTATTTCCGTCGCGTCAAGGAGATGCTGGCGGAACTTTACAGCAGATATGAACTGATTCCGCCCGGCGGTTGCGGTTTGAATGTTTGCATAGAAAAAGATATTTATACCTATTCTAAACGCTAAAATTTGTAAGATATGAAACCGTATTTGTTATTTTTAATCGTATTGATTATGCCCATCAACAGCATAATCGCTCAAGCGGATCAGGATGTGATTACGTTTGAATTTGGGGAATTTATGGTAAGCACCCTTTCCGAAAAAATGTCACAAGGAAATACCGGCATGTTAGTCGGCGCCAGTCAGGATGCATTGCAAAAATATCTTCCGGATGGGACTTTCCCGATGGAAGTCAATGCGTTTTTAGTTCGCACGCCGAACAAAAATGTGTTGATAGATGCCGGATTGGGACAAAAACTGTTCGATAATCTGCAATCATTAGAAGTTACACCCGAACAGATTAATGTGATTCTGATGACACACCTGCACGGCGACCATATCGGCGGATTGCTGCGCGACGGCAAGGTAGCGTTTCCCAACGCCGATTTGTATTTGTCGCAAGCCGAATACGACCATTGGATAAAAAGTAACAACCAACAAGCGCTCAATATGTTAACTGCTTATAAAGACAAACTGAAATTCTTTATTCCGGAAGAATTGGGAAGCAAGAAAAACAATTTATTTCCGGGTTTTCAGGGAATTGCAGCCTACGGTCACACGCCCGGACATACGGCTTATCTGATTGAATCAGAGAAATCCAATCTGCTTATTTGGGGCGATGTCACGCATGTGATGGCTATTCAGATGGCGCTTCCGGAAGTGACATTGGCTTTTGATTCCGATACCAAACAAGCCATTGAATCCCGCAAAAAAATAGCGGACTACGCAGCAAAAAACAAAATTCCGGTAGGAGGCATGCACATCATTTTCCCGGCAATCGGCCATATAAAAGCCGCTCGGGAAGGCTATGAATTCGGACCTTTCTGCGAGTGTTCAGGGTTCTAAAGGATAGGAGATTTCGTATATGAAAAAAATCAAGAATATCAAATACTTGCATGATTCAAAAATTAGTTGTAATTTTGAACCCGAAAAGTTAAGCAAAGAATGAGCAGCGGTGAATGATAAACTGATATTAATCATTACCGAACATCGCCAGTTCGGCTGGAAAATAAACCTGTACTCGGCTGTCGAACAATCCTCCGAGAGCGTTCAGATTTTAGGACTTCCCAACATCAACGAAGAAATCGAAAAAGGCGCCACTGAAGCGGAAGTCGCTTTGTGGAAAGCCGTTAACGATATTTCCGATGAAGCCCTTTTGAAAGCATACGTCCGCGACAAAGACAAGTCCAAGATTCCGCAAAGCACCATCGACAATCTGATTCGTCCAAGGATAGAAAAACAATGTTCGAAAATCTTAGACTTGATTCAAAAAACCGATATTCCCGTTTATTTTCGGGAGACTTCCGGTAGCCGTGCGGTTTACGCCCACAATAAAATCGAACTTCTTCCCCGGAAAAGCCGTTGCCTTTTCAATTTCATTAAAGATGAAAGCGGACTGCATTATTTTATTTCTTTGACAAACAAAGACGAAGAAATCCTGTTGCAGGAAAAGCCGGCCATCGTCTTATCCAATGAGCCGTGCGTTGTTCTTTTGGGAAACAAAATTCATCGTGTAGAAGAGATTGATTCAAAAAAACTGATTCCTTTTTTCGATAAAACGCATATAGATGTTCCGCTTTCATCGGAAAAAATATACATTGAAAAATTTGTTCTGAAAACCATTCCCAAATATGACGTCCGAATTGAAGGCATTGAAATGATTCGAAAAAATCCCGGTAAAAAAGCTGTTTTGACGCTCGAAGAAGATTTTCAATCGTGTTTGGCGCTCGTTCTGCTTTTCCACTACGGAGACCGTCGCTTTACCTTTACAACCCATTCGCGAAAACAGCGCGTCACGCGTTTGGAAGAAATCGACGGACGGGAAAATATTTGTTGGTTCGACCGCGACCTGGAATGGGAAAAACGTCTCCACGACCATCTGCTCAAATTAAATCTGGAAGTCCGGAACGAGAACTATTTTTATCTGAAACAAAATCCGGAAATCCTGCAAAAATACGGTTTGATTGATTGGATAAATCAAAATTCGGAGCAATTGAACGATTTCGAAATCGAACAAAAAACGGAACAACGGTATTATCAGGGAAAAATTAAATTAGAGTCGAAAGTCAGCGAAAAAATAGACTGGTTTGAAATGGAAATCGAAGTAGTTTTCGACCGGTTCAAAATTCCGTTCAATCTGTTCAAAAAACATATTTTGACCGGAAATATCGAATACGTTTTGCCGGACGGAAGCATTTTTATTTTGCCGGAAGAATGGTTTCACCAATATCAGGAACTTTTCATGCATACCGAAAACACCGGTTCTAAAATCCGTGTCAGGAAAATTCATACGCAATTTTTGGCCGATTCCATCGATATTTTTTTCACCGAAGACAGTAAAAAAATTTTGGAAAAGTTCAATCAGATACCACTCGAACGTCCGGCCATTCCTCAGCGTTTGAACAAAATCCTGCGTCCTTATCAAAAGGAAGGTTTTTACTGGTTGGAACACCTGCGCAAAATCCATTTTGGGGGATGCCTCGCCGATGATATGGGTTTGGGTAAAACATTGCAAACTATTACACTTTTGGAATCGGTTTATTCACAGGAGCTTCCCGCTTCGTTGGTCGTTGCGCCGAAGTCCTTGTTGCATAACTGGCAAAACGAATTGCGGAAATTTGCACCGGATTTGAAAATTTACATTCACGCCGGAAACCACCGTCCCAAACCTGAACAAATCGAAGCGTTGTTCAATTCCTGTCAAGTGATTATTACTTCCTACGGAATAGTTCGCGCGGATGTGGATTATTTGTCAAAGTATGCTTTTCATTATCTTATTTTAGATGAAAGCCAAACCATCAAGAATCCGGGAGCGGTTATTTATCAAGCAATTAAAAAGTTACATTCCTCGCACAAACTGGCGCTTACCGGAACGCCCATCGAAAATTCACTGATAGACCTTTGGGCGCAGTTCAATTTCATCAATCCGGGATTGTTGGGAAATTTATCCGCTTTCAGGAACAACTACATCCATAAAATTCACAAAGAAAAAAACAAGGAAACGCAAGAAACGCTTCAACGTTTAATTCGCCCGTTTTTACTTCGCCGTACCAAAGAAGAAGTTACTCCGGAACTGCCGCCTTTATCGCAGGAAATCGTTTATTGCGATATGACCGAAGAACAGGAAAAAATATACATTGCAGAAAAAAACAGCATCCGCAACAAATTGTTGGAAAACCGCGAATTGTTCGTGAAAAACAGCTTTATGGCTTTGCAAAGCCTGAGCCGTTTGCGGCTTTTATCAAATCATCCGGCCATGACTTATCCGCAATATAAAGGCGATTCCGGCAAATTCGACCAAATTCTTCTCTATTTCGAAGACATCAAAGCCAACGGACACAAAGTGTTGATTTTTTCTTCTTTCGTAAAATCACTGAAAATTATCGCCCGTTTTTTTGATGAAAAGGGATGGAAATATGCCATGCTAACCGGAAAAACCGAAAAACGGGAGAAAGAAATCGACTATTTCAACCAAGACAAAGACGTAAATGCCTTCCTGATTTCCTTAAAAGCCGGCGGTACGGGCTTAAACCTGACCGAAGCCGATTATGTATTCATCATCGACCCTTGGTGGAATCCCGCTGCCGAGATGCAAGCCGTGAGCCGGGCGCATCGCATCGGACAAAACAAAAAAGTAATGGTTTACCGCTTCATTTCTTCCCATTCCATCGAAGAAAAAATCATTTCCCTGCAAGAGGAAAAGAACCGGTTGTCGGAGACTTTTATTACTTCCAATAATCCGTTAGAAAACTTGAATAGCCAAGAAATCGAGGGATTGTTTGACTGAGATACTCATCCTTGCCAAAAGTGTATTTATTCCTTATCCCACCTAAGCTTCTGCAGGAACGACTTGCCTTGTGGTGCATCGGCTGCACAAATGATCAGGTTTCATAGTGATTCGTTTTATATACTCTATTTGCTGGTTGGATTTTGATTGAGCGACCAGTCGTTATGAAAGAAGCCGGCCTCGACAACATCCTCCAGCCCGGTACGCAGCATGTCGGCGCGGAAAATCATCCAGTCGGGAAATCCGGTGATGCCGGAGATATAATTGTTGGGTGAGGTGGCGTGCATGCCACTCCGTCCGCTACCGGCTATCACGCCCGTGAAATTGACGTCGCTCTCCGGTTGGGGATAGAGGAAGCAAGCGGCCAGGTCGTCGCCTGTCCATGAACGGCTGCCTGCGCTAATCCGGCCTTTGCTCACTTGTATGGGACAGTCTTTGAGCAACAGACGCCAGACGCGGTTATTATCCCTGTTACCGTAGATGATCACATTGCGACCACGGTATCTTTCCACGGAATATTCCCTGTCGGCAATGACCTCGACGGAACCGTTTGCACGGTAGTAGAACGTTTCGGCGTCGAAACGCGCCTTATTGCAGTACCATTCGTTTTCTTCCGCCGTGCCGCCGGTGGCGTACACGAAGACCATCTGCCGGTCGAAGGCCTGCTTGAATCCGCCATATCTGCCGGAATATTTTTGTTTGGCGTCAACCTTGTTGATCAGGCGCCACTGTCCGTCAACCTGTTGCAGGACAGCTTTCCGGTCAGTCGGCACGGTGAATGACTGTTCTCCGGCAAGAAGGGTTGCCTGCTGCGTTCCGGAGGGGCGTATCGCCGCCGGGATGTCCAATACTAACAGAGCCACATTCTCGCTTTTTTCTATCCGTATGGTGTCGTTCGATACTTTCACGGCTTTTACATGAGTGAACTGAGAGGGTGTAACTTGCTGTTCCACGCGAAGCCAGTGGTCGGAAGCCGAAACGGCAGGCGATGCCGTGTGGAAATCTACTTCGTTCACCTCCGCCGTTTGGGGAATGGTGTGACGGGAGAAAAATTCAAAGATGGGAAACCAGTCCATGCTGTGACGGCCGAACCAGTGTTCGCCGCCGGGGTATTCGTAGTAACAGAAGTCGGAATGAAAGCGTGCGAGCGTTTCGCGCATTCGCCGCGCCTGCTCCGTGGGTACCACATTGTCCGCGCTTCCGTGGAAGATGTAAACGCCCGTCTGCTTCAGGTTTTCTATCAGGGATAGGGTGCGGCCGGTATTGGCGCTGCGTGCGAACACTTCATAGGCGGGGTTGCTGCGGTGCATGCTGTCTGCATCCCTCCGTCCGTAGGTCGAAATGTCGGGGTAGCCTGCGCAGGGAGCGATGGCTGCAAAGCGGTCGGGGTAGGTTGTACCCAGAAACCATGTGCCGTGTCCTCCCATGGAGTGTCCGGTAAGGTAGATTCTTGACGTATCGGGTTGATAGATGCGTTTGGCTTCGGCAAGGACTTCCAGGGCGTCGATACGTCCCCAGTCCTCCCAGTTGAAACCGTACGGACGGCGGTTGGTGGCGGCCACGATGTCCATATTGTCTTTCAGGGAATAGGAGTTTGCCTGATTGCGTGCCTCAACGCCTGCACCGTGGACGGAGAGTACGAGGCCTTTGGTTTCGCCCGCCGTGGCGCGTATGGAGGGAGCGACGCCGAAATACTGCACGCTGCCGTCAATGTTGCTGACGAAGGTGCGGGTATGGTGTTCCGAAGGCGATACGCTGTTCAGCGTTATCGTCGCCCGGTCGATAACTTTGCCTGCCTTGTCGAGCAATTCCAGCTTGACTTCGGTCTTGCCCGTCCCGCTGTTGTCCGGCAGGGTGGGCAGCAGGTATTTCAGTTTCCGTACCGAGAGCGGCATCAGGCTGCCGGTGGCGTAAGTGCTGCTTTTGCCGCCGGCAAGGGTGGCGCGGATGATCAACTCCTGCAAGGGCTTTTCGGTGAGGTTGATTACCCGTATGGCCGCCCACTGTGCATCGCTCCCCCCCACAAGCAGGTCGGGCACAGTCATATCTCGCAGGGTAAACATGACCGGCTGGCGCGGTTTGATCAGCTTGGCGCTTACACGTCCGAAACGCCCGGGCGTATATACAATTTCGTTCAATCCCCTGTTCAGTTTGACAGGAATCAGGGTGTACCCGAAATCATAATGGTCGCCTTCATGCGGCATCCCGTTGACGTAGGTACGAGTGCCTCCGGTCGTTTCCAGCAGGGCTAACTGCGCAGCGGGCGAGTGCCAGGCGGTGTATAAAAAGGCTGACCGCATCTGCGGGTGTTGAAATCGTCCGGTGGAATCGGCCTTGATTTCCGTCCATTTCCACTGGGGAGCGGGCGTGAACTGCATCCGGTTTGCGGGCGGGATACGCGCCGGATTTCCGGTGTTTTGCGTGATGTTCGGATAGCGGTATGTAATGGATTCGCCTGCCTTCGGAGTAACAAACCGGCCTGTGGCATAGAGCCATGCGATCATGTCTTGCGCATTGTACAGGACGCCAGGATTCACTTCGCCGGGCATGAAAAGCCCTTCCCTGAAATGGTGAAAGACTTCTCCTTCGTCTGTTTTCTCGATTTTTTCCTGTCCGAAATAGGTTACGATGTTCTGGGCAAACCCTCTGCCTGCCGAAACGAATGTTACGCAAAGCACCGCGATAAGTAGTTTGAATGTTTGCATGAGATTTATTTTTTATTTGATACTGTTTCGAAATGCAAAGATAAACATTCACGAATCAATATGAGTTTTGTTTTTTGTTACAAATTTAATTGCAGATACTTTGGCGAGTGGCTGTTTGAGCGGTTGTTAGTGGCTACGGTCACCTGCAAAAATGAGTTTAGGATCATATACGATAATCATTTTTTATTAAATAAGTACCGGTATTAGAACCGCAATATTTTTCGTGTTTTAGTTTTACCTTTTTGCCATTTAATATGACCGAATAAGATTTGTTTAAAGGAATCCTTAGTAAAACAGATCTATCAGGTATAGATGATTTTATCTTAAATGCAATTTTATTACCTTGTTGTTTCTCCCAGCTAATTGAAAGGTTCTGATCTCCAATCATTATATTATCTGTGGAAAGGTACTCTAGATCGTCGGGTATATGACAAAATATTTCAACTCTATCCTCTAAACCAACGGAGTTAATTCCAATCAACCCTTGCAAAATACTTTCGATAAAAGGAGCATAGGACCATAGCTGTGATATGTTGGAGCAGCCATAAGGCTGGCATTCAGGAAACAATCCCAACTGAAAATGTGGAAGATCGAAAGGAGCTTTAGCTGCCAATTTGATCAACTTCCAACCTAAATTGGTATGTCCGTAATTAAATGCTGCTGTAGCACAGATATTGTTGTGTACAACCCCGACCCCGGCATTAGTGATATCTTCACCCGGTGTATATTTACCAACCATTCCCCATGTGTTATTAATCCAATGATCAGAGATATAATTCATGGCAATTTGTCCATGTTTATCATTGGCAAGCTTGGTCTTTTGCGGAAATGCAACGCTCCAAAAATTACCAAATTCCTTTTTATTATTATTAGATAGGGCGCTTGGCCATATTTTCTTCTTGTCATCCCACCAATCGCGATTAAAATTCTTTTTGTAGATTGTAGCTTTATTTTTATATTGCCGAGCGACTTCCGGTTCATTTAATAAGGTCGCCATATTCGACAAGCATTCGAGGGCAGGATACATATACGCAGACGTAGTTAATTCCTCCCAATCACCTTGAAATTCCTGTTCCTCCATTAAACCATGCCCCTGAATATATAGATCATGGTCATCGTCAGCTGTTTTGAAAAGGTCTTCAATCATTTGTTTGCAAACAGGATAAGCCAGTTCCAGGTATTCTCTATCCTTCGTCCAGGCATAATATTCCCAAGATGCAGCTACAAACTGAGGACCGACCTGAACATGATCCCAGCCTAATAGTTTTCCGTCGCTTCCTATTTCATGAGGTCCTCTAAGATGCTGTTTTGTGTAATCTAAAATATTATTCAACGTGCTTCGGGTTATAGTATCAAATCCGGCAGATATCGTACCCGCTGTAGAAAAACAAAAATCGGTACCGAAAAGGCGCGGATAAACAGGAACTCCCGCAGCAAAATACAGATCGTTATAAAACGGCTTTGCATCCCTCGTATTCATTACCATATTTGCCTTAGCACAATAAAAAGCATCTGTTATTTTTTCATCCGAACATTTGAAATTTACACCTTGCAAAATAGCTTTTTCGTAGTATAATCGTTTTTCTTTTTTTATTGAAGCATAATTATTTGAAAGTCTATTAAATGTATTATACGCTGATGAATAATTCCCCATAGACCGGTTATCTCCCGCAATCAAAAATAGTATTTCCACATTACTGTTAGTTGGCAATTCAAGAGAATAAGTCAGGGTAATATTATTTCCTTCAATGCTAAAAGCCGATGGCTTCTGCTTACTACCCATGGTTAAAGCGCCCTGATTATCAAAAGCAATTATCAGTCCTTCGCTATAGAAAATCGAATCTTTTTCGTCCTTAATTGATTCAGCTCTCCATGAAGGACGAACATTTATTTTCGAGGAAAATGAAAGAGTGATCTCTCTTTGTACGGAAGTTGTATTTTCTATCCGAATAGCAGAAAACAAAGCTTGTTCTTCTTCCACAATAAAGTCTTCCCGGGTAACGGACAGGTTATTCTTGGCAAAAAATAATTTAGCGGAATAAAAATTATGGTCAATGGTATTTGCATCTGTCAACATCCAATTTTCGTATCCATTTTCGGACAATTGAAATCCAAATCCATCAAGTAATTTCATCGGATGACACCAAATTCCACGTTCCACTGTCCTATCATCATCTTCAGAAAAAGAACCGTTCATTAGCCCGATTTCATACATCTTTTTACCTGACAAAAAGAAAGATGTCTGATTCATTGCCGGAACAGAAACATCTTTATC
The DNA here is from genome assembly GCA_025996865.1 of Bacteroidia bacterium. Lineage (GTDB taxonomy): Bacteria > Bacteroidota > Bacteroidia > Bacteroidales > Azobacteroidaceae > Azobacteroides. The sequence continues at coordinate 71,720 of BNTV01000008.1, forward strand.
TATTGATCCAAACTTAAGCCTTTGTGTACCTTCCTGTTGAGCAAAAAGGATAACGTTTCCTCCCACCCAAAATAATAAAGATAGATAGATAAATAACATTTTTTCCATTTTTTCCGACGAATTTTAAAATTACACTATTAATTTACACTTTTCGATAATTCAATTTTGACTATTGCTTTTGCGTATTATCAGTTTAATCCTATTTCTTATTCCACAGGCAAAAAATTACATTTGTTCAGGCGACAAAGATACAAAAGTATAAAAATATATCAAATTTTAATTGCTATCATTTTAATTTTTTAGTTTTTAGTTCTCAAATATTTCATATTTGTCTTTGCCGATAAATATCACCGATAGATAACGGACGTCTGTACGACCGGCAAACAGATGCGAATCACGGTACTTTGCCAACTGGTTGCGGGCTTCTTCGCGTTTTTCCTCTATGGATTTCACATTCGATTTTTTGATGTATTTGATTTCCCAAACCCATTCCCAGGGAATATCGGGAAACAGATGGCTTCGTTTCAACCATATATCCATATAACCTGCGGATACTTCCATTTCGGTAACGGGAACAAACAACCGGCTTTGGAAAAGGCTGTTCAGCAGGATGATTTTGAGGTATTTTTCGTCAAAATTTTCCAAATCGCGGTTCGATAACCGGCTGATGATGTTTTCACTCATGTAGTCCAAAAACGGCTTCGGATAGCCCTGATAAGCCAAATCGCTCATAGCGCCCATCTGACGGCTGGGGTCAATCATTATATCCTTACTGCTATCGCGAGTCATCTTGAGGATGTATTCCCAATAAACTGTCCGAATAGAATAATTGGGGACTTTCAACCATGTTTTTCCAAATTCGATTTTTTCGATTGTAAGTAATCCCATGTAATACAGCAGGGAAACGAAATTCTCGCTATTATGCAGTTCGTCGATGGAAAATTTAGGATTTATCATCGAAAGAATATGATTATTTTCGGTAATTTCAATCAATTGCTCACTGTTACGTCCGTTCGCTATCAATGTCCGCAAGCGCCCGTAATCCGTTTTCAGATTGTCATCGACGAGGTACTCAAGCCTGTTGCCTCTTTTTTGAAAGTGGTCGAAAAAATAGAGTATCATCGACGGATTATATACCTTGTGTTCTCCCTCACCATGAAAAAGATAGCCGTTATAATAGAACTCCATATCTATATTAATATGTGACTTGTCAATTCCGGATACTCCCATCAGCCAATCGACTTCTTCCTGTGTAAATCCCAACATTTCATTGTACAACAGGTCAAGTGACAAATTATTGGAAATATTAAAACCGCTCGTCAAGTCGTCCAACATAATAGGCGTGATGCCGGTAAGTATGATGCGGTCGATGGTCGTTGGCAAAATGATCATATTCGTCAATGACAACAAACACTTTGCAAGCAATGGAATTAGCCGCCCGAAATGCTATATTTATCATTTCTGCGATGGATTGTTGACCCTTACATTCCTGAATGAACTCTTTCGCATCGGGGATACAATCTTGATGGTTTTCCAAACAGGTAAGAACTGCCTGGCGTATCTTGCCGGTAAATGAAATCTTAAAATCCACCTCACTCCCGGTGTCCAAACCCGAAAAGTTGAATTTTAACACCACCATACTGCTATGCTTCAGAGTAGGATTTTTTCCGATATACAAGTCGCCAAACAGCGTGTTGAACTTATCCGCACCGTTGATGTCGTAATAATGCGACAGCATGGAGAAAAACAAACTTTTGCCGAACTTGCGCGGACGGGTAAAAAACAGGTATTTGTTGTTTTCTCGTTCCAACAGTTCAATAAAGCGGGTTTTATCCACGTAAGCATAATTATCCACGATTACGCTTTCAAAATTTGAATTGCCGTAAGGCAGGCGTTTGTATCTCGTATCCATCACTTTTGTTTTTTCAGATCACAAAAATAAACAAATTTATTGAGATAACCGTTGTTCTACCGCTTTATTCGCAGTACTCATATATTTCCCCAAAAATACTACCGTACCGGTGATATTCGTTTGTGATACTTTGCTCTTTCAGATAATGCAGCAATTCGAGGCGGCCTTCGACCAAAGGTTGATTGTCGGCAATATGCTTGCCTGATTTGGCCGCTTGCTGATACAATTCATCCGACAAACCTTTGGAGCAAGTGCGAATTCGTTCATACTGTTCCATGGTGTCGATGAATGTTTGTTCTTCTTCTACAATAACGTTTATTCCCGATAATGTTTTTGCTGCTTTTTGGACAAGTTCCCGATTCGGATTATTTTCGGAAACGCTTACCTTCATCAACGTTTTAGCAGTGTGTGCGGCAATCATTACCAGAAGAATATCGGCTGGATTGTCGTTGTCAGCCACCCTGAATCCTACATTTTTCAGCGGCAAATAGCGGAAAATATTTTCTTCGCCGTAGATATGGCTGACGTCTTTTTCCTGCGAAAATTCATCTGCCCAAGCTTGCTGGTAGCTTGCATATCCAAAATTGACGCGGTCTTTCTCTTTTTCATCCGTAGTCAAATCACTCAAGGCTGTCGATTGCGGAGCCTTTTTAATTTCAGTTTCGGAAAATTCCACAAAACAAGACACGTAATTCGGACCTCCTGCTTTGATGCCTCCGCCGAATGCGGAACGTTTCATTCCGCCAAACGGTTGGCGGCGAACAATCGCGCCCGTGATACCCCGGTTGATATACAGATTTCCCGCTTCGAGACTGTTTTTCCAAAGCGTTTGTTCGGCGTCGTTCAGGCTTTGCAGACCGGAAGTCAAACCATATTCCGAAGCGTTGGCAAATTCGATTCCCTGTTCCAAACTGTCGATGCAAACAACCGACAACAAGGGCGCAAACAATTCTGTCCTGAATGTATAGCTTTCGGGTTTAACTCCCCATTTGACAGTGGGTTTAAGGATGTATTGTTTATCATCGACAAATTCCGGAGCGACTAACCACGATTCGCCTGGTTCCGGATGGTCGATGGCGTATTGCAATTTACTGTTGTGATTGTCGATCATCGGTCCGACATAGTTCATTGTATTCCAAACACTTCCCGTCCGCAAGCTGGTCACGGCGTCTTTCAGTTTCGATTTGAATATTTCGTCGTTGTAGATTTTTTTATCGACTAAGAGCAAGGAGCAAGCCGAACATTTTTGTCCTGCATTGCCAAACGCCGATGTCACCACATTCAAGATGGCGTGATCCTGGTCGGCTTGTCCGGTAATGATAATGGCATTTTTACCGCCGGTTTCGGCTGCGAGCGGAGTCCGCGGACTGTTTGTCAACAAACGGAAAGCGGTATCCGTTCCTCCGGTCAGGATAATGTGTTTGATGGAAGGATGCGAAGTCAGGTGGTTCAGCGAAGAACGTTCGGCGGGACAGACGACTTGCAAGGCATCTTTTGGAACACCGGCTTCCCAGAAGCATTTAGCAAATTCCCAAGCAATCGGGAGCGCTACGGTAGCCGGTTTCAGGATGACCGTATTTCCGCCGGCCAAAGCGGATGCTACGCCACCCACCGGAATAGCCAACGGGAAATTCCAGGGTGGAATCACCAAAATAATTCCCTTCGGTTGATGTTTTACAGTTTCCAATTCATTGAAAGTTTTCATTGAAACCGGATAAAAACGGCAGAAATCAATCGCTTCCGAAACTTCCACATCGCCTTCGGTGAAAGTTTTACCGGTGATGGCAGCCATACAGCCAATCAAATCGCCCCGTTTGGCGGAAAGTTTGTCAGCTACCTTATGCAAGAGGGCGTTGCGTTTTTCGAGCGATGTTTTGCGCCAAAGCGAAAGATCTTTTTCAGCAGTTGCGATGATTTCTTTTACCTGTTCCAAAGTGGACAAATTAGCTTCGCAAAAAGTTGCTGTGTCATTATGACTGCGATCTTTGTAAAGCTTTTTATTTTCCGTAAGCAATTCTTTATGACCGATTTGTACGGGGACAACGAAATTTTTTTCATTGACGGTTGTACTCCATTTTTTCAAAACATCCAATGCCCATTTCCGGTTTTGCGGTAAATCCAAATCGGTATCGGGTTCATTGGCGAAAATGTTGGTGTCTTCTACGGAAACCGGTCTTCTGTTCCGGTCTTGATTGCGGAAGGGTGTTGTATGGACGGTATCTTTCAGTTTATACGCTTCCAAGAATTGTTGAGCCAGAAAATCCCACTGCGGACTATCTAATTGCAAATTAAACGCATAGCTCAAGAAATTTTCCTTACCGGTATTTTCGTCCAAGCGTCGCACGAGATAAGAAATGGCATTCAGAAAATGGTTGGCTTTCACAACCGGAGTATAAAGGATAATGTTTTTTTGCAGTTTCCGCATCACGCGCGGGAGATTATTGGCCATCCCTTCCAACATTTCGAAAGTGACGTATTCCGAAACGCCGTTTTTCTCAGCCAAAAGGTGAGCGTAAGCAATGGTGAAAAAATTATGCGAAGCTACGCCAATCCGGCAAGCTTTGGCATTTTCGGGCAACAGAGCCGTATCAAGGATATGCAGGTAGTTGGCGTCCACTTCGACTTTGGTTTTTTGAACCGGGCACGGCCATCCGCGCAGGGAAGAAACAATGCTTTCCATCTGTAAATTAGCGCCTTTTACCAAACGCATTTTGATGGGAGCGCCACCCCCGGCTACGCGTTTTTTAGCAAAGTCGAGCAGCCGCTTTTGGAAACCGGAAGCATCGGGAAGATAGGCCTGCACAACGATTCCTGCCAAATAGCCTTTAAATTCCGGACGGCTCAGGACTTCGATG
>BNTV01000009.1 GCA_025996865.1 Bacteroidia bacterium
TTCTGTTATAAGTTCAACCGCCGATATTTCGGAGAAAAACTTTTCGACCGATTAGTTACGGTAGCCGTCTGTTACCCTACGGATTTCAAATCGAAAATTTACAATAGGACGTTATGCGGATAATCATAAAAAGAAATATCTTAATTTTGTACGTATCGACAAAATCAAGAATTTGGACGATGTTGAGGGAATTATATTTTTTGCCAATCCCGATATAATTTCGGGCTTAACTGCGTGGGCATATTTTGATAATAATGCTGATGATGCGGTTGCTGCGATATTTGGCTCGGGCTGCTCTGCAATGGTTACAAATGCGGTAATAGAAAATGAGCGAAACGGGCGGCGGACATTTTTGGGTTTGTTCGACATTTCTGTTCGCGTGCATTTTGAGCCGAACATTTTGGGCTTTATGATACCGATGTGCCGTTTCAAAGAAATGTATCACACGATACGCGATTGTTGCCTGTTTGATGCGCATGCTTGGGAAAAAATCAAAGGAAGAATTTAAAAAATCCGCGTTATCTGCGTGTTGAAAAAAACAAAAAATATGACAGAAAAAATATTAACAGATAAATTGCATACAACGGAGTTGGGTAAAAAACGCATCAGGCAAAATCTTTGTTTAGATGTCGAAGATGTAGTCGCTTGGTGCAAGCAGGAAGTCCGGAATGCTGATGAAAATTCAATTATTCGGAAAGGGAAAAATTGGTATGTCTATGGCGATGGATATGTGCTTACTATCAATGTGCGCAGCCATACAATAATCACCGCTCACAAAAACGTCCGACCTGAGAAATATGCGTTATCTGCGTGCTAAAAAAGTTTTAAAAAACGGGGCGTACCGTTTGGCAAAAAGGAACGTACCGTTTGAGGAAAAGGTATATACCTTTTACCCAAAAAATGCAGAGCGTTTTGAAATTGGTTGAAAAAATAATGGAAAAACATAAAACCATTGACATAATAAAATAAAACCGCTAATATATAATCATAAAAGGATAATTGTTATGGGGAATAAAACAGTTATAAAATTAAAGGAAAAAGCACGGGAATTAAAATATAATTTATCGGCATTATACCTTGTATATAAAAGAAAGGACGTATCAATTTATGCCAAGGCGATTATAATAATAACTATTGGATATGCCTTGTCCCCAATTGATTTAATACCGGATTTTATACCTGTTATCGGCTATTTGGATGATATTATAATTGTGCCGTTACTTATATATTTAGCATTAAAATTAATACCCAAAGAAATAATGGATGAATGCAGGGAAGAAGCAAAAGATATGTGGAAAGATGGAAAACCAAAGAAATGGTATTATGCAATACCTGTAATTATTATATGGTTATTGATAATATTTATAATCATAAAGAATATATTTTTTAAGACTAACTGAAATAACCAATAAAAACAATTACTTTTATGAAAAAAATATCAGCATTATCATTATTCATTGTATTTATAAATTTTACAGCAATGGCAAAAGAAATTAAATCGGAAATAGTTATCAATGCACCGCCTGAAAAGGTTTGGGCTGTGTTGACGGATTTTGGAAAATATCCGGAATGGAATCCGTTTATTACTTCTCTGAAAGGCGAAGTGGAAGTCGGAAACAAAATAGAAATTCGGATTGAGCCGCCCGAAGGTACAGGTATGGCGTTCAAACCCAAAGTGTTGGAAAAAACAGAAAACAAAAAAATTCGTTGGTTGGGCAGTCTGCTTTTCAAAGGGTTATTCGATGGCGAACACTGTTTTGAACTGATTGACAACGGCGACGGCAGAACGACTTTCGTTCAAAGCGAAAAATTTCGGGGAATTTTGGTTTGGGCGTTTGGAACGAAAAAAACCAAAAATGGTTTTGAGGCAATGAATTTGAAACTGAAAGAATTAGCAGAATCTGCGTAAATCCCTTAAATCTGCGTTATCTGCGTACTGAAAAACAAAAAAATCATTCGTGAAAATTCGTGTAATTAGTGGCAAAAAAAATATGAATCTACAAAAAATACAAATTGATTTTATTACCGAAATCAAGCAGAAAATTCGGCAGGCGCAGTACGAGGCGATGAAAGCCGTAAATGTGCAGTTAATCAATCTTTATTGGGAAATCGGAAAATCCATTGCCGAAAAACAGGCGGAAAATTGGGGCAAATCAATCGTTTCCACGCTGTCGAAAGAATTGCAGGCAGAGTTTCCGGGCGCAAGCGGTTTCTCGGAAGGAAATCTTTGGTTGATGGCTCAATTTTATACTGAATACCAAGCGGTTGCAAATCTCGTACCATTGGTACGAGAAATTAGTTGGTCAAAACACGTTTCTATTTTAAAGAAATGCAAGGACAATCTCGAACGCGAGTTTTACATTCGTTCTACGCGGAAATTCGGCTGGACAAAAAATGTTCTCATTCACCAAATTGAGAATAAAACGTATGAAAAATACCTGCTCAACCAGACAAACTTCAACGAAACATTGCCCGAAAAGATTAAAAATCAGGCGATTTTGGCGGTAAAAGATGAATATACATTTGGTTTTCTTGCGCTCGCGGACGAACATTCAGAACGCGAGCTGGAAAATGCGCTGGTAAATAATATTCGCAAGTTTTTGTTGGAAATGGGCGGACTTTTTACATTTGCAGGCAATCAGTTTAGAGTAGAAGCGGCTGACAAAGAATATTTTATAGATTTATTACTGTTTCACAGGCAGTTGCAGTGTTTGGTGGCGGTCGAGTTGAAAATCGGTGAATTTCAGCCCGAATACAAGGGCAAAATGGAATTTTATCTTTCCATTTTGAACGATAAGGTAAAACTGCCCAACGAAAACGACGCAATCGGTATAATTATTTGCAAAGACAAAAACCGCACGGTTGTGGAATATTCATTGAAAACAAGCACTTTACCTATTGGCGTAGCAACTTACACCACGTCGGCAATTTTGCCCGAAACCTATCAAAAGTTGTTGCCCAACAGTGAAGAAATCATTGAAAAATTGAAAGAATTATAAAATTAAAATATTAACCGTCCTTGGGAGCATAAAAAATAGAAAAATGAATATAAAAACATGGTGGAAATACAGCGGAATTTTGTTGATTATAACGGCAATTCTGCACACACTCATAGCATTGGTTATGATATGGAAAAACGGCATTTTTGCGGAAATTGTTCGCAATGGCGTTTTTAATTCTATTGGCACCGACTTCAAACTTGGGATGGCATTTTGGTTTTTTGTTTGCGGTATTGCCCTTTGGATTCTTGGACAAGTTTTGCATTATTATATCCAACGCGAACAACAACCTGCACCAAAGTTTTTGGGTTGGTTTTTGTTAATATTCAGTATTATCGGGGTGTGTTTTGTTCCATTATCGGGCTTTTGGCTATTTATTCCGCAGGGGTTGATAATTTTAGTTGGACAAAAATCCGCGCAAATCCGTTAAATCCGCGTTATCAGCGTGCAAAATAAAAATAGCAAAAAATTATGTCAGTCCCCCAATCCATAGAACACCACCCACTCACGCCCTTCCTCCCGAAGGACGCAAAATTGCTAATGCTGGGCAGTTTTCCACCGCAAAAAAAGCGTTGGTCAATGGAATTTTACTACCCGAATCTCAACAACGATATGTGGCGTGTGATGGGTTTAATTTTTTTCGACGATAAAAATTATTTTGTAGATACCGCACACAAGACTTTTCGCAAAGAGCTAATTATCAACTTTTTGACTGAAAAAAGAATTGCCTTGTTCGATACTGCAACCGTAGTACGCCGCTTGAAAGACAATGCCGCCGACCAGTTTCTCGAAATTGTAGAAGCAACCGATATTCGTAAATTATTACAGCAACTGCCCGATTGCAAAGCCCTTGCCGTTACGGGGCAAAAAGCGATGGACACGTTGTGCACACAACTGCAAGTAGAAGAACCGGCTGTGGGTAAAAGCGCGGAATTTGTGTTCGGCAATCGCCCGATGCAGTTGTTTCGTATGCCTTCCACCTCTCGTGCCTATCCGTTGAAGTTGGAAAGCAAAGCAGCGATGTATGAAAAAATGTTGCAAGAAATTGGAATTAAATAAATTGAAAAAATCGTAACTTTGCCGGTAAAAAATGAGCATAATTATATAAAATAAACGCAAATAAAAATATGTCAAATCAACCGAATATCAAATCTTCCGCTGCCGAATACCTTACTTTCGTGGCTTCTAAGGGCGAAAATTATCAGAATAAGGAATACAACACGAATCATTATGATTTACAAATGATTATCGCCATCGGGTTCAAGGTAAACAGCGGGCGGGCGGTGCAGTTAGACCAGATTTTGCTTGCCAACAAATATGAACTTTTGCAAAATGCAGGCAGAATTTCGATGGAAATTGCCCGCCAACACGCCGAAACGGAGTTTGAAAAATATCGAATAGAGCAAGACCAACTTTATGAAAGCGATTTTGACCGTTTTTTGCTGTTGGAAGAAAGTGTAAAACGGATTGAAAATTAATGATAAACCGTTCTGAAAAAGACATAAAAAAATAAATAAAATGAAAAATATATTAATTTCTTTAGCAATTGGTTCAATTGCCGCTATCATTGATATTACGCCAATGATTATCAAAAAAACAGATAAATTTTTCATCTTATCTGCATTTTTGGTATGGATTATTTTGGGAATATTTATTCCGAGAATAAATATTGTGTCAAATAGCGTGCTGAATGGATTAATTGTGTCGCTCTTGTTTGTGCTGCCGATTTCCATTTTGATTTATAAACTTGACCCCTCTGGTTTGCCGATAGTAATTGTTACAACCATTATTTTGGGTTGTGGTATTGGTTTCTTGTCCGGATTATTTATAAAATAATTACTGAAAATCCGCATTATCCGCGTGCAAAAAAATTTGAGGGGAATCTTAATTATGCAAATCATAAAATCCAATTTGTATAATTGCATAAAAAAACCATACCTTTGCACAAAAATTTTAATGTCATGGTTAATAGAATAATCACAAAAAAAATAAAGCATTCGGCAACCAAATACCCTGTTGTAACGCTTACAGGAACAAGGCAATGCGGCAAATCTACATTGCTGAAATCGGCGTTCCCCGACTATCGTTATGCGAGTTTGGAAGATTTGGATTTGTGAATGCAGGCAAAAGACGATCCGCGCGGTTTTTTGCAAAACTTCGGAGGCAAAACCATTATTGACGAGGCGCAATATGTCCCCGAACTTTTTTCGTATATTCAAACCAAAGTTGATACCGAAAACGAGGCAGGAATGTACATTTTGTCGGGTTCGCACAATTTTTTGCTGCTGCAAAACATTTCGCAAAGTTTGGCGGGACGGACGGCAGTGCTGAAACTTGCGCCTTTTTCCATTGCGGAACTGCAAAACGCCTCGCTTTTGCCCGATACGCTCAACGATTTCCTTTTTACAGGCGGCTACCCGCGCATTTACGACAAGCAGATTGCACCCGCAGATTTTTACCCGCACTACATTCAAACATATATCGACCGCGACATTCGTACGCTCCGCGAAATCAGCAATCTGTCGCAGTTTGTCCGCTTTCTAAAACTTTGTGCAGCGCGGAGTGGGCAACTGCTTAATGTCGCTTCACTTGCAAACGAGGCAGAAATCAGCGTGCCGACCGCCAATGCGTGGCTTTCGCTTTTGGAAAGCAGTTATGTGGTTTTTTTGTTAAAACCTTATCACAATAATTTCAACAAACGGCTTGTCAAATCGCCGAAACTCTATTTTTACGATACGGGCTTGGTTTCGTCATTGCTTGGTTTGGAAAGTTCCGAACAACTTTCAACCCATTATTTGCGGGGCGAAATTTTTGAAAATATGGTGATTTCCGAAATTGTGAAAAAGCATTTTTTTGCAGGAAAAGAACCGCAAATCTATTTTTGGCGCGACAGTAACAAAAATGAAATTGATTTATTGCTCGAAAACGGCGGACAATTGCAGGCAATAGAAATAAAATCGTCTGCCACAATGAAAAACGATTTTTTCAATACGCTCGAACTTTTTCAATCGTTCAGCGGCATTGCTAAAGAAAATATCTCTGTAATTTACGGAGGCGATATGGATTATGCGACACATAAAGGTAAGTTTATTTCGTGGAGAAATTTTTAAAAAGAAAAATATGAACCGGTATTGAGGGCATAAAGTTGGACAAAAATCTGCGTTATCTGCGTGCAAAAAAATAAACTTTAATATATATGAGCAATATAAAACTTTTTGAAAGCAAACAAGTCCGCACCACTTGGAGCGAGTCAGAGGAAAAATGGTATTTTTCCGTGCAGGATGTAGTCGAAGTATTAACGGAAACGGTTGATGCAAAGGACTATATCAAAAAAATGAAGAAACGTGACCCCGAACTTGCCAAAGGGTGGGGACAATTTGTCCCCACCCTTCCGATAGACACGCTGGGTGGCAAGCGTTGTGTCCGAAGAAAACTATTTGCCCGAATCTCAAAAAGCCAAAGCGTTGAGTAACAATAATTTGTTTATTGATGAAAAATAATTAAACAAAAACATATTTTATAAATTTTAAACAAAAGGAGAATAAATAATGGGACAAATTAAAATATTTGGGTTAGCCTCTGAATTGAATAAGAATAGAGAGGAAATATCGGAAATAGTACATTCATGTGTTGTTGATGCATTAAAATATCCAAAAGATAAAAAATTTCACCGGTTTTTTCCTATGGAATCGGACAATTTTTATTTTCCAAAAGGTAGAACAGAAAAATATACGATAATAGAAATAAGTATTTTTGAAGGTAGAAGTATCGATGCTAAAAAGGAGCTAATAAAATTAATCTATTCAAGATTTAGTGAAAAACTGAATATATCTGAAAATGATATAGAAATTACTATTTTTGAAACACCCAAACATAATTGGGGTATTCGCGGATTGCCCGGAGATGAATTACAAATAGATTATAAAGTGAATGTATAAAAATAATTATAGGGTACGGTACAACTGCACATAACAGGACTGTATATGCTTCGTTTCGTGCGGCAGCGGAACAGGAAAATCTGCGCAAATCCCTTAAATCCGCGTTATCTGCGTGCAAAAAACGGTTAGAGAAATAATAAAAAAAGATGTAATTTTGTAATTTAGTATCAACCGCTCACAAGGGCAAAAAATTAGAATTAAGTAAATTGAAAAAAATCGTAACTTTGCAGGAAAAAATGAGCATAAAATTTCTTATTGCCTCGCCCGAAAAGGCATTGTGCGACAAGATTGTTACCACGCCTAATTTGCGCCTTCAATCGGTTAAGGCAATGTGCTGAGGTGGGAAGGAAGAAGGGGGAATTGAGAATGTTGGAGAAACTATTGTCTGAACTTTAATTTTAATAAGATTAATAATAAAGATATGCAAAAATATATTGTTTGGGTAGATGATAACTACCATTTTATGGACAAAGAGTATCGCTCAAAAGCGGGCGAATACGATACAGAGGAAGAAGCAATAGCAAAATGCCGTGAAATTGTTGAAAGTTTTTTTCCTGCGAGTAATGAATCTTGTAAAACAGCCGAAGAATTATTCTCTGGATGGAGTATGTTTGGCGAAGACCCATTTATTGAAAATGGTGGTTTTTCGGCAAGTGGGTATGCAAAAGAATTATGCGAAAAATTATCTGCAAAAAATGCCAAACCGCAAAAAATAAATGCAGTAGAATATGTGAAAAATATCTGGAAAAAAATATGTCAACATTAGCAAGAGCAATAGAAATAGCCGTCAATGCTCATAAAGGGCAAAAAGACAAGTCGGGTGCAGATTATATTTTGCACCCTTTGCGAGTAATGCAGCGCGGAAAAACGAAAACAGAAAAAATCTGCGGCGTACTTCACGATATTGTAGAAGACACCAACTGGACTTTTGAAACGCTTAAAAAAGAAGGTTTTTCAAAAGAAATAATTGATGTTTTGCGTTGCGTTACCAAAGAAAGTGAAAATGAAGATTATGAGCATTTTATCAACAGAATTTCAAAAAATTCTGTTGCTGTTCAAGTAAAAATAAATGATTTGCTCGATAATTTAGATTTAACTCGTTTCAAACAACTTGACGAATGGGATTTGAAACGATGCAACAAATATTTGAAGGCGTATTGGAAATTAAAAACATTGTAAAAAAGATATGAATCAAATTTTCAAAAATATGCTGTCGCAATATTTGCCGACAACAAAAGAAGAAGAAGACAACGCCACTCACGAAGTGATGCAGCAAATCGCATTGGCAGGACTTGTATTTCGCAACGCACTGTCCCGCAGGGACAACACTTTATTAACCGTATGCTTTAGCTTACGGACAAAGCAAGTCGCACACTATCAAAGTCCCGCAGGGACGACACTTAATACAATAAAATTATGAGTTACGTCAATCTACTAATCCACGCAGTTATTCGTACAAAAGCAAGCGAACAAACTCTGCCCACAGATGACAAAGTAAAATTCCTCTATCAGGAAATGTGGGGAATAATCAAAAACAAAGGCGGTTATCTGTATCGTATCAATTCGATGCCCGACCACGTGCATTTGCTTTTTACTATGCCTGCAACAATCTCTTTGTCGGAGTTTATGCAAGCATTAAAAGGGTCTTCAAGTAAAATAATAAAAACCAAAGACGGATTTGAGAATTTTGTAGCGTGGGGCGAAGGATATGCCGCATTATCCAAAAGTATGGAAGATAAACAAACGATAATCAATTATATAATTAATCAACAAGAACACCATAAAACAGTAATATTTAAAGATGAATATATTGCATTTATCGAGGAAATGGGTCTGGATTTCGACGAACGTGATTGGAACAGATGATCAAGTGTCGTCCCTGCGGGACTTTTGGGATAGTGAGTTGTCGCCAGTCCGTAAGCTAAAGCATACGGTTAATAAAGTGTTGTCCCTGCGGGACATAAGCAAAGCAGCAATGTGTGAAATGATAATAAAAACGATAGCAATTAGATAAAATATATATACAAATACAAAAATATGATGACACCTTCCCAAATAAACTTTTACAGCGCCCTCACCGAGCAGGAACGATTTGTCCTTAAAGCGCTTGCTCTGAATGCAAAAACCATTGATATCAGCGACTTGCAGCAGCTTATTCGCACAAAATTTCCAATGGTGCAAAAAACAATAACGGAAATACTTGAAAAATCCGTAAAAGCAGGATTAGTAAAGATGGGGAACCTTTATTCCCGTCCGGCTTTTTTCGTCAATCCTGATTTTCTGATTTATATTTGCCCGCAACTCAACGATATGCAGTTGTTGTGGCAGCAAATTATTAAAAAAGACTCCCAGACGACTTATTATTATTTTGACCGGGAAAAACAATACCTGCCTTCGTTGCGAAATTTGCTCTACACGCTTTGCCACAGTCCGAAACAATATCCCGAATACGAAACTTTATTCTTAAAATATTTCCCAAGCGAACTGACTGATTGCTGCGCCGCGATACTGCAAAACGAAGGTTATGCGCCGTTTTTACATTTGATAAATACTGAAATTGTGAAATCGACACTCGGCAGCATTTGCGACCACAATTTGGGCAATTTAATACCCGCCGCACAAACCATCAGTCAAATAGAACGTTTGGGCGCTTCGTGCAAAATTGATGTTGAAAAAATCGTTCTGTCCATACGCAAAAGTCAGGCGTTTTTTCAGGGAAATTTTGCGGAAACAGTAAACAATGCAAGTCCGGATAATTACAGCGCCATTGAAAAACAGGCGATCATAGAACTAATGACCGGTAATGCCGAAGAATCCTTGAAAATATTCAAAAAAGTATTGACGTCGCGAGCAAAAGACGGCTATAAATCGCCGCTTGCTTTCAGTTCCGTATATGCGCCGTTTTATTATCTCGTTGCTTTATTTTGCGCTGATAATCAATTATCTATGCCTGTGTTTCAGAAAATTTTCACATGGATACAAAAGCACGATGGAGAATTTAGTCATGCCAATTTTTTTGCTACGGTAGTTTTCTTTGCACTCAATCAAAAAAAATCGTCTTATTCAGGGCGAATAGATAATATTAAAAATGAAATTTTGAATGACGAGCCAACAATTTTCTCTTTAATTCAAATTCTAATTCTCTATCTGTCAGGCGAAAAATTAAAATGTTCAAGCCAACTGCTCATCCTTGCCCAAAAATCCTGCGAGTCCGATTGCTGGATTTTGGCTTATGAAGCGCTTTTTGCTATGAAATCGTGGTTTGACGATGCCGAAATGAACGATTTATATGAAACGCTTTCCAAAAAATTAAACTATCAGCCGGTTCTGTCAAAAATTGTCCGCCAAGAAAATTGGGAAAAATCGTTGAATCTGCTTTTGGGGCTAAAAAGTGCTTCAACCAAAGCCCAAAGCGCCGGAAAAACTGCCGAAAATACATCGCGGGTAGTGTATTATTTTTCGCCCAAAAGCCGGGATATTCAGCCCGTATTGCAAACCCGGCAGGCAAAAGGCTGGTCGGCAGGCAGAAATATTGCCCTCAAAACATTTTTCAACGGCGATGCCAAAGGTATGACCGATCAGGATTTCCGGGTTGCTAAAACGCTGTATTTTCACAATAATTACTACGACTCATACTACGAATTTCAAAAAAGCGTTTTTCCGGCTTTAATCGGTCACCCTTACGTTTTTTTGAACGGGACAGCCGACACACCGGTGGAATTTGTGGAGGCGAAACCCATTATTTCCATAAAAAAAGAATTGAATAAATACCGCCTCACTTCGGATATTAAAGAATTTGCAGAAAAGATTATTGTAGAAAAAGAGACCAACACGCGCTATCGGGTTTACGAACTCACGCCGCGTCAGCAACAGATTTTGCAAATTATCAACGAGCAATTTATTACCGTTCCCGAACACGGCAAGGAAAAATTGGTGGCTCTGCTTGGTACTTTCAGCGCAGAGGGAATGAGCGTTCATTCCGATTTGGTTGCCACTGAAAATACGCAAGTCGCTATTCGCGAAGTGCCTGCCGACGAGCGTATTCGAGTGCAGTTGCTACCTTTTGGCAATGGTCTCAAGGCGGAACTTTATGCCAAACCTTTTGGCGACAGACCGCCGTACTGCAAAGCGGGAAAAGGTGGCAAAGCGTTGATTTCCAACGAAAAAGACACACAGTTGCAGGTAAAACGCAATT
The DNA here is from genome assembly GCA_025996865.1 of Bacteroidia bacterium. Classification (GTDB taxonomy): domain Bacteria; phylum Bacteroidota; class Bacteroidia; order Bacteroidales; family Azobacteroidaceae; genus Azobacteroides. The sequence continues at coordinate 11,133 of BNTV01000009.1, forward strand.
TTGAAAAGGAAAAAGCCAACGAAAATATTTTGTTAGACGAAATTCAAGGGCTTGAAAGTCTGAATTTTAGCGACGATTTAATGTCGTTCGACGAGCCGCTTGATTCACTATATCTACTTGATATTTTGCGCAATCACACCGATATTTGCGTAACCGAATGGCCAGAAGGCGAACGATTTAGGTTGCGCGGCACAGCAAAAGGAAGCAATCTGAGAGTAAGTATCAAAAGCGGAATCAACTGGTTTAACCTCAATGGCGAACTGAAAGTGGATGAAGATACGGTTATTTCGTTGCAAAAATTGCTGACACTCACTGCCACCGGGCACAAACAATTTATCGAATTGGGCGACGGCGAATTTCTGGCTTTGACCAAGGAACTCAAAAAGCAGTTGGACGAATTGCGGCTGTTTACCACAACAGAAAAAGATCAGTTGCGGCTCAATAAATTTGCGTCGGTCGCGCTCGGCGATTTTTTCGACAATGCCGACCTGAAAGCCGACAAACAGTGGAAAGATTTCAGAAAAAACATAGAAAATACCCGATTGATAGACACGCCCGTTCCCGCCAATTTGCAAGCCGAACTTCGCGGTTATCAGGAAGAAGGTTTTCGCTGGATGACGCGCCTGTCCGCTTGGGAAGGCGGCGCCTGTCTGGCAGACGATATGGGTTTGGGGAAAACGGTGCAAACTTTGGCGATTTTGCTCAATCGCGCCGCGCTCGGAGCGGCTTTGGTGGTTTGTCCCGTGTCGGTGGTCGGCAACTGGATAAACGAAATTCAGCGTTTTGCGCCAACGCTCCATATCAAAACATTGGCCGCCGGAACGAAAAGCCGCAAAGAAACGCTGAACTCGCTCGAAGCAGGCGATGTCTTGCTCGTGTCGTATGGACTTTTGCAATCGGAAGAAAAACTGATGGCGGAGCCTGAATTTGCTACCGCCGTGCTCGACGAGGCGCATGTGATAAAAAACTATGCCACAAAAACTTCCAAAGCGACCATGCAACTCAAAGCGCATTTTCGCATTGCGCTTACCGGTACGCCTATTCAAAACCATTTGGGTGAATTGTGGAATCTGTTCAACTTTATCAACCCCGGCCTGCTCGGCTCTTTGCAACATTTCAACGATACTTTTGTAAAATATGCGAACGAAAAATCGAACAAATATCTCAAAAAACTCATTGCGCCGTTTATCCTGCGCCGCACCAAAACTGCTGTGCTCGAAGAACTTCCACCCAAAACCGAAATTGTAAAAAAAATCAGACTTTCGGACGAAGAAATGATGTTTTACGAAGCGCTGCGCCGTCAAGCGCTCGAAAATCTGAACAGTTCGGACGGTAATTCCGGCGCAAATCAGTTGCAGGTATTGGCGGAAATCACGCGCCTCAGACAGGCAAGTTGCAATCCATTGCTCGTGGACAGTACCATCGGCATTGCGTCGTCCAAAATGGCAACTTTCCTCGATATTGTCAGCGAATTGCGCGAAAACAAACACCGCGCATTGGTATTCAGCCAGTTTGTAACGCACCTCGCGCTTGTTCGCAAAGAACTTGACAAACAAGGAATTAAATATCAATATCTCGACGGATCCACGCCTCAACACCAGCGCGAAGAAAATGTCAGGAAATTTCAAAGCGGCGAAGGCGAACTCTTCCTTATCAGCCTCAAAGCCGGTGGATTAGGCTTGAATCTTACCGCCGCCGATTTTGTCATTCACCTCGACCCGTGGTGGAATCCCGCCGTAGAGGACCAAGCCTCCGACCGCGCCCACCGCATCGGTCAGCAACGACCGGTTACAATCTATCGACTCGTAGCAGAAAACACCATTGAGGAAAAAATCATACAACTCCACGCCACCAAGCGCGACCTCGCCGACACCTTGCTCGAAGGCAGCGATATGTCTGCTAAAATATCTCTGAGTGAATTGGTTGAGTTGATAAGGAATGTGTAAATTTGCAGACTATAGAAAACATAAATAATATGGAAAACGAATTATTAAATCTTGTCAAAGCCAATGTCAAATTGGTGCAAATAATTAGTTACGAGTCATTGCGCATACACGCAATGTTAGTAAAAGTTTCAAAGGAATTAGGTAAAGACCTATTCATTTGGAACAGAGTTGAAGGTGTCAAACAGTGGAATATTGAAAATCGACAGTTTAAAGAAAAAGACACCGAAGCACAAACTCCCGATGCTGCACTTGACTTCTTCAAAGAGAACAATAACTTGATTTTTCTTTTAGAAGATTTTTATCCCGACTTGACAGAAGATAAACCTCGAATGATTAAAACATTCCGTAACATTGCGTTAAACAATACCAAAGATAAAACCCTTGTGCTTTCACAACCATTCCTGCAACTTCCAAAAGAACTCGAAAAGGAAGTGCATATTTTGGAATTACCCTATCCTGATTTCAATGATATTAAAGCCATATATAATAAGGTTAAAAACGAGTATAATATTCCCAATTCGAGCGAACCGGACAGCGAACTAATTGAGGCAGCCCTCGGTTTAACCATTATGGAAGCCGAAAAGGCATTTGCTTTAGCATATATCGAAAGTGGAAGTTTGTCGAGTACGGAAGTACCTTTGGTTATCCGAGAAAAAGAAAATGTAATCAAGAAAAGCGGCTATCTGGAATACTACCACCCGAAAGAAACGATGACCGATGTTGGCGGTTTGAATAATCTGAAGGATTGGCTTGTAAAGCGTGGCAGAGGATTTGATAAAGGTGCGAAAGATTTTGGATTGGATTTTCCACGCGGAATATTACTTTTAGGTATCCCCGGAACAGGAAAAAGTTTGACGGCAAAAGCAATTGGTAACGAGTGGCATTTCCCTCTTTTGCGATTGGATATGGGTAAGATTTTCGGCGGTATTGTGGGCGAATCTGAAAAGAATATCCGTGAAGCTTTGAATATTGCCGAAGCCATTGCGCCGTCAATCTTGTGGATTGATGAGATAGAAAAGGGAATGTCGGGCATTTCTTCGTCAGGTAGCACCGATGGTGGAACTACTGCGAGGGTATTAGGAACTTTCCTAACTTGGATGCAGGAAAAAACCAAGCCTGTTTTCGTAGTTGCCACTGCAAACGACATTTCGCAACTTCCGCCTGAATTGTTGCGCAAAGGTCGTGTTGATGAGATATTTTTTGTTGATTTACCTACGGAAAAAGAGCGGGAAGAAATTTTGAAAATTCACCTTAAAAAGAAAAACCGTAAGCCCGAAAAGTTTAAAACAAATGAACTTGCAAAACAAAGCAAGGGTTTTTCAGGCGCAGAATTGGAAGAAGTTGTGAAAGAGGCATTGTTTCAGGCGTATGATGAAGAAAAAGAAATTGACGACAGCCATATTTTTGCTGCTATCAGCAAAACGTTTCCACTTTCCCGCACAATGCACGAAACCATAGAAAAGATGCGAAAATGGGCGAACAGTCGTGCTGTATCTGCCTCGTCCGATGAGCCGGAATCATTGGAAGATAAGGATAAAGATGTGCCGAAATTGAAACAGGAAACTTACAGTAATCCATTTATATAATCGTCAATGCTGAATTATTATCTGAACTTACCAAAAGAAAGAGAACTTGATTTTGATAAAAATATCAATGTTTCAATCGCAATTCAAAGAACCGCAAAGCGAGCGTTTGAGCCGTTTGAAAGTTATTTGACAAATGCTATTCGTGTGCTGAAAAAGAAAGACGACGTAAAAGCGAAATGGCAAAAAGTTAAATCCGAAAATCATGCCGAATTGCGCATTGCAGGCAAATTATTTGAAGTTTCCAATGGTAAAGGACAGTATAAAATTGTTTCCGATATACTCCAACCTGATTTTTCCGAGCCAATTATTTACAAAATAGGGGAACAGAAAGGGAAAGTTACTATTACCAAAGAACAATATCAAAGTGGCATAATTCAATTAGATACTGATACAGAAAATTTTGACCGCGTAACGTGGAGTGGCGATGATATTGCATTGCAGCCTTTGTGGTTGAATGAGCCACAGGATTTTAGCGGTATCATTATTAGAGAGGAAAATCACAGGAAAATTATTTATACAGAAAACGGCAAAAAGCCGAATGTCAATGCCAAAGAAATATCAGGCAATAAATTAGTCAGTTTTATTGATTTTGACAACCTGACTTTTGAAAATGGCGAAAAATTAAATGCAGAGCGAAACGAAGGTTTGTCTTTGTTGCTGTCGCACGAGCGGGATTATAATAAGGTGGTAACTTCCAACAACATAAAATTTAGGTTGGAACGACCGCAAAAGCGGGATAAAGATTCGTTTTGGATTCAATTACAGGAACTTGACGACACAACGCAGGGTGAAGATATTCCAGGATTCTCGCCGTTGCGGTATTTTTTTGACGATGATATTTCAATATTTGACGACAATAAAACTGAATATGAAGTTTCGACAGGGCGAGAATCGGAAAATAAAATTGTGCTAACTCGAAAAGGCGAACGATACAAATATTGTTTTCCGCCCGAAGGCTCAACTTTGACTGTAAAAGTCAATACCTATCAACTTCGCAAACAATTAGAAGCGATTTCAACTTTAATGAAAATGCCTGTTGGCGAACACGGAAAATTGATAAAACTGTTTGAAAACAAGAATGATAAAAATTTTGAATGGGAAACGCCTAAAAATAAGCCTGTTTCCGATTGGGCAGTAATTACAGATGAAACTCGTAGCGGTTGCAGGGAACAACGTCAATTTGCCCGTCAGGCAATAAATACACCCGATTTCGCTATTTTGGAAGGACCGCCGGGGTCGGGTAAAACCACCGTCATTTTGGAATTGATTTGCCAGTTAGTAAAACAGGGGAAACGAATTTTGCTTTGCGGCTCTACGCACGTTGCGATTGATAACGTTTTGGAACGGTTGAAATATAAGAAAACCAACGAAGAATCTTTATTGGAAAAATATCATATTTTGCCTGTTCGGATTGGAGACGAAAAGCGTATTAACGATGATATACGTGAATTTCAAATTGATAACCTGCAAAACGACAATTCAATAACTGAAAAACTTTTGCTTGATGCTGCAAACCTTGTATGCGGAACGACTATCGGAATTTTGCAACACCCGAATTTCAAACAGAGGCAAGGCAAGTTGAACGACGAAAAAATGCAATACTATTCCAATACGCCTATTGTTCCCGAATTTGATTATCTGATTATTGACGAAAGCAGTAAAACTACTTTTCAGGAGTTTTTAGTCCCCGCTCTATATGCAAAGAAATGGATTTTAGCAGGTGATGTAATGCAACTTTCGCCATTTACCGACAGAGAAGAAATTGTATCAAACATTAGTCAGTTGCAAATTGAGAATAAGCCGTTGAAATTTGAGTTACAACAAGCCGTTTTTTATCTGCAAAAAATGAAATCTTGTTTGTGGGGAAAACATAATAAATTCGTACTTCCTGTGAGTTTGGATATTTTCAATTTTATAATTTTGGAACTTTCTCACGGAAGATACAACGATTTTCAAGGCAAAACTATTTTTGCAGTAACGAATGAAGGTAAAAACGTTGACAGGAAAATTCTTTACAAACGCAATATAAATACAGTCAGTAAATTGGAATTGTCGGCTGCCGATATAATTCTTATTGATGAAAGTTTATTGAAACAGTACATTCATTTGATACCCGAAAGCCACGCCGTATTGCGAGGTTCAAAGTGGTTGGAATCCGAACACGCTTTTTCTCACAACGCATTTCAACAAAGGCATAAGTTCAAATATAAAGAGCGCAATCGAGAGTTTGATAACAGCATAGAAATAACCGAAGAAATTAACAAGTATTTCGGGGAAAAGAATTGGGCGGAAGAAATCGCGTGGCGAGTTGATAGAGAACACCAATTAAGATTGTCAGCAAGAAACAAGATAAAAGACAATTACAGTAAGACCATAGATGATTTATTGCCGAAATCCATTCAAAAAGAGGCAGTTGAAGAACAAATCAATCAAATAGCGTCAATGGCATTTCCGTCAATTCTCGAATCATTGGTACACGGTATAAAAGGCAGAAAAGTAAAAGTTGAATCAACTATTTCGGAAGGATTTAACAGTTACGACCTTGACCAACGGCGCACAACGCTTGTGTATCAACACCGTATGCACCCCGAAATTTCGGTTTTTCCAAGAACGCAGTTTTACAAAGAAAGCAAAGCGTTGAAAGACCTTGAAACGCCGCAACCGATAGGAACAATGCGTGATTGGGATTACGATTTTTACAGTAAAAGAAGTGTTTGGATTGATGTTGCAGGAAATACGGTTAGAAATTACAACGACAAAGAAGTAAATGAGTTAATTTCTCATTTGCAACGGTTTATTGAATTTGCAAAAAACAATCCGCAACCCGAAAACAACAAGGAATGGACTGTTGCTTGCCTTACCTTTTACAGAGGGCAGGAAACAAAAATCAGAGAAAAATTGCAGGCAATTACGCACAACGAAAATGCCTATTCAAGTTTTACGGTTTCAGATGGAAAATATAAAATCAATATCAAACTGCATACGGTCGATAAGTTTCAGGGACACGAGGCGGATATTGTTTTTCTCTCAATGGTACAAACCAAGCGGGACGGTTTTATGGACAATCCAAACCGTTTGAATGTGGCTGTAACGAGGGCGAAATTTCAGTTAGTAATTGTAGGCAATTACAACTATTTCAAAAACAGTTCTCAATCGGAAGATTTGAGAGCATTAGCAGAAAATACTTTTAAACAGAGATAATTTATGAAAGTTACATTAACGAAATATATTGATTTGCAGGGTGCTACCGTTTATCTCACATTTGAGAAAGATACGGAACGCCTCGACATTCAAAAGTATCTTAACGGCGAGCATTTCGACAATGAAATAATCGAAAAACGAGTGCTTGATTACTTGCGGAGTATCGGTATTTTAGACGAGAACTACCAACCAACTTCTTACGGAAACTTCGTTAAGAAAACAGGACTTTTGAAAGTTCGCGAGGAAGGCAAATATCAAATTTGGCTTACGCAAAACGATTCGTTTTTTGGAAACAAGATTTTCTATTTCAGAAGAATACAGCCGAATAACGATGTTGTAAATGAAATAAACATTCGTATTGACAACAGCGAACATTTTTATCTGCCGACAGCCCAAAACAAATTCGCCAAACTAAAATTAGTGCATAATGATGATTATTGGGGACAAAAAAATCAAAGACAAGACAGGATTATGTTGCATTGGATTTGGCAAGACACGGCACAATCGGCATTTCGTTTTGAAGGAAAATTAGGCAACAATAATACTGAAATTGGTAAGGAATATATCCCCTGTCAAATTGATTTAGACGAAAAGATACAGGAAATTTTGCCAAATTGGGACACGCAAATCAAGCGTTACAAAATCTTTTTCAATGAAACGGACGAAGCAAGTCGACTTTCTTGTGAAGGTAACCTTGATTATAAATGGAACGACTTCAATGTTCGTATTGAAAAACTTCCTTTGATGCCCTACAACGCCGAAGATGCAAAAAAGTGGCGTGATCGGCTTGTTATTGAAACACTGAAAAAGGAATATCTTACAGTTCCCGACTTTGAAAGCGTAGTAATTGAAACCAACGAAAAAGAGGCGTTTCAATCATACACAAATTCTTTGAATATCCCTAAACCGCAAACGTTTAGCGATTCGATTAAAAAAGATACTGTTGCTTTTTGGCACTTAAACGCCCCGATGGACTTAAACCCAAAAACGAAAGTAAACCTTGCGGCAAAGCCGGTTGAGTTAAAAGAAGGCGATGAAATTTCCTTTGCCGAAATTGCAAATAAGTTGGGTTATGACAATTCTGGCAACAGCGCAATTTTTCTGTATTACGACAAATATGTTGTCAATCACAGACAACAGAAATCTGTTGCAGCACTTTCAAACGCCTTTGTTAGCAACAAGAAAATTGTAGTTACTGACTTGACACCCAAAGAAAACAGTAGCGATTTTATTTCAAAACAGTGTTCGGATATAAAATTGAAAGAAATCACAACGATTTTCAAAACTGGCTATCCTGCCCACGACCGATATATTGTGTTTGGAAACAGTGAAAAGTTGAATGTCTGGAACATTCCCAATTCCATAGATTTTATTACTTTTTCGGACCGCAATATTGACAAAAATACCGTTGGAACTATCCGACAAAGCGTTGTCTTTACGCCAATCAGTAAGGAAATGCTTAAACCTGAATTGTTAAACTTTATAAACAGCGAACTACAAAATGGGAAATAAGATACAACCAATTTTAAAGTCGGAAGTTGTCCTTTACGGCGACCAACTTTTGCAGAACTTTTGGCGGCAAAAGGCAGGTAAAACCCTGTCGGCAAAAAGCCACAGAGAAGAGATTACAGAAATTTTGCAATCCGTTGACGAAGGCATTGTTTGCATACAAACAGAGGCTTTGACCGACAAAGCATTGGTAAAACAGATTTTCGATACCTCACGAGGCAGGCAGGTAAAAATCTATATTCTTGTGAATGAATATTCACAGGAATTGGATATGCTGAATGAAATTTGCCTTATACGCTACGGAGTTAAGAATATCGGCAGTTTTATTTTGGTTAATCCAAACTCAAACGAGACAAGCGGCGTGTTCTTTGGCGGACAACTTACAGAAGGAAGTATTGCCATTGCCAAGCATATTTCAAGAGAATTGGATAAAAAAGAAATTCCCGATTTGTTCCGTCATTTTTGCTTTCATTTTTGGGAAACCGCCAAAAAGGAAGTAATAGAAAAAGGCAAACAAACCGATGTCGTTTCAAAGCCGCTTGATATTTTCTACGATGTTAATGCTTTTGACGGCAAAGATTTTGTTTATGGCACTTTGTTTGATTTTGTCGAAGCGGCAAAACGCGGCGAAATGTCGGGCAAATTCATTGTGCCGCTTAACCAAGAAACCCAAATTCCGACATTGATAAAGCTTATTTCCGAAGTGGATTTACAGGATAATAAAATGTCTGAATTGCTGTCAAACGATGAATTTGAAAAGCAACAACCTGAATTAAAAGATGATAAAATTTCAGTTAAAATAAAATTCAGTTGGAAAAATGTGCCTTTCTATTTACCTGAAAGGTGTGATGTAAATTCATTGTACAAGCGTTGGCAAGACGAAACTGAAAGAATAAAAAAGCATTTGGATTCAATCATTGAAAAGATAGATGCCGCAGAGAAAAAAGAGGCGACAATTTCAAAGAAAATATCAAGATTCTTTCTGGGTAAAAAGACCATTTTCGGCAAACTTAAATCTGATGTTGAAGATTTGAAAAGTGTTGATTTCGCCAATATTTCTGAAAGTACAATGAAAGAAAAAGTCAATCGCATCAACGAAATTTACAAAGAGATAGAAAAAGAGGTCGGTGAAATTGAACAGGAAGATAAAAAAGCAAAACTTGACGAAGAAATTGAAAATTTGAACGCTCAAATTCTCGAACAGAAAATCATATTAGAAAACAAGCAGACCGAGTTAGAATCAAAACAGCAGGAAAACGCCCAAAAATTCATTGATTTTTGTTTGCAAAATGAAGTTGAAAAGGACAAGTTATACAAACTGAAAAATCAGTGGGAACAGGAGGCGAAGAATAAAAAGGATAAAGAAAAATCGGAATTAGCAAATCAAAAATTGTCGAAACTGCAACAAATTCAAAAAGATGTTTTCCTTCAAAAGTGCATTGACGACAAAAATAAAATTGAGCAGGAAATAAGACGGTTGGAAAACACAGTTAAAAGCAAAGAGCAGGAAAAGAATAAGCAAGTTCAACAATCTGTTTCATCGTCTTCTTTGGATTATGTTGTTGGTAACAAAAGCCAATCAAATCAAAGCAGCAATCAAAAATTTTTGCTCGAAGTTCCGAATTTGCCGCAACTTCCAAAAGTTGGGAAACTCTATCAGTTAAACAGCCAGCCCTATTTGGCAATCGAATTTTGGGAGCAGTACGAACAGGGCAAAGCCGAAGCCGAAAGGATGAAAGCAAAATTATGTGCAATCAAATAATTCATAATAAACTTATGGCGGAGCAAAGAATAGTAATCACAATAGACGATAACGGCAAAATCAATGCCACTACCGAAGGCGTAAAAGGCGAGATGTGTCTTACAGAATTGCAGGAATTGTTAGGCGAAATAGAAAATATTCAATCCATTTCCAAGACAGATGAGTTTTATCAGGCAAACGAACTAAAAACGCAACAAATAGTAGAAAGGAGGCAAAAATGAGTTGTGTTGTAAAAACAATAACCCCATTCCTTAACAAGGAATTGCTATTGCAAGCGCTCGATAAAGTCGGCTGTAAATATACATTGCAAGGGAACGAAATATTAACCGAAAGAATTGATTATTTTGGTAATCAAAAATTTGTGTTTATAAATGGCAGGTATGCTTTTCAGCACGATAAAGACCAATACGGTTTAAGAAATTTTGGCTCACAAGAGAGCAAAGACATAAGCCGTTTTCTTGAATCCATTGAAAAGGAATACAATACGTTGTATCAAAAGAAATTGGAAGAATTGGAAATCCTACGCTTAGAACAGGAAAAAATTCGTTTGGAGCAGGAACGGCAGGCTTTTGTTGAGAAGCAAAAGTTAAGTATCATTACCAAAGCAAAAGAAATGGGCTATTCCATTAAGGAGGAAAAAGTGAAAGAAAAAATCAAATTGGTTTTGGTCAGAAACACCTATTAATGATGAATATAGCCCACATTGAAGAACATAGTTTTATTTATGGACCTGGATGCCGTTTTGTGATTTGGGTGCAGGGATGTTCTATTCGATGTAAAGGTTGCTGGAACCAAGAAATGTGGAATTTTGAGAATAATCTCATTTTGTCGGTAATTGATGTGCTTGATAAAATTGAGGTTGAAAGAACTTTTATCGAAGGTATTACAGTGTTAGGTGGTGAGCCGTTAGACCAATACAAAGAAGTTTTTAAGTTGCTTTCAGAATGTCAAAAAAGAGGATTATCGACAATGCTTTTTACTGGATACGAACTGAGCGAAATTTCAGAGAAAAATATGACTCCAATTCTCGAAATTTCAGACATTCTTATTACCGGACGTTATGAGCAGGCACAAAGAACACTTAACCATCAATGGATTGGCTCTACTAATCAGCAAATACATTTTCTTTCGGAACGTTACGCTGATTATCAAATAGATAATGCTAATTATGTAGAACTAACTTTAAATAAAAACGGACAATGGACAATTTTAGGATTTCCGAAACAAATCAAGGAAATAGCAATCTTAAAATAATACTCAACCATACAATGCCCGAACAACAAAACACAGAATATAAATGGTCATGCGGCTTTGCAACGTGCGGGGCGGTAAAATCTTCATTGGTAAAGACGTCAACGGAAATATTAGTAGGCGTAAGGAACTCAGAAAGCAGTTGGACGAATTGCGGCTGTTTACCTCGATGGAAAAAGACCAATTGCGGCTCAATAAATTTGCGTCGGTCGCGCTCGGTGATTTTTTCGACAACGCCAACCCGAAAGCCGACAAACAATGGAAAGATTTTAGAAAAAATATAGAAAATACCCGATTGATAGACACACCCGTTCCCGCCAAGTTGCAACCCCTTGCTCGTGGACAGTACCATCGGCATTGCGTCGTCCAAAATGGCAACTTTCCTCGATATTGTCAGTGAATTGCGCGAAAACAAACACCGCGCATTGGTATTCAGCCAGTTTGTAACGCACCTCGCGCTTGTTCGCAAAGAACTTGACAAACAAGGAATTAAATATCAATATCTCGACGGCTCCACACCTCAACACCAGCGCGAAGAAAATGTCAGGAAATTCCAAAGCGGCGAAGGTGAACTCTTTCTTATCAGCCTCAAAGCCGGAGGATTGGGCTTGAATCTTACCGCCGCCGACTTTGTCATTCACCTTGACCCGTGGTGGAATCCCGCCGTGGAAGACCAAGCTTCCGACCGCGCCCACCGCATCGGTCAGCAACGTCCGGTTACAATCTATCGACTCGTAGCAGAAAACACCATTGAGGAAAAAATCATACAACTCCACGCCACCAAGCGCGACCTCGCCGACACCTTGCTCGAAGGTAGCGATATGTCTGCTAAAATATCTCTGAGTGAATTGGTTGAGTTGATACGAAATGTGTGATTTTGCGGCAAAAAGTCATTTTGTATTGCAAAAAATCGTAACTTTACAGTTTATTTAGTCAGAAGATAATAGTTATTTGAAAGGAAGATAAAACAATTACGGGGAGAGCGACAAATGCCGCAGTGAAAATTGGCGGCAGCGTTGGATATTGATACTGCGACCTATTGCAAAATAGAACGCGGCGAACGCCGTGCAAGAAAAGAACATTTATCAATTCTTGCTGACCTTTTGCAAGCCGATAAGGACGAATTTTTGACCCTTTGGCTTGCAGAGCAACTGATGGCAGTAGTGATTGATGAGAAAAGGATTGCGGGAAAAGCAATTGATATTGCAAAAGAAAATACAAGTCAATAATAATAAAATAGATAAGAAATTAGCAAAACTGAAAATACAAAATTTCAGAGGATTAAGGGGAAATAACAATGAAATTGATTTTTTATTATTCAATGGATAATGCTAACTTTGCAGAAATAAAGAAGCATAAATGACAGAATATGTAAGACATATTAATGAGACTTTGAAGCCTCGAAAAACAGAGCAAGAAGTTGTTTTAGACTTGTTTGCGGGGTGTGGAGGATTGTCTTTAGGATTTGAATCGGCAGGATATTCAAAATTGAGGTCAAGTTTTACAGGAAAACATTTGCCATTAAGATTTTTATTATATGTCTCGCAAGCAGAGTTATCCATCTCAAAACCGATTGTTTTATATCCTGATGCTGACATTGTAATTGGTGGTCCTCCCTGTCAACCTTTTAGTGTCGGCGGACACCAGAAGGGAATGAAAGATGCGAGAGATGGTTTTCCGATTTTTATTGATGCAATCCAAAAATTGAAACCGAAAGTGTTTCTGTTTGAAAATGTACGAGGACTACTTTATGCAAATAAATGGTATTTTGATTTAATCTTGAAAGAACTTAGAAAATTAGGATATATCATTGATTATAAATTGCTAAACGCTGTAGATTTTGGTGTTCCTCAAAATCGAGAACGGCTTTTTGTCGTAGGACACAGAGCAAAATTTAATTTTCCGAAACAACACGCCAAACAAATAACTGTTGGCGAAGCCATTGGAGATACTATGTTTACCGCTCCGGAAAACAGCAAATTTTTAAACGCCTCAATGGATACTTATGTCGCCAAATATGAAAAAGCCTCCTTTTGTATCAATCCACGAGACCTTTATTTTGATAAGCCTGCCCGAACATTGACCTGCCGAAACCTTGCAGGAGCAACAGGCGACATGCAGCGTGTAAGGCTCAAAGACGGAAGGAGAAGACGATTATTTCATAACGAGGCTGCGAGATTACAAAGTTTTCCCGATTGGTTTGAATTTATTGGCAATGAAACACAGCGTTTCAACCAAATTGGCAATGCCGTTTCGCCATTATTGGCTTACCAAATGGCACTTGCATTGAAAGAATGTTACCAAAAGGAAGAAATCTATTCAACTGAAGAAATTACAGCAAATAAACATTTACAACCCAATTATATCCCTAATCTTTTCGAATATGAAGAAGTATATCAATAATAACACCAAATCAAAAGCAAATCAAAAGTTGATAAACGAAACTCTTGATATTTTGAATTCAGTTGGCATTCCGTTGCAAGACAAAACGGAACGAACTTTGGAACGAATGGCTATCTGTTTTTTAGCAGTAGCAGATGTTACCAAAGATTGGAAAGATGCAAAAGAAAATTCCAATCTGAAATCACGAGATATTATTACTTTCGTGAATAAACATTTTGAAGAAAAAATATCGTCAGGCTCTTATGATGACATAAGGAGAAAAGATTTAAAATTACTTGTATTGGCTGACCTTATTGTAAACAGCGGAGTAAATAAAGGCTCAGCCACCAACGACCCGACACGCGGTTATGCACTACAGCCTGATTTCAAAAAATTGATAGTAACATACAAAACAAAAGATTGGAAAAAATCATTGGATGAGTTCAATAAAAGACGACCGCCTCTTTCTGAAATCCTTGCAAGGAAGCGCAACCTTGAAAAAATCCCTGTAAAACTTCCAAACGGCAAACCACTTGAATTATCTGTCGGAGAACACAATGTGCTACAAAAGGCTATTATAGAAGAATTTCTTCCTCGTTTTGGCAGTGATTGCGAAGTATTATATATCGGCGACACGTCAAATAAAATGCTCCATATTGAAGAAGACGAACTGAAGTCATTGAATTTTTTTGAACTTTCGCACGATGAACTTCCTGATGTTGTTGCCTACAGCAGGGAAAATAATTGGCTTTATCTGATAGAAGCCGTTCACAGTTCAGGTCCGATGAGCGAAACGAGAGTCTTAGAATTAAAAAAGATGCTGATAGACTGTAAAGCAGAATTAATTTTTGTTACTGCATTTTTAACAAGAACCGTTTTTAAAAAATGGATGTTGGATGTAGCATGGGAAACAGAAGTTTGGATAGCCGATAATCCTGACCATTTGGTGCATTTCAACGGACACAAATTTTTAGGTGCTTATTGACTATATGCCAAACGCGCAATTACAAAGGAATTGTTGATGCGGATTGATTTTGAATGATACGAATCTGCATATTATCAATTTTTACAAATCAGTGCAAAAACGCTTAATCACAGTTCCTTTGATGAAGCAATATCTTGAAAATGAAGGAAAATTGTTGCGAGAAGCCGAAAATAATGGCTACGAACACTATCTGACAGTGCGTTCCCGATTTAACAGCGGCGAATATTCCCCATTTGATTTTATATTTCTTTCTCGTGCAGGCTTTAACGGAATGATGCGTTTCGGCAGCAAAGGCAATTGGAATATTCCATTCTGTAAAAAGCCGGACCGTTTTGCCCAAGCATATATTACAAAGATTGTCAATCAATTAAGTGTTGTTTCTCAAATTATTTCACCCGAACCCGAATCGACGTGAAGTGGTTGAAGCTCTTGTTTGCAATTTTGATACGAATGATTTTGAGAAACATAATCACGGAGTAAATAAAAAACAAAAAGTTGAACAGTTGGAATTAGAAATGGAATATTTTTAATTATGGCAAATAAATCTCATTATTCTGTAGAACGGGTAAAAGAGTTGCTTGCAAAAATGGCGAAGGCGAACTCTTCCTTATCAGCCTCCGACCGCGCCCACCGCATCGGTCAGCAACGACCGGTAACGATTTACCGGCTTGTAGCAGAAAACACCATTGAGGAAAAAATCATACAACTCCACGCCACCAAGCGCGACCTCGCCGACACCCTGCTCGAAGGCAGCGATATGTCCGCAAAAATCTCGCTGAATGAATTGGTTGAATTGATAAAGAATGTGTAAATTTGCAGTTGAATTTTATGACGAGTAATGATAAAAACGATTTGTATTTTATGTTTTCTTATTTTCTTTTGGCTACCGGATAAGAGTTTTGCAAAAGTATCCGCTAATCAAAAGAGAATAATTACACTATTAAATAATGCCGAAACATTTTCTGCGGCTTCGAATGAAAAAGCATTAGCTTTCGCTGATTCAGCCATGGTACTTTCGCTAAGTTCCAATGATATGAGTCATGCTATGGCAGCTTTGAAAATTATTGTCCAAACAAATTTGCACATAGGCAATTACAATCATTGCATAGAAGCGGCTGAAAAATTGATGGCTCTCGGCGAAAACAATAACAGCAATGACTACAAAATGTATGCTTGTATCGGCTTGGGTCAGGCCAATATCATGCAAGATAATTATGATGTTGCAAAACAATACCTCGATTCGGCATATACTTTTGCCATTCAACTCGAAAATGATTCTGCTTTATGTTCGGTATATAACGGTTTGGGATTGTATCACACAAATGCCGACGGCAATTATTATCGGGCGATAGAATGTTATCTTCAAGGAATTGAGGCGGCGCAACGCTCTTCCAATGAACAGCTTTACTCCTTATTGTTATGTAATCTTTCGGGGGTGTATTTCATAAAAAGAGATCCTGCCGGTTTGCAATATGCAGAGGAATGTTATCAACGCGGACACAAATTGAATCAATCATACCTTATCTATATTGGTGCAATCAATACTGCCTATTGCCTGTATTTAGAAAAAAATTATACAGAAGCATTCAAATATCTGAATGAAGCTGAGTTGATTATGAAAGAAAAAAATTATCTGAACCAAGCCAATGTACACAACCTTTTCGCCGCTATCTACTTTGACCTGAAAAATAATGAAGAAGCTGCCTGTTACTTCAAAAAAGCCCTGAATGAATCGGACCAAACCCAAACCTCATATATTTCGGAAAGTTATTTGGGTTTGGGGAAGATAGCTATGGCTGAAGGAAAATACCAATCTGCTTTAGAATATCTGAAAAAAGGCTTAGACATATCTACCGAAAAAAACAATGCACTACACAGACGTAATTTATACTATGAAATATCAGAGTGTTACGAAAAACTCGGATATTATATGGCGGCCTTAGAAACTTACAAGAAATTTACCATTGAAAATGACAGTATTTTTAATAAAGACAAGGAATACGTTTTGTCCGACCTAAGGATAAAATATGAAACGGAACAAAAGGAAAATCTCTTGAAAGAACGCGATATTGCTCTTATAACCAAAGAGAAACGACTTCAATTTCAATATATTCTCATTTTTTGCGTCGTTGCTGTTTGTATTTGTTTATATATTTCCAACAAAAAAAGGAATAGAAGGTATTTGCAGATTGTCCGGCAAAATCTCTACTTTGTGGAACAAGAAAAAATGCTTCGTAAAACCCTCGAAGAAAAAAATGCAGGAGAAGAAATGGAAATGGAAAAATTAAGCGTTAATAATTCGGAAAAATACGCTACTTCCGCACTTACGGAGGAAAAAGGCGCCAATTTATACCTTAAACTGCATAAGATTATGATCAACAATAAATTATATAAAGACAATTCACTTACAAAAGAAAAACTGGCCGAATTATTAAACACCAATCGAACGTACTTGTCTCAAGTTATCAATAAACATACGGGGCTTTCGTTTACGCATTACGTCAACCGGTTAAGAATAGAGGAAGTCAGACGCATTTTATCGGATCCTGAAGATGAAACGCCACTCAAAGCCATTGCTTCGGATACAGGATTCAATTCATTATCCACTTTCTACAACGTATTTCAATCCATAATTGGAATGCCGCCGGCAGTTTACAGATCTAAAATGATGAAAATTTGTAAAGAAAAAACAGAAAGTGAATTTTTTTAAGATATAAATATTTACTAAATCGAAAATTGCCAATTTCACAAATACTTACAATTTTATCGAATATCTCCATATTTTATTTAAATTTATCATTAAATTCTCAAAAAAAACATCATTTTGAAATAAATATAGGCGATTTTTACTTCAAAATGAAAAACTAAAGCACAAATACCATAAATAGGGTACATTGAGATTTGGGAAAATTAACTATTTTTGTGCGGAAAATTTAAGCAAACTAAAAAATTTATGGTTTATCAAAAATTTTATGGTAATGAAGGATTCGGCAATTTCGCTCGATTGATGCTGATATTCATGTTTAGTGTTTATATCGTATTCCCGGCTTTCGCTCAAAAAGAAAGACGCATAACCGGTAAAGTCGTAGATGAATATGGAGAATCGTTGCCCGGTGCGACAATCTCTTCCAAGAGCGCTTCTAAAGACAAAAGTTCCGTAGCTGTTTGCGACGCCGACGGCTTATTTTCTCTTTTCGTATCGGATGAAATCCATCAACTTGTAGTTTCTTATATCGGATTTGAAACACTCACAGTGGATCTGACAAAAGAGAATGATTATCAAATTTTGCTGAAACAAAGCGCCGCCTATCTCAATGAGGTCGTTGTAACAGGTATGTTTACACGTAAAGCCAACACATTTTCGGGAGCCGTATCAACCGTTATGCAGGCAGAGTTGTTGAGAGCAGGTAATCAGAATGTTATTCAAAGTTTGAAAAACATTGATCCTTCCATCATCCAACTCGAAAACATGACAATGGGTTCCAATCCCAATGTGCTTCCCGATTTACAGATGAGAGGACAGTCATCTTTCCCCGATTTAAAAGGGGAATACCAAAGCAACCCCAATCAGCCGTTATTTATCTTGGATGGATTTGAAACCGATCTTACAAAGATAATAGATTTGGATATGAATATTGTAGAAAGCCTCAGTCTCCTCAAGGATGCCACAGCCAAAGCTATTTACGGTTCTAAAGCCGCCAATGGAGTGATAGTCATCGAAACCAAACGCCCGTCAGCAGGAAAAATGCGTATCAGCTATACCGGCAATCTGAATATTGAAGCGCCGGATCTGACTGCTTACAACCTGACAAATGCCGCAGAAAAACTCGAAATAGAACGCTTAGCCGGTTTATACGATTCGGACAATGTTCCGGAACGAATTTCCAGACAAGGGCGTTACAGCGCCATTCAAAGAGAAGTATTGGCCGGCGTAAATACGGATTGGCTGGCACAACCCACAAGAGCGGGTGCCGGACAAAAACACGCACTGTACCTCGAAGGTGGCGATCAATACATGGTATATGGCGTAGATTTGTCTTACAATCAGATTAGCGGAGTACTGAAAGGTTCAGACAGAAATACGTTTTCGGGAGGAATGACCCTGGCCTACAGGACTAAAAATTTCATGTTCCGCAATAAATTATCCGTAACAAACAATGTATCGCACGACTCCCCCTGGGGAACATTTTCCGACTACGCCCGAATGAATCCATACAACAGATTATACAACGATAATGGACAATTGGTGCAAACCTACGGATATGCAAATGCCTCCGGAAACCTTGAGAACGTTTCCAATCCGATATGGAACTCCATGATTAATACCAAGTATCTTTCGGAATATACCGACATAACAAATAATTTTCAGGCAGAATGGTCGGTTTTGACGAACTTAAAAATTATCGGAAGATTAGGTATAAGCCGGAAACTATCCTCAACAGACAATTTCAAACCGGGCACCCATACCGATTTTGTACGCTATACCTCAGAAGAAGACATTTACCGCAAAGGATATTATTATCAAAGCAAGGGAACCAATTCCCTGTTGAACGGAGATTTGGGTCTTAATTATTTTGCGGCTTTTGATAAACACGCACTGTATTTTAACGGTCAGTTCAACATTTCCAATACTTCATACGATTTATCCTATATAGAAGCGGAAGGATTTCCCAACGACAACATGGATCACATTATTTTCGCAACCCAATACCTGAAAAACGGCAAACCCCAAGGCAACGAAGGAATTTCTCGGGCTTTGGGAGGTGTGGTCTCCCTGAATTACTCGTTCGATGAACGCTATCTTGCGGATGCCAATTACCGTTTGACGGGATCTTCCGACTTCGGCGCAAACAGCCGCTGGGGTTCTTTCTGGTCATTGGGAGCCGGATGGAACATTCACAAAGAATCGTTTTTAAAAGATAATGAGCTTGTCAATCAACTGAAACTTCGTGTTTCAACAGGCTATACAGGTTCGCAAGGTTTCAGTACTTATGCCGCTTTGGCGACTGTAAAATATTATCTGAATACTTCCTATAATGGTTCTATTGGCTCTTATTTAGTTAGTTTGGCTAATCCCAATCTGCATTGGCAGAAAAAATACGATCAAAATGCCGGTTTTGATTTTTCACTGCTAAAAAACAGGATTACAGGTCGTTTCGATTATTATACGGCAACAACCGAAGGTATGATTACCGATATTACCTTGCCTGAATCAACCGGATTCAGTTCCTATACCGAAAATCTGGGTGAAGCGGAAAACAAAGGCTTTGAAACACGGCTAAACTTCAAGGTGTTGGAAAACAAGAAAAACAGAGCCTATTTGAACATTTATGCTTCTGTCGCACACAATACCAACAAGATAAAAAAAATTTCCGAATCTTTGCGCGAATATAATTCCGGACAGGACGCTATAAAAGATCTTGCAGATGATTTATCCATAAAAGCCGCTCAGACAACGCCATCGGTACGCTTCGAAGAAGGACAGTCGCTGAATGCAATTTGGGCGGTAAAATCGCTGGGTATTGACCCTGTTAACGGAAAAGAAATATTCCTGAAGAAGAATGGAGAAGTTACCTACGAATATTCAGCAACCGATCAGGTTGTTTGTGGAGACGCTTTGCCGAAATACAACGGAAATTTCGGATTAAACGGGGAATACAAAAATATCGGATTAAATGTGGCATTGTCTTACCGATTGGGAGGGCAAATATACAATCAGACTTTGATAGACAAAGTGGAAAATGCGGATATAAAATATAATGTCGATCGCCGGGTATTTACAGACCGCTGGCAAAATGAGGGCGATATCGCACTTTACAAAGCCATAACAGACCGCTCTTATACCCGTCCAACTTCCCGTTTTGTTGAAGATTACAATCTGCTGACCCTGTCGTCCATCAATCTATCCTACGATTTTCGTGACGCCGGATTTTTGAAGAAATCTCAACTTCAACAATTGAAAGCTTTTGTGTATCTGAATGATATATTGAATGTTTCATCAGTTAAAATAGAGCGGGGAACGGCTTATCCCTTCGCCCGTAATTTTTCTTTTGCATTGCAAGCAACATTTTAACAATAAATAAAAAAAGATATGACTCATATACTCATAAAACTTAAAAATATAACGGCGCTGTTTTTAACAGGCTTATGGATCGTACTGTCATTCGGCTCATGTAACGATTATTTAGATGTCCGTCCCAAATCACAAATTCCAATTGATCTGCATTTCGAAAGAGAATCAGGATTTGAAGATCAATTGACCGGCGTTTATTCTAAAATGTGTGAAGAAACCCTGTACGGTCGTGAAATGACTTTTGGGTTGGTCGAAGTCCTTGCTCAGAACTACGATTTACCGCCGCGAAATATTTACGAATACGCATCCGTATATCAATATACGGAAACCAATACAAAAAACCGTATTGACGCTATTTGGGCAGGCGCTTACAATGCTATTGCCAATTTGAACGTGATACTCGACCATATTGACAATGCGGACAGGAATATATTTAGCGGAAATCATTTTCAATTGTACAAGGGAGAAGCATTGGGTTTGCGCTCGTTCCTTCATCTTGATTTACTCCGCTTGTTTGCACCGAGTTACATGGAAAATCCCACTGCACCGGGAATCCCTTATGTAACCGAATATTCGCCTAAAATAACGGCTAAATCCACAGTAGGTGAAACCTTGGATTACATCTTGTCCGATTTGACGGAGGCGGTCGAACTACTTGCTGTTGACTCTCTTAAAGCATCTTCCACCCCATATACTTACAGAAGCAGGCGCAAATATTTCAATTATTTTGCCGCAGAACTTACTTTGGCCCGTGCTTATTTGTACAAGGGAGACAAAACAAATGCCCTGAAACACGCGAATGTAGTGATTGAAGAAAACGAGAAGACAGTCAATTCGGCGCTTAACTGGACACATTTTACGGCCTTGGAAACAAGCTACGAGTATGAATGTGACCGGACTTTTTCTACGGAGCAGGTTTTTCAACTGAACCTGAATCGAATGGACGATATTATTTCTGCTTATTTTACAGATAAAGCAGGTAGTAATACCTTGTCGCCCAATGACAATAAAGCAGATTTGATTTATGAAAAAACAAGTAAAGGCTACGGCAACGATTATCGGATGAATAATTGTTTCAAATACGACGGCGTAAGAGTTGATAAATATTTG
This sequence comes from Bacteroidia bacterium, assembly GCA_025996865.1. Classification (GTDB taxonomy): domain Bacteria; phylum Bacteroidota; class Bacteroidia; order Bacteroidales; family Azobacteroidaceae; genus Azobacteroides. The sequence goes on from BNTV01000009.1 coordinate 32,938, forward strand.
TCCAAGTTCTGGCAATATGAAAACGGTCCTCATAACAAAATTTTTCCGCTTATCCGTCTCACAGAAGCCTATTACATTGCCGCGGAAGCATTGAAAGATACCGATCCGTCGCAAGCGGTGGTATTATTGAATACCGTTCGCAGCCATCGCAAATTGACGGATTTTCCTTTGAGCGCTACCTTGTCCGCCAATGAAATACAAGAGGAAATATTCAAGGAATACCGTAAAGAATTTTTGGGAGAGGGACAGCTTTTTTATTATTACAAACGGCTCAATCTTCCGGTCATAGACGGCGCAGGAGTAATCGCCAACAACAGTGTGTATGTGTTGCCGTTGCCTGATAATGAAGTTGAATTTGGTCAATAATACGTAAAAACAACAAGAAAATGAAAAATATTTGTACAATAGCAAGTTTGATTCTGTGTGCATTTTTTCTGTTTACAAATTGTGAAAATGACGGTTTCTATTATCAGGACGAAGCGCGGGTCAGATTGGAAGCGCCTTATATATGGGCTTTGGGTTCCGATTCATTGGAATATTCATTTGTTACGGTTCCGGAAACGGTTGAAGCGTTTGAACTTCCTGTAACAATATATCTGATGGGAAAAGTATCCGCTACGGATCGCGTGGTAAATATCGTTGCAGATGAGAAACTTACGACAGCCGCAGGAAAACATTATCATCTGCCTGCACAGGTAATTTTACCTGCAAACGAAAACAAGGTAACTTTTCCGGTAACGCTTAATCGCACATTGGATTTGCAGGATAATGGCGTTCGCCTGTATATCAAAGTTGTTGAATCCGTTGATTTTAAAGTGGGTGTGCAGGAAAAAAATCATTTGCTGCTGAAATGGAACGATATTTTGTCGAGACCGACTAACTGGAATGACTTGGTGGAATTTTTCGGAACATTCAGTTTGGTCAAATACCGGTTTATACTGAATAATACAGGCGTTTCGGAATTTAATATCGAAACGATGAGTTGGGCGCAATTGATGAACTACAAAATCAAACTGCGGAATGCCCTGAACGCATACAATGAAGCGCACCCCGGAGATCCGTTGAGAGATGAAAACGGACAATATGTAACGTTTTAATGATTAATGGTTAATGGTTAATGATAAATGATAAACAATTAACAAAAAAAGATATGAGAAATTTATTAAAGATATTACCGGTATTGATCATTTTTGCTGCTTTTGCGTCTTGTGTGGAAGACAATGGAAACTATGAATATCAATCCGTTTCCGAAATAAAAATTGACACAGTGGGAATGGCTAACCGGATGGAAATATACAATCTGGAGTTGGGGAAAGAAATAGAACTGGAACCCAATATTACCTACAATAAAAATCTGGATGAACTTGAATACTATTGGATTGCCTATCCTTATTATTACAATGTGATACAAGAAGGCAATGCAATGGTTTATCCGCAAGCCGACACACTCAGTCATTCCCATAAACTGAAGTGGATCGTGGACATTAAACCGGGGCAATATACCGTGCAGTTTGTCGTCGTAGATCCGGAAAGAAAATTACGCGCTTTTTTCAGTTTCCCGGGAGTAACCATCCCTGAAAAGGGTGTGAAAACAGGATTGTATATCTTATCGGAATATAACGGGCAAACCGATATAGATTTGTATGGCTCCGCCCGTGCGTTGATTATTGGAGGCAACCATTTTACGCCCAGATATTACAGCGAAAATCATGGTGGCGAGTTGATTCCCGGCAAACCGCTCTTTATCAGTTATGGCCGGGATTATTATTACGCCTTCACGGATCAGACAGCCAAACGTTTGAATACAAACGCACTGATGTTTATGGAAAATTTTGAAGACATGTTTTATACCACACCCGCCTATCATCCGCAAAATCTGGTCTATACCAATAATTGCGAATTTCTTGTCAACGAAGGCCGTTTGCATGTGTTATATACCAACAGAACAAACGACCGCAAGTTCTCCGATCCCGTGGCCGGAAACTATGTGGCGGGAAACTATCTGTCAAGGATGACACGGACAACTTACGCCCCCGTAGTTGATGCCATTAGTTCCGATCAGGTCATATTTGACATTACCGCCAATGGTTTCAAACCTTACTTTCCACAGGCGACTTCCATCGGAAATTTCAAGGAAACTACTCCTGAAGCGTTTATTGATGCCAATAAAATGAAAAGGGAGGTCGTTACGTCATTTGAAGGAAACGGCGGTCAGACTTACAACATCATGAATATCGGCGGTAGAGATTCGCTGTATGTACTCACGTTTTACAACGTAGTGGATGATGGCGACTTGTCTGTCGGAGGCGGTTCGCGTGTTGATTTGTCGGGATGTAAAGACATAAGAAGCGCAAAATATTTCGCCTCTTCCAACGCGGGAAATGCGTTTTTCTATGCTACGGACAAGACGGTATATTCATTTTCCTATACGAGCGGACAAAAAAATCAGTTGGACATCTACACTTGTGGAGCCGATGAAGAAGTGACTGCTATTTACCAGATGCCCAGCGGCGGTTTCCCCACAAGCGGCTGTGTCCTGTGGATAGGCGTATGGAACGAAAGAGAGAAAACGGGTAGCCTGGTAGAGTTTGAAATAGACCCCATATCCGGCGCTATCAGCAACCAATGGTCGCCAATGTTCGCCCCTACGTTGTCGAATCCTCAGATTACAAAAGGATTGGGTAAAATTAAAAGTATGACTATAAAAATGTAAACACATGAAAAAGATTGCAGTAAGTATTATTTTCTTTTGTTTCACCAATGCCCTGTTCGCTCAATACACCTTCACGGGCAAATTATCCGGTTTGTCGGATGATGATGTAATAGAACTCATTCCCGGAGCAACTCACAAAGACGAGAAGGCGGAAGCCGTTGCCACGGTAAAAAATCAGACTTTTGTCTTCAAAGGTAATTTGAAAGAACCACGGTTATACTATCTTCGTATAAAAGGTGCAACCGGAAGCTATTCATTATTTCTTGAAAATGGCCAAATTCAACTTACAGGAGATGTGGAATTTTCGGATAGAAACGGTCAAAAATCGGTCAACTTTAAGAATATAAGCGTTGCCGGTTCAGAATTAAACACGATTTATGCTGAAAAATTCGCGTATAAACAACTGCTTAATAAAGAATACAGTGAAATTCGAAAAAAACATGAAGTAATAAGTCGGCAGATTAGTGAAGCAAGAGGCGCTAAGGATCAGGCGAAAGTGGACTCATTGAGCAATACTGAAGCCGGATTAAAATTAGACAGTGACGAGAAATCTTTTTTTCAGCGAGTAGAATCATATTCAAAAAAAGCGATTTTTGATGATAAAAATTCGTGGTGGGGGCCTTTTTTGATGCTCGACATCATGGGATGGTACACAGAACAGAATCAACCTTGGTTTGATGAGTTCTCACCCGAAGCCCAACAGAGTTATTACGGTCAGATTCTGAAACGTGAACTTTTCCCGAAAAAATTCACGGGAGAAACGCCTTCATTCACGGTAAACAATGGCGAAACGGATTTATCTTTTGCCGATTTAGCCAAAGGAAAGAAAATCATAGTCATCGACTTTTGGGCATCATGGTGCGGGCCTTGCCGAAAAGAAATTCCGGAATTGAAAAAAATTTACGAAAATTTTTCATCTAAAGGATTTGAAATCGTAAGTATCTCCATAGACGATAACAAATCTGCATGGCAGAAAGCTTTGAGTCAAGAAAAAATGAACTGGCCCAATTTCCTGGACGAAACAAAAGCAATAAGAGAACAATTCAATATCCGCTCAATTCCGGCCACATTTATGGTAAACGAAACAGGAAAGATTATTATGGAAAATTTCAGAAGTAATGAACTATCTCAAAAATTGGGAGAACTTTTGAACAATTGAGGTACGAGTTAGGGTATAAAAGTGTCCTGACTTGTAAAATGCTGCATCTGCTTATCCTGCGCCGTCAAGCGCGACCTCGCCGATACCCTGCTCAATGGCAGCGATATGTCCGCAAAAACCTCACTGAATGAATTGGTTGAGTTGATAAGGGATGCGTAAATCTGCGGTAAAAGTCATTTAGGGTGCATTTCAAATTGTGAATTGAAATGCACCCGTCATTTTGTATTGCAAAAAATCGTATCTTTGCAGTTCACTTAGTCAAACGATAATATGTTATTTGAAAGGAAGATAAAACAGTTACGGGAAGATTTTTTGGCTTGCAGACCAAGTTACGACGATGCCGGCTGATAAAAAAGAGTTATCGGATGAAATATTGAATATTGTTAAAAAGAATATAAACAAACAATAATATATGAATTGGAGTAAAACGAAAATACAATTAGACAATGGACAATCTATTGATGCACAAGCTCCTGCAATTATATCGGCGAGCCGTTCGACTGATATTCCTGCGTTTTATTCCGATTGGTTTTTTCAACGCTTAAAGGCAGGGTATGTTAAATGGAAAAATCCATTTAACGGTGTTCCTTTGTATGTTTCATTCAAAAATACGCGATTGATTGTTTTTTGGTCGAAAAATCACAAGCCGCTTATCAAGCACTTGGACTATTTGGACGAAAAGAATATAAACTATTATTTTCAATTTACGCTAAATGACTATGATGCTGAAAAATTTGAACCAAGAGTTCCGAATGTTCAGGCAAGAATTGAAACATTTATTGAATTAGCAGAAAAAGTTGGTAAAGAAAAAGTGATTTGGCGTTTTGACCCGTTAATATTAACCGATAAAATCGGCGTGGAAGAATTATTGCGAAAGGTTGAAAATATCGGCAATCAACTAAAAAATCATACAGACAAGTTGGTATTCAGTTTTGCCGACATTAAAATATATAAGAAAGTACAAAATAATTTGCGAAACAATTCTATTCCTTATCAGGAATTTAACGAGAGAACGATGAACGAATTTGCCGCAGGATTACAACGATTGAATGAAAATTGGCATTTTGAACTTGCCACTTGTGCCGAACAAATTCCTTTGGAAAAGTACGGAATCGCTCATAATAAATGCGTTGATGATGATTTGATGATAAGGCTATTTTCTCACGACAAAATTCTGATGGATTTTTTGGGAGTAAAAATAACGCCTCCTAACATTTTCAATCAGAATGGAAATATTGAGAAAAAGCGAAACAATAAAGACAGCGGACAACGTGAATTTTGTGGTTGCGCTTTTAGTAAGGACATAGGCGAGTATAATACTTGTCCGCATTTGTGTGAATATTGTTATGCCAATGTATCAAAAGATATAGCGCTTAGAAATTGGGGATTACATAAGCAAAATCCTAATAATGAAATGATAAAAGGAGAATAATTATGGCAGAATATCATTTTAATTTACCACCTATTACGCAATTGACGATTCCGCAACAAGCGGCATTGTATGAAACAAAGCAAATCGCTTTATCTGGTGGACCCGGAACTGGCAAAAGTGTGGTTTCACTTTGGCGACATATTTCAAATTTGAGAAAAAAGCAAAAAAGTTTACTTCTTACTTATGCAACAACGTTGAAAATGTATTTCAGAAACGCCTGTTTGGCAGAAGCGAAAAAAACGGATATTGATGACGAAACAAGAAAATCATTTAAGAATGCTGCAGATACTGTAAATTCTTCGCTCAAAGGGAAACCAAAAACAGCAATTATTGTACAAGAGATTATAGTTGATGAGGCTCAAGATTTGCCAATAAATTATTATGAATATATCAAACGAATAGCGAAAGTGTCTTATGGAGCGGATGATTCTCAGATTCTATATCCAGATAATTGCTCTTATCAACGAGTCCTCAAGAAAGTTTTCCCTGATAATGTAGATTATGTACTTGATAAAAATTTCAGAAGTACACAACGGATTATGAAGTTTGCAAAAGTTGCTTTTCCTGAAGCCTATATTCCAACGTCAATCATTGAAGGGCTTTCTAATAATGTTGGAGAATTACCAGTTATGCTTATTTCTGGGAAAAACAAATGGATAGAAGAAGAACGAAAATTTGAAATATCAAATAATAAACAAGATAATGCTATACTTAGAATAATCACTCCATTAAAAACAACCACACAGAATGTTGCAATCATTGTTCCTTGGAAGAAAGATGCTATCTATTTTGAAAATGTGATAAAAAATTCAATACCTGATTATAGTATTTATTACGAAGATGAAGATAGATTCCCGAACGGTTGTGAAGCAATAAAAAACGTTCATATTACAACTTTCAAATCATCAAAGGGATTGGAATTTGACACGGTTATTATTCCTAATTTTTATGACCTTTCAAAAATAGATGTTAATATTATTATTGAAGGTATTACCACACAAAACAAAGAAGAATTAGAAAAAGGATTATCTGAAATTTTGAATTGTCCTATTCAAATTAAAGAAAAACAGACAATCATCTATTTAAAAATAAAAACCGTACAATTTCAAAGTATAAGCGAACTTGTAAAAAAAATCAATGGACTCAAAATAAGAATAGAAATAAGTTGGAGAGATGTATATGTTGGAGTAACAAGGGCACGTAGTAATCTCTATTTGATAAGTAGTTTTGATATACCTCAATTAAACACAGTAACAGATAAACAAATATTATAATATGGAAAAGAAATATTATTTGCCAATTAGCTCAACTTCACTTGCTCATTATTTTGGTTGTGCGTGCATAAAGCCGAGCAAATATTTCATTAATAAACCGAATGATTTGCAGGATAAATTAAAAGATTTTTTATTGATAACAACTAATTTCGGTACGCAATCAACCAATTGTTGTTTGGAACTTATTTTTGCAGAACAAGAAATCTCTGAATTAATTGATATTCAAAATGGTTTTTATCTTTATGAAAAGCCGTTGCCCATTACACGAATAAAAGGAATCTTCTTTGTAGATAGGGAACAAAAAGAACAAACTATTATCAATATTAATATGAGTACGGCATTTGTTCCGGAAAGTCTTATCAAAGTTGTCGAAAAATTTGATAATCCCTCAATGGATAAAATAAAACAACCTTCAGACATTCATATCAATCTATTTGACAAACAAATACAAACATTTGATGGCTTTTTGGGCGGATTTGCGTTATTGCGTTATGCAGGTGAAGACTATATGAATTATTCTGAAAATTATTTTTCCACATTAGCTGTCTATAGTTCAAAGATTAAATCTGAACTTCCAAATAATGTGCAATTGAAAAATCTTTTTGAAACCCCATTATTCAAAGAAGTAAGTCCTTTTTTGCGTAAAAAGATTGACGAAACAACTGTTGCAGAACAAGCCAACAAAGAAAATCAAGATATAAATAAGGCAAAAGACAAATACACTCGCAAGATAGATTTAACTCAATTAGATAAAGTTACATACATATTAGCCACATTAAATACTTTTAGCGTGGGACAAGAATCAAAAGCATTAAAAATAGACGATTTGATTTTATCCAATTTTAAATCAAAAATACTGTCTGATAAACCTGATAAATCTGAAATTATTGCTTTATGTTATGGAATAAATCGAGGATATTCTGTTTTTAGTAAGTCTTATGGGAGCAAAAATATTAAGTTTAAACTTGATAGTCAGTTGGATTATTATACCATTGAGAGTTTATATCAATTTAGTTTCTATGACAAGAAAGATAGTTTCAAATTTTCTTATTTAGATTGGTGCCCCAAATTAAAAACTGGAAAAATAAAAAAAACTGATTACCAAATTTTAGATGTTGTCGTGATTGGTAAAAAAAAAGCGAAAGTTTCTTCTCTCGAATATTTGGAGAACTTGTTACTGCAAGTTTTTCAAAAAGATAATGTCTCTCTTTTTAGGGAGTTATTGGAAAAAGTGCGAGAAATAATTTACAATGATGCCAAAGACGAGATTACAGATGATTACGAAAATCAAATTGCTCAAAAGCAAGAAGAAATAGAAAACTTGAAAGCAAAGCAAAAGAGGTTGTTAGACGAATCTCAAAAGACTGTCCTTACAAAAGAATATAAGCAGCAAGAAGAACAGCCGATTGCAACTGTCGCAGAGCCGCAAACTCCTTATTTGCCAAAACAGGATATAAAAAAGATTGTAGAACAAATTTATGATTATCAATCAAAAACAATGAATATGTTGAAGAAAGAAGCAAAAGATAGAGGTATTTCTACAGATGGAAAAAAAGAGGATATAATTATGAATTTGCTAATAACACCAAATAATAGGATAGATTTCAATGGATAATATTTTTGACAAATTATTTGAAATATCTGATACTGCCGATTCGTTAGATAAGTTTATTAATGAAAATATGCAGTCGGTAAATGAGTTTTATAATTCAGACTATAGGAGTATTTTTCTTTATATAGATTCTATTGAAAGATTTATACTATTCAAGCATAGAACTATTGCTGAATTGAATTATGAGAAGACTTACACAAAATCGTTTGTATTAATGTTGTTAGAATATTGCGAAAGATTTAATCTTATTGGTGCAACTCCTCATATTTATTCCATCCTTAATAGAAATGATATTCAAATAAATAGCCGAATGCAGGCGGCTTTATTGTTTTTATATCCGAAGCCAACTCAAAACTCTGATTTTGTTGATAGGTTTGATTCTATTTGTGAAACGCTACAATTTGCAATAGATAATGAAGAAGATAATGACAAAAAAGCAATAGCCACCTTTCTAAACTATTATGGTATTGTTATCAATGATACAAACTTGAAAGTTGCCGAAGAAATTAAATTAAAAATTGTTGCAGCAACCCAAAGTGGAACTTACAATTTTTTCCAAAATGAAGAACTATCAACTATATTAGATATAGAATTACAAGATTCAGCGGTAGCATACAAACAAATTCAAAATGTCATTGATAAAACTCTTGGCAAAGAAGCGTTTGTTGTATCTGTGTCAGATATTGAGGCGGATGAAACCGTACAAGAATTTTTAATAGAAACTGATACTGATTATTCAAGAAAATTAATGTCGGTTCCAAATAGTTTTGATTGTATTAGAGATGTTTCTGTCAAACAGTCAGATGGGAGTATCTATACTAATAGAGGCGTGAAAATTCCTGAATCAGAGAAGGAATTATTTGCTTATATGAGGCGAGTGGGAAATATGCATAAAGCCAAACTTCAAGTAGCCTTGGATAAATTATCACATACATTTCCCTCTAAAGTCAGATTGATAGATTGGGGTTGCGGACAAGGAATTGCAAGCATGATTTTTCTTGAGAAATTTGGCAATAATATGATTGATATTATTACTCTTATCGAACCGTCTGAAATTGCACTTAAAAGAGCAGCATTGCATTGTAAAAAATATTGCGCTGACATTCCTCTAAAAACAATTTGCAAGAAATTAGACAATTTAGAAGAAAGAGACTTCGATTTTCCTCAATTAAACATTACAGTACACTTTTTTTCAAACATTCTTGATATTGACGACTACTCACAAAGTCATTTAATAGAATTGATAGAACAAACTCAATCAGGGAAGAATTATTTTGTATGTGCAAGTCCTTATATTGATGCAATAAAAGCAGAAAGATTAGAGTCATTTAAAAGGCATTTTGAAAGTAAATATGATTCATTTGAACTATTGTTTGAGGCAACAAATGGCAAAGGTGATGAATTTTGGTGTTGTAATAATAGTTATAAAAATTGTACTTGTTTAGAACATCCGGAAAATGGCTGTCATAATAAATGGACGAGAGTAATAAAAGTATTTAAAGTAATTTTGGAATAAAAATCAGAATAATTATGCCCGAACAACAAAACATAGAATACAAGTTCACACCCGAAAGCGAAAGCGCCGAATACAAGGAACGACTGACCTATTCGATTGAAAAAGAGGCGATAGCATTTCTCAACGCAAAAGCAATCCGCACCTCTCTTGCCGACTACAAAGAAGAAACTTGGATGACCAATGTGCCGCTGTATGCGATTGGTATAATCAATTAAAAATAATTGCCATTCTAAGAATTATGGAGAACAAAATGAAACAATTGATGGTCAATTTTTTGCTGAAATTTTCCGGAAAAAGCTACTCTCGAAAATATAAAGTTATTTCCCTGGTTTTTGGCGCCTTGTTCTTTTTGGCTGTTTTGCCCGGAATTTTTATACTGATTGGACTTTTTGCAAAAAATTATTTGATGATTGAGCTTAACAAAATTATTGAATGGATTATCTCAACAACAGGAATACTGATTGGACTGTATTTTTTAATTTGGTCAACCGTAACACAATGGAAAATCGGAAAAGGAACTCCCGTCCCTAACGCTCCTACACAACATCTAATAATCATTGGCCCGTATAAATATTGTAGAAATCCGATAGAATTTGGCGCAATATTATATTATTTGGGAACAGGAACATTTATCGGCGGAATAATCACAGGAATAACAAGTTGTATATTAGGATTTACCGTAGGAAGTATTTATCATAAATTTATCGAAGAAAAAGAATTGGAGGAACGATTTGGTGAAGAATATAAAAAATATAAAGAAAATACGCCTTTTGTATTTCCTCGAATAAAAATAAACAAATAAATTTTTATGAAGCAGTAAACAAATTTGCCGAAAATAATCTTGGGGAAATTATGATAAAAAAGTAGCTTTCAACGGATATGAACGAAAAAAACGAAATAGTACTTTATCAACCTGATAATTCCGTAAAAATTGGAAGTTCGACTTGAAAATGAAACGGTTTGGCTGACACAAGCGCAAATGGTTGTGCTTTTTGGTAGAGACAGAACCGCTATTACCAAGCATATAAACAATGTCTTCAAGGAAGGAGAACTTGATGAGAAATATAAAATGAGTAAAGAGAGCAATAAATAGATATTATCAAATAAATAAACTCATTATGCACAACAAAGAACACGACAGAATGATGACCGAGCTGAGCCGGTTAATTGGAAATCAAGAAAATTTGACTCAAGCAGATTTGGAAAAAATTGTAAATCAATTCAATAGTGGAAAAACTGTTCCAAAGGCACAACTAACGCCTCAACAACAAGCGGAAGATCTGGTTTACGAAGCCTACGAATTGTTTCCGGACAAAGTAGAAGAAGCATTAAAAAAAATAGAAAAAGCGCTGAAATTGAATCCGGATTGCATTGAAGCCTACGAATGTTTAGCAAATAATGCTCCTGATTTGGAAATGCACCTCGGATACCTCCGAAAAGGAATTGAGGCCGGTATGAAAATTTTCGGCGGCAAGTATCTGGAGAAAAATAGAGGTCATTTCTGGGGACTTACCGAAACTCGCCCTTTTATGCGCTGTTATAATGGCAAAAAGGGTGTGGCAAAAAACAGATGGCGCATTAGAATGGTTGACATCCGAAACAAGCAAGACACAGATAAAGAGAAAATGAAACTTTCAGACGATATGAATGGAATTATTGAATAAATGTGTTTTTATAGAGATTATTACGCTTAATTCCATGAAAATATGTAATTTTGCAGCATGGAAAATAAAGAAAAATCAGCAACAAACGAGTATCCTTTGGAACTCAATACCATGCCGGGTTTTGCAGGCTCATCCGCCTACTACCTGCGTTACGAAGATCCGCACAACAACGAAGCCTTGGTGGGCAAAGAGGCAAACGAATATTGGGGCAATGTCGATTTGTATGTCGGCGGAACGGAACACGCAACCGGTCACTTGATTTACAGCCGTTTCTGGAACAAATTTTTGTATGATTCGGGCATTGTGGCAAAGGATGAGCCGTTCCAAAAACTGATTAACCAGGGAATGATTCAGGGACGGAGCAATTTCGTGTACCGGATTAAAAACACCAATACTTTCGTTTCTTTCGGACTGAAAGAACAATACGACGTAACACCTATCCATGTGGACGTCAATATCATATCCAACGATGTACTGGATATTGAAAAATTCCGGAACTGGAATCCCGAATATAAAACTGCCGAATTTATCTTGGAAGACGGTAAATATGTTTGCGGATGGGCAGTTGAGAAAATGTCCAAGTCGATGTTTAATGTTGTCAATCCCGATGACATCGTAGAAAAATTCGGCGCCGATACTTTACGCCTGTACGAAATGTTTTTGGGACCGGTTGAACAATCCAAACCTTGGGATACAAAAGGAATTGACGGCGTTTCAAGATTCTTGCGCAAGTTTTGGAATCTGTTTTTCCAAGGCGACACATTCGTTGTTTCCGATGAACAACCGACCCCCGAAGAATTGAAATCAATTCATAAATTAATCAAGAAAATCGGGCAGGATATTGAGAATTTCTCATTCAATACCTCCGTTGCCGCTTTCATGATTTGCGCCAACGAACTGACGGCTTTGCAATGCAACAAACGAGCCGTTTTACAGGATTTTATCGTGGTTTTATCCCCGTTTGCCCCACACATTGCCGAAGAATTATGGCACAAATCAGGAAACAAAACCACTGTTTGCGACGCCAAATTCCCGGAATATAACGAGGAATATCTCAAAGAAGATTCTGTGAAATATTCGGTTTCTTTTAACGGAAAAGTTCGTTTTACAATGGATTTTCCGGTGGATACGGTAAAAGAAGAAGTCGAAAAAACCGTTTTGGCCAACGAAAATTCACAAAAATGGATGGAAGGCAAAACACCTAAAAAGGTGATTGTCGTGCCGGGAAAGATTGTGAATATAGTGATATAGGGGGAAAAGGTAAAGGGTAAAAAAGCTGTAGCACCCTTTACCTTTTACCTTAAGAAGAAGATCATTACACATTAAAGCGGAAATGCATAATATCGCCGTCTTGAACAACATATTCTTTACCTTCAATACTCATTTTACCGGCTTCTTTGACGGCCGCTTCCGAACCGAATCGAATGTAATCGCCGTATTTGATAACTTCGGCGCGAATGAAACCTTTTTCAAAATCGGTGTGGATAACTCCCGCACATTGAGGCGCTTTGCTACCTTTCCGGTAAGTCCAGGCGCGAACTTCCTGCGGCCCGGCAGTCAGAAAAGTTTCCAAATTCAACAATTGATAAGCTGCTTTTATCAAACGGTTTACGCCCGATTCTTCCAAACCGAGTTCCGACAGAAACATTTCTCTTTCCTCATACGTTTCAAATTCCGCAATTTCAGATTCGATTTTAGCGGCTACAATCAACAAATCGGCGTCTTCTTCATGAATGGATTGCCGCACTTGCTCTACATATTTATTGCCCGATACGGCAGACGCTTCGTCCACATTGCAAACATACAAAACCGGTTTGTTCGTCAGAAGAAACAAATCATGGGCGATTTTCTCATCGTCTTTGTTGTCAAATTTTACGGTGCGGGCCGATTTTCCCTGTTCGAGCGCAGCTTTGTAACGTAAAAAAACCTCCAAAGCGATTTTCGCTTGTTTATCTCCGCCGGTTTGCGCCTGCTTTTGAACTTTATTGATTCGGGATTCAATCGTTTCAAGGTCTTTGAGTTGCAATTCGTAATCAATGATTTCCTTGTCTCTCACCGGATTAATCGAACCATCGACATGCGTCACATTTTCATCATCGAAACAACGCAAAACATGTAAAATCGCATCTGTCTCCCGGATATTGGCAAGGAATTTATTTCCAAGTCCTTCACCTTGGCTTGCACCTTTGACCAATCCTGCAATATCTACAATTTCCACCGTAGTAGGCACAATTTTCTGAGGATGAACCAGTTCCGCCAATTTATTCAACCGTTCATCGGGAACAGTAATCACACCCACATTCGGTTCAATGGTGCAAAAAGGAAAATTTGCCGCTTGCGCTTTCGCATTGGAAAGGCAATTGAAAAGCGTCGATTTACCGACATTGGGAAGTCCCACAATACCACACTGTAATGACATTATATTTTTTATAAATGTTTAGCGAGGGCAAAGGTAAGCAAATTATGGGGAACTATTCACATTTTTGTTGCTTTTTCAAAATCGAAATGGGGTCTTGGTACGAAAAATGATTCGTTCTTATCCCGCTTGATTTTCTTTTCCTTGATTAACCGCTCTTTCTCGGCACGGATTTTCTCAACAAGCACCGATGCCGGTTCGTCATTCGGGTCTTGCGGAACAAGTTTGCCACGAATGGCGAGGTCTAATATTTTTTGTCTTAACTGTTTAGTATTCATTTAATTGCTACCAAACGGCGCAATCCTCTGTGATAGAACAACAGGTCGATATAGTAGTCCGTTGAATCAACCGTAATTCTTTTTTGCCTGTCAAGAAACGCAAAATCCGTTCCCAATTCTTTGATAAACGATTGAATCTGAATAAGAATAGAATCTTCTAAATCTTTTTCGTTATATACATCCGACAATCCGAGCATATCCAGAAAATAACCACTACGAAATACGACATCGGGCGTAAGCGTATTGGTTGCTTTTATTTGTTCAAGTTCTCGTTTGATTATTTCTTCCGGTTTCTTGCTGATAGCGGTTAATTCGTATAGTTGCGAATCAATTTTTTCATCCAGAGTTCTTGTATCCCAATGCTCCAAGCGGCACATTTTCACATAGAACGAACGTTTTAACGCATCATCAATAAACATGATGGAACGAAGATGTGTCCACGTCAATTGTATATGCACTGCGGATACAATGTAAAAGTTTACGGTCGCTCCATCCTTTTCCGTATCTGTCAGTCTTTTAGCAAGTTGTTTAACGGTGAAAATTGCCGGGTGGAAATATTTGTAAATGATTGTGAAATAAGAAAAATAATCATTATTTTTGCATGTAAAAAAGAAACAGTCTTATAAATCATATATCAGATGAATTTGTTAAAATGTTATTTTGTTTTGGTTTTACTTACGGTTTTGTTATGGGCTTGTTCTCCCACTAATGAAACATTTTCTCCGTGGGATGCTCATCTTTCTACTGAGCAAAATATTGCGAAAAATGCAATTGCATTGGAAAATAATGAAGATTTCTCCTTCCTGGATAAAATTGTTAATGATCGTTCCTTTGTTATTCTTGGAGAGGAAGGCCATTTTGATTATTCAACTACAGAAGTAAAAATAGAAATGATAGACTACCTGCAGGAAAAAGGCTTTCATTCAATTGCCGTTGAAGGAGTATCGTTTTTTGCTGCTTATGTATTTTCAAATCCCCAATATGCAGAATTAACTAAAAATTGGAATATAGGCCCTTTCTATTTTTTGAAAGAAAATATGCTTAGAAAAGAAAATATACGTGGAGGCAAAAAACATCGACTGTTTTTTGAAAAAATTCAAAATCGAAAAATAAGACTTTGGGGTATAGATAGCCATGGTACAGTTTTTGACATTGATGTTATAAAGAAAATTTTAGATGACCATTATTCCGGTGATGAAATTTTATCCATCAATTGGGATAAACTAAAAGACCTTTACTTTCGAAAATTTATACACACTCGCATATCGCCTGATTATCATAAACTTTCCATTGATGAAGAATATGGGTTGATGCGCATGATTGATACCATATCCAACTATACGCAATACCTTATGTCTTCGAGAGGAGCAGACATGGATTTGAAAGCCATTATGCAATGGATCCGGAATATCAATACATCCTTTTCCAATGTTGAATATCAAAATATCAAAAATGAATCTCAAATGGCTTTATCTTCAAGGAACAGAGATAGCCAAATGGCAGAAAATATAGGATGGATTGTAAAAAATTTTCCGGAAGAAAAATTTATTGTATTATGTGCCAATTTTCATGGAGCCAAAGATATATCCCAAACCCGGTATCCTACTGATTCTTTGTTGTACTTTACTTTTCAGAGTATGGGAGAAGCTCTTCATGCTACACACGGAGACAAAATGTATTCATTGGCGTTTACGTCTTTATGGCATGCTGAAGAGAAAGAGAATAGCGAGCTTGAAATGGAAATAGCAAATACGACTAACAATGTCCCTTACGCCTTTATTGATTTTGAACCTCTCCGTTTTGCTGACGGTTATCGCGATAAGGAATTTGAAAGTAGAATAATTGGGAAAAAACGAGGAAAATGGCTGTACATTTTTGATGGACTTTATTATATCAGGTACCAAGAAGTGGACCATTCTTTATCTCAAAAATACTCTCCATTTAAGGAAAAAGAATAATAGTTATGTACAATGAATACGTACAAAAACCGGCTAACCACAGATAATTCTTTCATTGATAACGATTTCATCATCCGGAAAAGTATAATCCCTGCTGTTTCTATTTTCTCTCCGGAGGAGTTTCTCATCCTTATTTGATGAGCTGATGAGTTGTATATAATATACAACATAACATCTGTAATGATTTTTAATAAAATATAACGATGAAAGCTATAAAATATTTTGGCGGTTTTATTTGGATATCCATTATGTATCATAATCCAAACAAAAACCGTAACTTTGGGCAAATATTTTACCATCAAAATTCAGTCGCTTGAAATTAATTCATAAATATTTGCCCTTTCTTGTGATACTCTTCCTCACCTCTTGCAGTGTCACCAAATATATTCCCGAAGGAGAGTATCTTTTGGATAAAATCAGCCTTGAAACCGATTCGAACGCTATCTCCAAAACCAATTTATTGGAACTTGTTCAACAAAAACCCAATGACCCGAAATTGGGCTTAATGATTTATAATTGGGTAGATAACGATTCTTCGTGGTTCAAAAAAATAATTCGCAAAACAGGAAATCCGCCGGTTATTTTCAGTGAAAGATTACTCAATCAATCTCTTAACGAAATGAATATCGAAATGAAAAACCAAGGCTATCTGAATGCATACGTTCACGCTGTCCTTGATACGACAGGCAAAAAAGTTTCCGTCGATTATCACATTCATGAAGGAATTCCTTATCGAATAAAGAATTACGAGATTCGCTTGCCGAATGAAAACATGAATAATCTGGCAAATGGAATCCGCATCGAAAGAAACCGTTCCGATTCGACAAATGCTTCCCGCGGAGAAAACCGGCGAAGGATAATGAACCGCAACAACTTTTTTTCTGTAAACCGCAGTCCCATCCTCAAAACCGGCTCCATTTTCGACATGACTGCGCTCGAACAGGAAAGAACTCGCATAAGCAACCGCTTGCGCAACAACGGTTATTATTTGTCAACCATCGACAACCTGCACTATCTGGCCGATACGGCTTTGCAATCCAACGAAACGAATCTGACGCTGATTCTGAAAGATACGACTCAAACCAAGGTTTTCAGCATCAAAAAAGTAAAAGTTTTTAGCGGATATGATTTCGCGAACAGTGAAAATTATACCATTGTCGATTCCGTCACCGGAAACGGCATTGATATATATTACGATAAACTCCGGTTTCTCCGTCCCAAAGTAATTGCAGATAAAATATTGATTCGTCCCGGAGGATTGTTCCGCGAACAGGCCGTCGAATCGACTTACAACCTTTTCCAAGCACTCAATTGCATAGGACGAGTGGATACGAAATTCAAGGAAGGAAACTATTCCGATTCGACCCTTCTGGATTGTGAAATTTACCTTGCACCGGGCGATATGCACTCCATTCAAACGGGTTTGAACGGTACGAATAAAGCCGGTGATCTGGGCATTTCCGCAAGTATTAATTATGGAAATCAAAATCTTTTCAATGGTTCGGAGCAATTCAATCTTCGCCTCAACGGAGCTTATGAATTTGTGAACGAAGAAGAGAGCGAAGCATTCAGTCATAATTTTTACGAATTGGGAATTACGCCTTCCCTGACTTTTTCAAAAGTTCACCTTCCTTTCATAAACAATTATATCAAAGACAGATACAATTCTCAAACACAATACAGCCTGGGACTCAATATCCAAAAAAGGCCGCAATATACCCGCGATTTTTTCAATTTCAGCTGGCAATTCCGATGGTCGGGATACAACAATATTGTAACGCATACGGTTAACCTAATCAACATCAATTATGTGGCTACGCCTTGGAAATCAGCGAGTTTTCAGGATTACTTAAACAATCATGTCGATTCTCTGACCCGTTACAGTTACGAAAATATATTTACCGCAGGGAGCGGTTATAATCTGATTTATACCAATGCCAATTCCGGACAGCTTCGCCAACATTTATACACTGTGCGTTTCAACATAGAATCTTCGGGTAATGCACTGAACGGAATTTTTTCCCTGGCAAAAGCATCCAAAAACGAAAACGGCCAGTATGAAATTCTCAAAAATCCTTTCGCCCAATATTTGAAAGGCGATATTGACTATTCCGAAACCGTCCGGTTAAGTAATACCGGCGGAGTCGCGTTTCATGCCGCCTTGGGAGTAGCATATCCTTATGGAAACTCAGACATTCTGCCTTTTGAAAAAAGATACTATGCCGGCGGACCGAACAGCGTCAGAGGTTGGCGGACAAGGTATTTAGGGCCGGGTTCGTTAAGTAAACAAGGCACCAACAGTATGGTTTACCATGTCGGCGATATCAACTTTATCCTCAGCGCCGAATATCGTTACAAAATGCTTGACTGGTTGGAACCCGCCCTGTTTGTCGATTGCGGAAATATCTGGACGATAAAAGATTATCCCAATCAACCGGGCGGACTTTTCAAGTGGGATTCCTTTTACAAAGAAATGGCAGTCGGTACAGGCATCGGTTTGCGTTTCGATTTGAGTTTCCTGATTTTACGGCTTGATGTGGGAACGCGCGTATATGACCCGGCAAAATCCGAAGGTGAGCGCTACGTTTTTATGAAGGGAAAGATTTGGAACAATTCGGCGATGTATGTGGCGATTGGCTATCCGTTTTGATGACTGGATTTATGGAATCAGTCCAACCGTTTTGGATTTTATACGTATAACGAAATACTTTAGGCGGATATTTAATTTCTCTCCCCGATTGTCTTGATACTTAAACCACTGCCCGACTTCGTCCACCAAAATCTTGTAGTATATTTCGTTGCTTGATTTGTATAAATCGGTTGTTTCTGGTTCTTTCAGGATGATACGGATGCTATCCTGATATTTTTGCATGAAAGAAAAGGTTTCGGATTCACAGGTTCCGGGATTTCCGAAACTTGGTCGGCCATGTTTTCCAACAGGAAAAGTGCAGCTTTCCGTTTGAGGGAATCTTTGGGGGAATTGTAATGATTCAATAGTATCTCCCTGTCTAATATAGATTTGTCTGAGTTGCAGGAGAGCAGAAAAAAGGACAGGACAAAAATTAATAAGGATAGTTTTTTTGTTTTCATATCACAATGAAACGATAATGGGTGAATTAAGGATAATTTAATTATCGTCCGGCATAAATATTGCTATCTTACCGGACGATAATAAATTAAGTTTTATTCGTTCTCTTTTTCTTTGAGAAGTTCGTTTATTTTTCCTTCCTTTTTCAGTTTTTCCCGCTTTACCGGAATGTATGGATTAGAAGTTACTGCAGATACTTCCATATCTTTTATAAATTCGTAAACATCGGGAGTTATCTTTCTGTTTTTAAAATCAAATACTTTCAAGAAATCGTCAATTTTAGGCGGATCAATAAATATAATAGTCACGTAATAATCAGATAATGGACTTGGCACTGTATCAAATTGCTTAATACCTAAAGACAATGAACCCAATTTATCCGGTGTGTTATCAACATTATGCAAAACGGATACTACTGCATATTCAACTATGTAATTTACAGGAAACCCGATGTCGTTTATTACATCAGAAACCTTTTTCCCCTGGTATTGATTTTGTCGTTCACTAAAGTTGTATTCCAAATATTGTAGAGTATCGCTTATTTGAGCATTGCTTTTAAACGATGATAGAGATTTATAACGCAACGGTTTTTGTACTTCTTCCTGCGTTTTTATTTGTGCCTGAATTTGCCCGACAGACAAATTCAAAAATACTGTAAATAAAATAAATTGAATCGTTTTCATAATTTATGGACATATTTTAGCTGAATAATTATTTTGTGATAACTCTGTTTTTTGTTCTTTAAAAGCCCCAGTCTTTTTTTGATATACTTTTAGTCCTGTATTGCGTAACGCGTAGGTCAGGGCATAAGATTGAGCGTCGTTAACAGAATAACCTTGTTCCACCATTCTGTTGTAAGCGTTGTCATATTCGGTTCTCCAAATTGAACCTTGTTTAAAATAGGCGCCATCATTCTCAATGAAACTGCTATAACTCGGATTATTACAAAAAGCGGCAAATGTACTTGCGTTATCAACATAAACCATATATTCCGATCCATCTGCGCCAAACGCTACATTTGCTTTAATGTTAATACTTCCATTCTTATAATTTTTGACAAGAAATATGGCATCTGATGGCGACGGTGCAGAATTAGTACCGAAAGGATGAGTGTGTACAGTTAAAATTGTATTGTTTGTAGTCCAAATATTAACCCCATTCGGAATGCCGGAGTTAATATACTTCGGATTATCAGGAGTATTGTAATTATATACATAGATATTGTCCTGTCCCATAATTAACTGCTAATCCATATTCATTTGAAGACATGATTGCAAAATTCTTTAATTCCTTAATAAGTGGTTGTATTTTTTGATAATCGGTACCTGTATTATTCATAATATTGATAACATTAGTACTGTTTTCCCCTGCTGAATTTGGGCAATCTGTTCTTGGTTCAATTGTTTTGGGGATAGAATTATTTCCATCACCGCCGCCACCGCCATAGCCGTTTCCATAGTCACCACTACCGGTATCATAACATGTTTGATATAGATAGTTATATTCGAGTGTAGCATATTCCTCTTTTCGCTGTACATAAGGATATTTCCATTCGGGTTTAATCAACACTTCCGGACTTTCTTCTACGAATTGTGCATCAATAGGGTTTCCCCTATTCCCGTCATACCATTTTTGCGCTTCTTCCATAAATGATTCCTTACTAAATTGAATAGAATCATCGTCATAGACGCAGGCAAAAATAATTCCTGCCAACAAAAATAGTAAAATTGTTCGTTTCAAATACTTTTTTTGCATAAAATTTACTTTTTTTAATAAATAATTACTGTTAATACTCTCCTATAATTCAATTTATCGTTGAATCTTCGTTCAAAATAGCTTGCATTTCCCGCTTCATCCGGTCTATTTTCGGATGGTCTATTTTTATTTTTTTGTTTAATATTTCTTTTGCTTTTTGTTTGGCTTCTTCGTAGTGTTCCGATAAAAACAGTCTCCATGCGTAGTCTTTCACAAATGAAGCATTGTATTTCATTTCGGTCAGGTGATTGTATCCGTAGATAATCTGAATGACATTTAAAATCACCACGATTTTAGATGTGGAATAAATTTTTTCTTCATTGTACAATTCAAATTTATTCCGTACTTTTGGCTTCCAAATCGCAATGATATGATATTTCTCGAGACAAAAGAAGTGGTCAAACAATATTCGGGGCATTTGGCTTTGGATAAAGTCAGCGTGCAAATTCCCGAGCAGAAAGTTTTCGGCTTGTTAGGTCCCAATGGAGCGGGTAAAACGACCTTGATCCGGATTATCACCCGGATTACGGCGCCGGACTACGGTGAAGTTTTATTCAAAAACCGTCCGTTGGCTTACGAAGATATTTTCAAAATCGGTTATCTTCCCGAAGAAAGGGGTTTGTACAAGAAAATGAAAGTCGGTGAACAAGCTGTTTATTTGGCTCGATTGAAAGGACTTACAGCTTCCGAAGCCAAGGAGCGGCTCAAAAAATGGTTCGAAAAATTCGATATTCTTTCGTGGTGGGACAAAAAATTGGAAGAGCTTTCAAAAGGGATGCAACAGAAAGTGCAATTCATTATCACTGTGATACATGAGCCTGAATTGCTTATTTTCGACGAACCGTTCAGCGGATTCGACCCCATCAATACGGAATTGTTGAAAAATGAGATTCTTCAATTAAAAGAACAGGGAAAAACCATTATTTTCTCTACACATAATATGGCTTCGGTCGAAGAAATTTGCGACGAAATCGCTTTAATTGACAAATCAAAAGTGGTGTTGAGCGGCGATGTCAATCAAATCCGCGACGACCACAAACAACATATTTTTAAAATTCGTACCGAAAATGAAAATTTGATTGCGAACGAAGCGCTTTGTGAAATTTTAAGCCAAGGAGAAGATTCCCGGAATTATCTGTTCAGGATAAAGAAAAATGTGGATATTTCCAATTCGGAATTTCTTTCCAATCTATTGAAAAATAATGAGATTGTTTCATTCGAAGAGGAAATTCCTTCCATGAATGATATTTTCATCCAAACGGTAAATAAAACACAAGTTAATAAATAATCAAGATATGGCGCTAAATTCGAAAATAGGAATTGTGATTCAACGGGAATATTTTACCCGCGTGAAGAAAAAATCTTTCATCTTTCTCACGATTTTGATGCCGCTTTTGTTCATCGGACTAAGTTTGACAACTTTCTTTCTTGCAACGATAAACGAAGGAAAAGCCAAAGTCATCGTTGTTGTCGATGAGACCGGAAAATATTTTCCCGTGCTGAAAAGTACCGACCAATATCAATTCATTGAGTCGAAAACCGGATTCCAAGAATTCAGGAAAAATTCTGATGAATCGGTTTATGCTACTTTGGTTATTACCGATGATCTATTGGAAAATCCGGATGCAATCATGCTGTATTCATCCAATCCGGTGGTAAGCAGCGCTGAAGAAGCCATAACTTCGCCATTGAATAATTACTTGAGTGACAAAAAATTGGAATCATACAATATTCCTAATCTCAAACAAATCATTGAGGACAGTAAAATCAAACTGAACCTCAAATCCGTCAAATGGGGCGACGAAACCGGAAGTGAAATACAAACTTCGTCTGTAATGGCTTCTGCTATCGGCATGGTATTTACCTTTCTGATTTACATGTTTATCATGATTTACGGAAGCATCGTAATGCAAGGTGTGATGGAAGAAAAAACCAACCGGATTGTGGAAGTGATTGTATCTTCGGTTAAACCATTCGATTTGATGATGGGAAAATTAGTCGGCATCGGTTTGGTTGGCTTGACGCAATTCGGCATTTGGGCTTTGCTTTTGCTTGGCGTTCAGGCGGGAGCGTTCATGTTCTTGGGTAATTCGGAGGTTTTCCAAACCATCAATGCCTCATTTGGAGCGATAAATATTTTAGAACTTTCTCTGTATTTTATCCTGTTTTTCATAGGAGGATACCTGATTTACTCCTCCCTGTTTGCAGCAATCGGCGCGATTATCAACAGTCCGGAAGATGCTCAGCAATACATGATGCCTATCACCGTTTTGATTTTATTTGCACTATACACAGGGATTTACAGCGCACAAAATCCGGATGGGCCTTTGGCGTTCTGGACTTCTTTATTCCCGTTCACTTCACCGATTGTGATGATGGTTCGCATTCCTTACGGAGTACATTGGTGGGAACTATTGTTATCTATTGTTCTGTTGTTCGGCAGTGTATTTTTTGTCATTCAAATAGTCGCCAAAATATACCGCGTCGGCATTCTGATGTACGGAAAGAAACCCACTTACAAAGAATTAATGAAGTGGTTAAAATACTAATAATGATGCCTGAAAAAATAAGCGTAAATTTTTGAAGAATGAAAAAATAATTAGTACATTTGCAACGATTATTCATCCATTAATCCTAAAATAAAGTTAGTATGAAAAAGATTTGCATAATTATTTTTAGTGTTGCATTAATTACATCATTTGCAGCATGTTCCCAAGCAAAAAAGGACGAAAATAAAGTAAAAGAAACTGTTGAAAGCGTAGCTGCCGAAACCGTCAAAGCGGTTGAGGAAGTAAAACAGGAAGTAGTTCCTGCCGAAGTGAAGCCCGATGAAGCGTTAAAAGCTTTCCAAGCTTACGTTAAAGAGTATGTAGAATCTTTTAATAACATTGCGAAAGATCCTGCCAAATTCAGCAAACTTGCCAATCAATTACAAGACAAAGTGACTGAAATGGAAAAGATTAAATCCGGTTTCAGCAAGAAGCAACTTGCAGATTATCAAAAGGCACGAGACCTCATCAACAAAGTGAATAATGCCGGAAAATAAAGATTTAAAAATATTTTCCTGATATTTATTTGCAAATAAAAAAATAAGTGTTACCTTTGCAGCGCTTTTAGCGAAAAGCACGAGGGCGTTTAGCTCAGCTGGTTCAGAGCATCTGCCTTACAAGCAGAGGGTCGGCGGTTCGAATCCGTCAACGCCCACCACTTATAGACAAGCAGTTAAGAAGAAATTCTTAGCTGCTTTTTTCTTAGGTGTACATACAATTTGCATACAAGGTTAGATATTTGAATTTTGATTCAAATATTCTCTTAAATGAGGTATTAATGCTTGAATACAGATGAAACTCATATAAGAAGCCATCTTTTTAACATTTTCTCCTTCTGGAATATTATCCTCATCTTCAATTTGTGTCGATGCGTCACTTTTATTAGAATCAGTATAATCCATAACAGATTTAATTACTAAAGACAGTTTTTGGGTTAAATTAGCAGCTCGAACAAGTCCATAGCTTTCCATTTCATAGCCTACGATTTTTTCATTTGCACCAAGAGCCGTTTTTTCTAAATAGTTATCTGTACTTAAAACAAAAGCCCCACAAGCCATAGTGTCATGGTGTATTTTCAATTTGTTAATAATATTTCTTTCTCTGTCGTATTTATTACCAGAAGGTACCAAATTGTACATCTCTTTCTTGATAAAATCATCAGCAGTAGTTTTCTTTTCTATATATTGTTGAAGATTATCAGATATATCAACATTAAACCCATAAATTAGAGGCTGACCATTTTTCAGCTTTCCTGTAATAATATCAATTATATTTTTAGGAATTATTATATCATATTTTTTGACCTTACTTTTTCTGCCCCCACAAACGCCTCCTAACAATAATAATTTTGGATTAATATCTTCAAATATCTTTTTTGTAGATATAGCACAATCAACCATACCCATTTTTTGTTGTGAAAGTAAGACAACTTGTTCTGTTGTATTTTTGAATTTTCCAATAAATTTATTTCCGTTTTCTTGCCCATCCATCAAGTCTTTACAAACATTGTACTCATCTTCAATTAATGCAGTGAGAATTGCAATATCGATAGTTTTAGTACTTTTAAGACTACTCATATCTTTTTGCTCAAAAGATGGAAAATTTCTATTTGCTATAGGTTCGTTTACTATAATTGTCGGAAGAACATCTTTCCAATATTGTAGGCTTCCCAATGCATAATACACACTATAATCCACTTTATATTCTTTGTCTGAATAAACTTTAATAGAATTATTCCTTGAAATAAACTGTACATTAATATTTTCATGCTCATTTTTTATGCTTTTGAGAAATCCTACACCGGGAGGATAATTCTCATATTCAAGGTGAATCCAAAGACGAAAACGATGATATTTCAAAAAAACATCATATGCTTTTTCAAAGCATTCAGGACTCGTCAGAAAAATCGGATTTAAAAATTTCACAAAATCTACATACGTAACTATATTATCCAAAAATTCTCCTTTGCGATTAATAAAAACATCTATAATTTCCATAACATTTATATTTTTATTTGATAATTTCAGGGAATATGATATGATAAAACATCTGATTTCCACTATTTGGTTCAGGTAAAACAACTTGTCCTCCAAATGATTTAACAATTTGTTCAATTAATTCAATACCTTTACCCTCTCTTAATTCTTTTTGAAAATCTATGGTTTGTGAAATAGAGAAAATTTGAAGACCATTTGTCTTATCGGAATTGTAGGTTATCTTTATTGTAGTATCGGTTGCTACTTTACAAGTATTCTGCAAAATATTATAAAATACTACTTCTAATGCGTCAGTATGTATTGGAAAAGCTATCGAATTTAGTGTTGATAGACTTTCTACATTAAAATCAACATTGTTATATCCTGTAATATCAGAATTATTCTGTATAACCTTCTTCCAAATTTCAATGGGATTCTCATTAAATTTTAAACACATTTGAGCAAAAGATTCTTTTGTTTCAATGAATTTACTCTTGAATATGTCAAATAAATCAGCTAAACTATTTTTTGATGCGATATAGCCCCCATCAACATCATGTGAATCTTTAACTTTTCTATATTCACTAATTATAGAATTTATTAGATTGTATATTGAATCTTGGTCTTCTTTAAATTTGTAAATCTGTTCAATATCAACATTATCACAAATTTTGTCGATATATCTTTTTAACTGTGTTCTTATATTTTTTATAACATTCTCTAAAGGTGCTGTATCTATTTTATCAACTGAAGAGCTTCTTAATATAGGTATTACATCGTTAATTAGCATTTCCAAATCTTTATGCCCTGGTTTAGCTCCTGATTTCCAATAAAATAAATGCAAATTATGAAATGCATTGGAAACAGAACTGACTTCTTTATATCCAATCGAATCAGTTATGCCACATAATAGATTATAAAATTTCGTATTTGTCTTGTTTTGTTCATAATATGAATGCCAAATTTTAAAGATTACCGGTTTAATATTTCGATTATTTTTTTCTTCTTCAATACATTCTTTCCATAATAAAAAAGATAAATAACAAAGAGTTTCTTGTTTATCTTTTTCATTCTCAAGACCTTCAATTAGATTAAATAACTTATCTAATTTTACATCATCATACAAAATAGAGTAATTCATTGTAAATAAAAATACCATAAGCGATTGAATATCCCAAACATAATCTCTATTTGATAAATTCAACTCTTCGCCAAAGACGATTTGGTATATCAATTCTCTCAATCGTTGATACAATTCGGGGACTAGATTTTTTATCGTATCCAATATTCGAGGCTCGTGGTTTATTATGCCGATAATTAACTCTAAATCATCATTATTCTGATAATCGACTTCTTTGTAATAGTCTTCATAAATTCTATAACTGTCTAATTTTCCTAAATTATTTCTTATCTCAAATATTTTTTCTATATCTACTTCTTTCTCTGTTTCTATATTTTTTATTTTTGGAAAATGATAGTATCCCAACTTAGTAGTTTTATCAACATTTTTTACATCAATGATTTCCAATTCGTTAATTCTTTTCTTAATATATTTTTTGGCTAACTGAGGTATTCCTGTTTTTTCATTAAGATAAGTTTTTAATTGTTTTCGTTCATCGACAAAAGGAGTAGATTTTTCATAAGGAAAATGGTGAATATTCAAATGAATACCGAAATATATGTGAGCATCTACTATAGGTTCCTTTATATCATTTGAATTTTCTTCATTTTTTCCTTTTAATTTTTTAACTTTCAATTTTTTTATCCTTGAATAAAATTCTCGTTGAAAATCTTCTAATCTTCCAAAAACTGATAAAACGATAATTTTTTTCACTTCATAAAAACAAATGGAATCTATCATTTGTAATATTGTTTCTCCGGAACAAGAGCCATCATCTAATATAAATACTACTTTCCACTTTACATTTTCATTTAATATTTTAGAGGGAAAAGTAAATCGCCAACCTTTAGGAGTATCTATTCGAGGCATTGGATATGAGAGTAAATCTTTATTTTGAAAATAATTCTGAAAATGATAATCATCAAATGCTTCTATACCTGAAAAAACGGGATAAAAAACATAATCAACTTTTAGTCCCTCATCACTCACAGTATCTCCCTCGTCTTCAGATTCAAAATTTTTTCTATTTTTTTCTATTTCAATTACTTTCTCTATTAAATCTCTCATAAATTCTTTTCCGGAATACTGCAAAAAAATATTTTCTGTATTAGGAAAATAAGTATGGTACGAGTTGTTATTTCTGAAATATCCAATAAGAAAATGCTCTTTTTTTATTTTGTCTAACTTGAATACCTCTGAAATTTCGTAAATAATTTTTATTTTATTTTCGCTATGTCGAAATCCCATAGTCGTAGGAGCATTTGTCATAGGATTTATTCTAACGATTTTTTCTGCATTCTTGATATTAATTTTGTATTTACGAATATGTAAATTATCGACTAATGATATGGAAATATCATCCACATTTTTATCATACACACATTTTACTTCATATTTTTTCCATTCCTCTGCTTTCTTTCGTTCTTCTATATCTGGTTCTTCATAATTGTCCGTAACCCGACAATCTACAATAGAAAAGAACCCTATTATTTTTGCATTTTTTTTCTTGACAGAATCATATATATTTTTATTAAGATTGCCGGTTGAAATAACATCATTAACCACAAGAATGGTATCCCCTTGTTTAATTTCGTCAAAACCAAGTTCATTTGAAAACTCATTATAATTTGTCAACTTTAGCATTCTGGGATTTTTTTCATTTCCATCGTGCAACATTAGCCGCTTGTAAACTTTTCTGACATCACGTCCTAACATTTGACTGCTAAGTGTTACAGTCAATATCCAGTCTATTTTTTGCGGAATACTTCCTGTTTTTACTCTCCATAAATTGAATAAATTAATAGCTATATTTTCACTAAATGCTCTATTTTTTGCATCTTTACCGGATAATATATCAAAAAAGTTTACATATTGGTATAAGTAATATCCGCCAGACGACAAATATACCGTATCTTCCTTTTTGAGTATAATATCCTCTTCGTTTTCTTTAGGGTAAAGAATTCTTTTTCTAAGCTTATCGTTAAGTAATTTAGAATTAATATGAGTTATCTTGGATAAAACAGGTAAAAATGATGTTCTTTGCACATTGGCGGCAGTTTTCTTTGTATCTACCCATTTTATTTCTATAACATTTCCTTTTAACGAATCAACATCGTCATTAAAATCACTTGCAGCTAAAGAATATTCGATAGGATATTGTAATAATTTATTAAGATTATCTTCATCTTTGTCATTTCTAACTCCAATCCACTTAATTTTTATTCCGTCTTTTTCTTCGATAACACAAGGAATAGGTCTAAATATAAATGGTTCTGAGTTTTTTATCATTTCTATAGCACCATCCAACAAGTTTGTGTCGTTGATATTTAACAAGATTAAATTATTGTATTTGTTTATTTTAGGGGTATTCGCTAAAAAATAAAATATTTTATAATCCATAAATGAAAGATGAGTACCGGCAAAATCAAAATATATTATTGATGGCTGCTCTTTTGATAGTTCCTCATCTAATATGTTGTTTAACTTTTTGAAAAGATAGATATACAATTCATGAGGCTTATAAGGCTCATTTTTACAATACTCTATTTGGAATGAGTTATAAATATCAAGAACACTTTCATGGCGTGATTGTACTTGCATACTTGTAATTGGTTTATGTTCTTGCACAGGCTCCATGAGAACTTTGGATGAAGATTGTTCCGGTAATATAATATTAATCATAGTCCCCGGAAAGGAATAGTTAGATTCTGAAAGCCTGACTGATTCTTTAATATTTATAGTTTTAGAAAAATCAAAAGCCGCTTCACCTTTTTTACTTCTTACAACTAAAAGTCCTCTATACAAGCGAACTATATCAAGCAAAAAGTAAAGTCCTCTCGGAACAAATTCTTGAATTTGAATATTTTCATCGAAAGGATTTTCAGATGTTTCTAATAAAAAAGCATATTCTAATATTTTGCTATCAAGGCTATTACATCTAAAATGTGTATCACTTAATCTTGATATAACTGATTGTTTGTTAATATTTTTTTCATAACTATCTTTGAGAGTAGTCGGAATGCCCGGTCCAAAATCTATAAAGGCGAACTCAATATATGATATATTCCTAAAATTGCCATTGTTATCTTTGAAGAAATCCCAAACAATAGAACTCCTTTCGGAGCGGATATTTTCTGGTAAATTTTCTGTTATTTTTCTTTTTAATTCACTTTTTATTTGCCAAAAAGGAATGTCAATATCTTCTATTTCCCCAATGAATTGTTTTGCCTCATAATAATTGCAATTATTAGAACTCATGTAGTTTTGTATTTTCTTTTCATACAACCACTTTTTAACATTCTTATCCTTGTATTGATTTACGGCAGAAATAGAAAAATAACATTCATTCTTACTTGTTTTATCATTTTGCTTGGCGTGGTGTAGTGTGTTTAAAAACAGTTCAGTAGTTATTAAATGACTTATGGTCTTGTTCGCAAAAGGGGTATTAATAAAATACTCATCCAGTAAAGAATTCACATCTTCCTCAAAGCTGAAAATATCATTGAGTTCTTCACTAAATTGAGTTCTAACATTGTTAATACTTTCATATTTACTTGTATCAAATTTTCTAAAAGGAATGATTCTATTCCAGTTATTATCCGAATAATAATAACTTTTTTCCCACTCATTCAATCGTTGATTCAGAGATGAAGGAGGATTGATATAATCATCAACGCTTATATTACAGGCATCATTTAATTGCCAAGTTTTAAGTAAACTTTTTAATCTTCTACATCGTCTTTTTTGCTTCGCTCTATAGAAATCAGTATCAGATTCACCTCTTGCAATCATAAATCCCGGATTTGGTAGAGTTATTTTTACCGAACAATTCGTTTCGTTTTTGATTTTATTAATCCAAGCAAATAAGAATGTTATTCCTTCTAAAGAAATCCATTCAAGTTTTTCTAAGTCAAAATGAACGTTATTATCATTTAATGCCTGTTCGTAATATTTTGATATATATTCACCAAAATCATTACTTGAAAATTTTTCTCTTAATTTAACTTCCATTGTCTAATCCTTATTGAATTTCGCATCAAAGATACAAATAAATTAACATTGCAGAAAAAATGCATCAAAAAATTTGCATAATTCAAATTTTTGAATATATAGAATCCAAAAGGTTATTTCCTCTTCTTCAAAGATTCTACTTTATCTTTTAGTATTTCAGCGTCTTGTGTATTCTGCTTCGCCCTCTCCAATCTTTCTGCTTGTTCCTTAACCAATTCCTCATATTTCTCTACTTGTTTGCGAATTATTTTAATGCTATCATTGTATTTAAATTGCCTTTCCAACCGATAAACACCTTCTTCATTAGTCTGTCCATACATTTTGATATACCTGTATTTCAAATCATTGTCCCTGTATTGACTGATAGTTTGCCGTTGATTAGCCATTAACCAAAACAATATCAGTATAATAATCGCCAATCCCACCCACGAAAGGAAAAACCAATTGGAACGCATGTCAATCGTATGGCGATAATGATGTTCTACTTTTGTCGGTTTTCTTACTTCTGCTATCACATCTTCAAATCGTTCTGTTATAGTACTTATAGCCGACAAATCAACCTCAACCTGCTTGTTCGGTTGCTTATCCAACTTACTGTTTATTGTTTCAAACAGGACGAATACTTCGGAAGTATCTATTTTACTGTTACTCATATTGTTTTGTTTTTTATGGTTTATAAATGAAATCTTTTTCTCTTTTTCTTCTTGGATTTAAATTGCTTCAATAATTCTGCTTCGTCGGGGTCATAATCCGTTCCCGATGGTTGAATATCAAACAATCCGCCTAAAACAGAAACTGTATTTTCCAAAACGGAAGATTGATTTTGGGAATGATTATTTGTAAGTTGAATATTTTGTTCTCTGTCATTCTGTTTCAATTGATAATCAATCTTGCTGTAACTGAATTGCCTGTCAATCTTTGAGCCGTTGAAAGTGTATCCATTCTTTTCAAACCGTATTCCCTGAACCTCATCGGTATTGCCCTTGTATTTCAAACTGATTACAATGCCTTGCTTTTTCAGTTCGTCATTCAGGTCTTTCCAGTTTTTGCACTTCGGAATGGTTGCATTCAAGGTATTGAAAATCTCGTATTTTGTTTTATCCGGCTCTTTCAAGCGATGCCGTTTTACATTTTCTTTGCCTTGAGCAAAGTACAATTCGTATTTCTCGGTCAGCTCCTTGCAAATCTTTTCGCTACGGTAACGGTCGTTCCTGTCCGAAATCGTTTTACCATCGTTATCTATTCTATTGAAAACGATGTGGATATGAGGATGTTCCTTGTCGTAATGCCTGCCAATGATGTATTGTGTATTGGTAATTCCCATTTTAGACATGTATTCTTTGGCAATTTGTACCATTTTAGTATTGGTCAATTTATCCCTGTCCTGTGCCGAGAAATTCAACGAGACATGACCGACCATTTTGGATACTTTCGGATTCAATCCGCTTTGAGCAATAAAACTTCGTATAATGGATTCTTTGCTTTTCAGGCGAACACCTTCCGCTGCAACCAATTCCGTTTGCTTAGCTTTATCAAGGACGTAATTGATTACGCCTTTGAAACCTTTCCCCTTAACTATCTTTGCTACCATCTTCTAAAAGAGTTAATGCGTTATCAATCTTATCTGCTAAATAAAGGTATTCATTTCGGGCATTGGAATAGCCTTCGGCATTTGCCTTTCGCGTAATCTGATTTAGATTGTTTCCCATGCTGGAGAGTTTACGGATACAGTCCATTTGCTCTGTTGTTAATCGTTGGCGAACTTGGCAACCGCTAATTGCCAATCTTGCGACTTCCGCACAGGTCATTCCTGCTTGGATTGCTTTTGCTTTCAGGACGTAATAATCTTTCGTGCAAAGATTGACCGCTATCCGGTATTTCAGTTTTTCGGTAGGACTTAACTTCGGCCGTCCGCCTTTCTTCTCTTTCATCATGATTGTACAAGTTTTGAATGGAGACCAGCGGGATAATTCAGGGGTTTCGATGCACTCGAAACATAAACTTGCTCCGCTGAAAAACAGGCGATAGCCCGTTGTATCGTCTGTTGGTTGTTATTCATCTTTTCAATCCTAATTTTTTCTTTTTCATCTCCGGTTTTACCATCGGTTTTTGCCGCAGGTAATCATTCAAGTCTTTGTACTCTGCATACTTTGTTGAACGGTTATACACAGTAGAATGTGCCGACTTGATTAATTCGGTTGCTTTTCTTCCGGCTTCATCATTATCTAAATAAGTATAAATCTCCTTGTGTGTTTTCAGAAAATCCATTGCCTTTTGAACATTGGCAACTGAGTTGAGAACGGTAACATCGTGTTTTGTCTTTTCGATTTTTTGAATCGTGAGATAAGAAAGGAAATCCCAGAAACCCTCAAATACCAAACAGGCATCTTTATTATTCCGAATGGTTGTAATGTCTTTTGGAGAAATGCAACCTTTAAAATTATTTGGACTGCTTAACTCATACCCGTCGTTATCGTTCCTGAACCCGATAGAAAAATGATTCCCGCTTTGGTTTTGATAGTGGACTTCTCTACAATATAGATTTGCTAAACTTAAATCAATTTTCCGTTCCTTTAGCCATTGGATTAGTTTTGGGTGACTAATCGGCTGAATACTTGTTATTTCATTTCGATGAAAAGAAAAGTCATTCGCATTGCAATGTTGTGATGTTCCAACATTGTGATGTTGGTATATACAATCATTTGTACGTTTGACCGTATTGTTATCCAGCTGTCTGACTGCTTCATTAAACGAACAGTTGTTTAACTTCATCACTAAATCAATAATAGACCCGCCTTCACTTGTTCCGAAGTCATGCCATACATTTTTATTGTAATCTACTTTGAAACTTGCGTTCTGGTCTTCCCTGAATGGACAATGATACAGCCCGTAATAGCCATATTCTTTTGTCGGATGAATACCTACATTATTAAAGTATTCCCTGATACTGATTTGCTTTATCTCCGGTAGTGTCATGATTGTAAAATTTTTGTTGTTTTGTTGTAAAACGAGTGTAATTTGCAGTGAAAGAAAAAGTTACGAACACAACAAATCCACAACAAACATTGGGGTTGTTGCCTGCTGTCTACAACAAAATAAAATTTGTTGTGCTTTTGTTGTACCTTTGTTGTATGGGTAAATTCATTGTATATCATGGCTTTAAATATTAAATACAACATTACAACAGGATTTTATCTACTAGCAAACGCGGAATCTCAAAATAGCGTCCTTTCTTTTTCATCGGAAACAGTTCCCCCTCAATTCCAATATGGTAGAAAGTATATTCGCCGTTCTTTTCCGAATGAACGCCCCAACTGTCTTTCAGGATGCTGCGTATCTGGGAAATATCCGCCCGAAGTCCGCTATCCCGCAATTCATCAATAAAATCTTTCGGGCAGCACAGGATTTTGTCTTGTCCGAACCGTTCCATCACATCGCTGCAATAGGTTGCCATCTCCATTTCAATCTTGTTGATATTGTATTTCTTGATTTTCTGTAATGCAGATGTTTCGAGTTCTACCGGATTAAACCACATGCGAGATTCATTTTTCGTAGAAAGTTGTCTGTTCTGAAGAAAATACAGAAAATGCGGAATTTCTTTTGACATCTGTTCCCGCAACCGGATATTGTCCTTTTCTACCGGATTGATTTTCCGAACCCAAAAACGGACTTCTTCTTTCGGAATGATAATCGGATTCTTTTCATTATTAGAACAAAGTACAAATTTGGCGAAAAACTCAATCTCCCGCCGGTCTTTACCTTTGGCTTCAATCTTGTAATCGCCTGCCGTCGAAAGATTTTTGATTTTCTCGGTATCTTCCATCTTGTTTAACAGCAATTCATCGACCAAGACCAATAGGCGATGCTCCCAATCTGCATTAAACTGACTGCGAAAATCCTCGTTAGTGTTGAATGTTGCATTCTTGCCGAAAATCATTTTCAGGAAGCGCAGAAAGGTTGTTTTACCGGTATTTCGTTCATTGGAAACCAACAAAAGAATAGGTAACATTTGCGTAGGGCGGGTATAAAGGATTTGCAAATAATCCAAACCCAGTTTAATTTGTTCACCAAAGATATGTTGCAAAAAGGAACGGATGTGCGGAAACTCGCCAATGCAAGGAACATGATTTATCGGCTCGTACTGATTCAGATATGTGCCATGCACCTGTTCATAGTGTACGTGGTCGGGAATAATGCAAAAGCCATCGTACTTTTCAATCTCAGGCAAGTTGTTTTTGCCGTAGTCCTGCCGCAGTGTTTCGTAACTCCAAACAATCTTGTCTTTGACATAGTCGCCACTGATGAGCGGTCGGCGCACTATCTTATACAAGGTCGTACCAACGCGGATATATTTTCCGCTGTCCTGTCTTTCTTTTTTCATCGGAATGACCTTTTACGTCTTGCACTGCGGGCAAGGGTTAATGAAACTTCCGAAAAATCGCGTTTGGGTTTTGTTTGCCCTTCCGCCCAAGAAAGAATGTCTTTTCGTGAGAATACCAGTTTCTGACCGAACTTCCGGCATGGAATATTTCCCGATGCCGTCAATTTATATAGTTTGGCTTTCGACAGGATATAGCCGTATTCGGCTAATAGTGCAAGCGCACCAGATAATGTCATCGTGTCTATTTCCGTCTTAGATTCTTGCTTTGCATGAAACAGTTTCGACACTTCTTCGTGTACGATAGCTCGAAGTTTTTCTTCTTCGGCAACAATGATATTGTTCATATTTTTGCATTTTATAAATTAAACTATAACTCCGCAATTTTTAGGTAGTCAATTGACATAACTATCTTCAATATAGTGTGTTATATAAAATATTATGCATATCTATTAGGTAGCCTATATTTTCGCATAATTTATTGATATTCGATCGATTAAATTGATATGCTACCTAAAATGAGCGGAGTTAGGGATTAAACAATGCACAAAGATATGAATGGAAGATACTGTTAATCAAATGAATAATAATACAACATGGGAGGGACAAACGAGGACAAATGGAGATAAATGAGGATATGCAGACTTGGGATTGGCGTATTTGTTCGGATATTGTCTTAAGATGATATAGATTTGTCTTAGGGTTGTTAAGTGATTAAATTTTTACGAAGTTTTTTATATGCGTTCTCCGGAATGTTCTGCTTTATAGCTGTTAAGTTCCTGTAATACAGCGTCTGTTTTGAATGTTTCGTAATCCGGTAAATAGTTGGATTTAAGAGGGGTAATGAAACCTTTGTTTATCCAAGCGGTTAGAGTTTGGCGGGAGATTCCAAGCATTTTGGCTAATCGAACGCGGTTTATCAATTGTTCGTCTTGAAATGTTTCAATAGTATTCTTCTTGGCTACGACATAATACTGCAAATGTTTGATGGCTTTATCTACTTCTTTTATTGTCGTTTCGTAGCTATCTAATATGGTTAGTTTCAGAGTAGAAAGGTCTTTGTCGGAATAAGCAGGATTATTCTTTAATTCTTCTATCAGAGTTGGATAGGTATCCAACTCTTTCAGATTGATTGTTGTTAGTTTGCGACGGGGCATTGCTATATTGATTTATGATATTAAACAATTTGATTCAGTTAAAAATGTTTCAGACTTTGCAAGTTCAAAACGACCGGGAACCTTTTCCCATGATTCACTAACTTTATTATTCGATAATGTTGAATTAGTTGAACAAGGGGTAGTATTTGACTGATTCAAATCCAGTTCTCCTAAATCTGAACGATTACCTACTAATCTTAATAACTCTATTTCCATTAGCATTTGAATAGTTCTAAATTCATACCGCTTACCTGCCTGGTCTGTATTTTCTACTTTTTCACGCCAGAACCTACGCCTTATTTGATTAATCGCTTGAATACTCTGCTGATTATTCCATTCATCAACAATCGCACACCTTTCAGCAGTATTAAATTTTGGGATCTCTATATGGGTGGAAATCTGAATTCCTACGTTTAAAAGACTATCTTTTAATTTGCTTTTTGATAAACCTTTAACCCTACAATTGACACATGTTTGATTAAAAGTATATACAGAAAATGATATCTGCGAAGCAATGCTTCTCGTTTTTTCTGCTAATATATCCTGAACCCATAACTTTTTCCCTTGCTCAAATTTATCATAAATACATTTCGAATCGTCTTTGGTATAACTAAAAGTGTATCTGAAAACATTGAAACTTTCATCTTGCTTAAAATGGAAAGCAAAACCTTTTTGTGCTCCAGGTCGTTTAAACGGTTGCATCCCAATGACAGATATTTTATTATCCAAAAAGGATTTTTTTCCAAAATCTATATAAAAAACAGGAACAATAACATATAAAATTGCCGTATGTGAACCATCATTTAAATTTGGCTCATAACAATTCAATGCCTTATTGTATGAGCATAGTGAAAAAAACAGAGCAATGTCCAAATCATTTGTAAAGTCAAGAATTTCAGTATTTAATCCATAATGTTGCGCTAATCCTATATAATCTATTTTGAAATTATGCTTTTTGAAAAATCCACTAACAACAGGATGGGTATTTAGTAAAATTGCAAATTCAGTTAGCCGCAATCTATCAATGAATATCTCTATGTCATTTGGTTTTTTACCATTTCGTTCTCTATACAAACTTGGCAAACAAGGTAGCCATTCTTTTTGTTGCCCTCTAAAGAGAAATGGATACATTTTAGCATCTGGGATAAGTATTTTTTCATTTTGCTTATTCAATAGAACTTCAAATGTTTCATTTTCGGGGTTAAAGAATGTATCATTTTCATCATTTACCTCATAGGGAAGTCTAAAATTATCTATGCTCTGGGTAAGAGCATGTTTTAACTCCTTTACCGAATGGAAATGTTGATTTTCCGGCAATATATTCATTATTGCATTTTTTTCAAATCACAAATCATCGAAAAATGTTTCATCCATTTGGATTGCCCGAAACCGGCTTCGGAGTTCTTCCATCCGTTTCAACAATTCATCAAACAGAATGGGGACTTCATAGAAAAATGTCTCACGCATATTTTTGTAATCATCCTGCCATATTTCAATAACTTCCTCGCTTTCAGGAATAAAATTAATTTGAGAAGGACGATGGGTAGAATAATCAACGCCTTTTTCTCTTGTCATAATGGAACGATGTTCAACAATCGTTTTATACAGAGTCATATCGGACAAAGCGTCTTTCGCAAAATCTGTATCCATCAACTTATGTAAATCGTATAAATGCCTTGTCATTCGCAAGGAATGAATCCGCCCTTTTTGCAGGGCTTCATGTAATAAAAACGCTTTTTCGAGAAAAGTTCGCTTAGGCGAAACAGTATTCACCACAAAACTCTCATCGGCAAATCGTTCATTTGGATAATTCTCTGCAATGATTGACCGCAATTTCACCGGATCGTATGGCTCACGAAGCGAACGGCAACTAATTTCGATTTTTACCCAATTTTTCAGATATTTGTTTTCGGGAAACAGGGATGAATACTTAACAAATACTACTCGCGGGTCTTTATCGGAAGATTCAGCCTGCTCCAACTCAATAGTATAGCCTGAAATTTCAAGTGCTTTTAATTTTTCATCCAATTCGTCAATCAAACATTCCTGAATGTATTTTGATGATGCTTTTCGTAACTTATCGCGTTGGTTCTTGCTTGATATTTCGGTGATTCCAAAAAAATCCCTAAAGATTGCAACATCAATATCTTCGCTAAAACGTTCTATCAAGTTCCAGCACTTACCCAAAGAAGTACCGCCTTTGAATACCAGACAGTTAGCGCACGATGTCTGAAATAACGATTTCAAAACCATTGTAACCCACCAGTCTTTTTCAATGGCATGTGGCGAATAGCCTGTTTGTAAAGCTATGTTTTCGATTATAATACGTTGCCTTTCAGTCGGATTATTTTGCCAATTATTCATTTTTGTCAATTAGAGGGATTAATATTTTTTTTATCCATGCCGGAGCATGGTTTGCATCGTTCAAAAGAATCTGTTTGTCTTCCGTTTCGGATAAAATTTCTTCCAAACGGTTTATATATTCGGGATTTACATTGTCTTTCCCTATTGTTTTCAGGGCAGCGACAATCAAAGGAATAATTTTCCCTTTATACGTGAAATTTCGGGGCGATGTTTTTTTGAATGTAATTTTACGTTTCCCAATACTTACTTTACGGGGTGATCCATCAGTCATATAAACTACATTCATAGGTACTTGTGTAGAAAGTCCCAATAAATTCATGGCATGATTGCCGGTAGGTAAAATTCGAGCATTGTCGCGTTTGGCTATGGCTCTTGCAATGGTATCCGGTGCAGGAAACATAATTCCAAGTTCCTTATCTATAAATGGATACAAATATATTCCATGAGCAAGACGCACCAATGTTTTGTTTCTTTCAAGGCGAAATAAAGCCTTGTTTATCAGTTCGTCATTCCCAATATCTGCAAAATCCTTTGCAAAAAATATTTTGCCGGATTTACTTTTCCTGATTCGTTGCCGGATTTTACCGGATATACTATCTTCCATATTCAATGTTTCTTCAAAAGTGTCCGAAAAAAAGAATAAAATTCGGACATAATTTTAATACAATATGCTGTTATTTAAATTATTACGAATGTGTTATAAAAACAACAATGCAAAGATAAAACATTTTTCTCAATCAAGTATCATTCCAAGAATTTTTTCCACTAAAAATCCATAAAAACAGAAAAAACAGGAATTTTTTCCATTATAACCTCTATTTCGTGGAATTTTTTCTATTATAAATTTTGTCAATCTCTAAAATTCGTTAGGAATGCCGCGTTCTTAATCCGTTCTTCTTTTTCAAACGATGCCAGATAATTCTCGGTCGTTTTCAAATTGGAATGCCCCAGACTTTCGGAAATATAGGCAATGTTTGCACCGCTTCGTTTTAATACGCTTGCATAAGAATGTCGCGCTGTATAAGTACTTATACTTGCAATTTCTAACTTATCACCAATGATTTTCAGATGTTTGTTTATTCTTCTGGTAACATCCTGTATCCGCTTTTTCTGTTCCATTGGAGTATTGTAACCATCAAGAAACGGAAAAATGTAGTTATCAGAATTTTTGTCAGGATTACCCCAACGCTCTATAATCTGCTTCATTTCGGGTGTGAGTAAAGCTTCTATTTCTTTTTTTTCTTTGGAAGTATGCAATGTTTTGGAACGGTAAAAATGGATTTCATCGTTATCTATATTGGAAAATTTCAATTTCAATAAATCGTTAATATTTATTCCATTACATAAATAGGAGAAAAACCACAAATCCCGATAATGTTCGGTGGCTTCTGTCCCATCTGTAAAAGATATGATTTGCTTTATTTGTTGCAGAGTCAAAGCCATTTTACGACCGTTGCCAATTGGAATTTCATACTTGCCTTTGCCGAAAGGATATTGCACTTCCTTTATCAATCCGACATTTTTTACTTCATTGAAAATTGTACGGATGCTGCGGATGTACATCGAAATAGTTGTATAACTTTTGCCTTCGTTCAACATTGCTTTTTCGTATTTTCGCAGCCAATCGACTGTAATTGATTCAAAATGAATGTTTGCTCCTGCATATTTCTCCAGATACCTGCATGCACATTGATAGGTAATCGAGTTCCCAACAGCACCCGTTTCAATCAAAGTTTCAATTTTGGTTTTAAAAGCGATGTTCAAGGTATCGGTAAGCCCTTTACCCAAACGCATATTCAAGACTTCAAAAGAAAAATTGCCTTCCTCAACAAGCGACTGAACCGCATCTTCAACTTTATCGAACGAATTTTTGATGTCGGAACGAATCGCAATCAGTCTTTTACTCTTGGTGTCGGGCAAAGCCTCCCATTCTTCCGTATTCATTTCTTTACCAGTGTTATAATAACGTTGAGTACGTTTATATACCACTTGAATTTTAATCGGAAACAGTCCCGATTGCTTTTTTCTGCGTGTATCCTGCACAGTCAGAATTGAAACTCCATCTTTAAAATACTTAAACATAACGATTTATATTCTGCATGTACAGAAAAAATGTACATGCAATTTGCATACGGTGACTAAACTTTCAATTTATTATTATTTAGTTTCAACTTTGACTTTATACTCATGCAAGTTCTTTTCAAAGTTTTCTTTATTAGAAGTCTCCCAATATTTCTCAGCAAGTTCTTTACATGCGTTTTTCAAATCATCATTTACTCTCGGATCTTTTTCTTTGTAGTTTTGCTTGATAGTTTTAGCCTCTTTATTAACTCCTATGTCTGTCAACGAGACACGCACAATACGATAATCATAATCAGGATGTTTTTTCATGAATGGGTATTGCGTTTTGTGGATATAAAATGGTGCATGAGGATAGCATCTGCGATTACCGCCTCACCGATTACGTCAAACCAACTTGCGACAGGAAGTTGACTGACGATTATGGTCGAGCGTTTGGCATGGTGGTCTTCAATGATTTCCAAAAATTCGCAATCTTTGCACAGAAAATTTTGTTTGCCGCATTTGGCTTTTTTACCATTTTTCTTTATTTTTGCACTTTGGCAATCGGGGCAGTAAAGTGAAAACAAAAAACATAATTTTCACAGTTTTGATATTGACAATATGCGTGCTGTCTGCACCTTGTCAAACAAAGGATATAAATTTGAATTTTGAACAGATTGAGAAAGGTAAACCAGTCAAATGGTATATCCCGGATTTGTCGGCCTACACTGTTTCATTAGATTCCATCGAGGTAAAGAGTGGAAAATATTCTATTGCAATTGAATTTAAAGGGGATACAGCGAACTTTCAACCTGTAATGCTTTTGTTGCCGGAGAATTACGATGGAAAAAAAATCACATTGTCAGGATACATCAAAACAGAAAA
Source organism: Bacteroidia bacterium (assembly GCA_025996865.1). GTDB lineage: Bacteria > Bacteroidota > Bacteroidia > Bacteroidales > Azobacteroidaceae > Azobacteroides. The sequence goes on from BNTV01000009.1 coordinate 74,304, forward strand.
TGTAACGGAGGGATACGCCGGAATGTGGATGAGAATTGACCCTGGAATTGCTTTTGATAATATGTCCCAAAACGGTGTTACGGGAACTACAGACTGGACTCGGTATGAAATCACATTGGACATGAATCCGGCAAAATCAAAACAGATTGTTGCCGGAGGGTTGTTGGTCGGAAAAGGGAAAATGTGGTTGGATGATTTGAGTATTACCATTGACGGACAAGATATTAAAGCGGCACAACCTTACACTCTGCCAGCCGGTAAAGACAAAGAATTTGATAGCGGGTCAAATATTGTTTTTCCGGCACTCAATAAGCAAGCCATAGATAATTTAGAGTTATTGGGCAAATTGTGGGGATTCTTGAAATATCACCACCCTGAAGTAGGAAAAGGGAATTATAATTGGGATTATGAACTGTTCCGTATGCTTCCCGATTATTTAAGCACATCCAATAATAATCATAAACGAGACCAAAACCTTCTCGTATGGATAAGAAAATATGGAGAAATTCCTGCTTGTGAAACCTGTAAAAAAACGTCTGAAAACGCTTTCCTGAAGCCTGATTTATCGTGGGTTGACAAAAGTAACATGAATGCCGAATTAAAAGAAACAATAAAAAACATCTATGCCAATCGTCACCAAGGCGAACATTTTTATATAAAAATGGCTGCGGGTGTTGGTAATCCTCAATTTTCAAATGAAAATTCTTATTCAAATATGCCTTATCCGGATGCGGGATTCCGGTTATTGGCATTGTATCGGTACTGGAATATGATTCAGTATTTTTATCCCAATAAACACCTGACAGATAAAAGCTGGGACAAAGTACTCAAAGAATATATTCTCCAGTTTATTTCAGCTAAAAATGAATTGGAATATGAATTGGCCACGCTTCAAATGATAGGTGACATCAACGATACACATGCTACTCTTCGAGAAGGGAATAACAAAATAATTGAATTGAGAGGAAACAATGTCGCACCTTTCAGAGTTCAGTTTGTTGAGAACAAATTGGTTGTAACAGATTACTATAATCCGGAATTACAGGAGGAAGCCGGTTTAAAAGTAGGCGATATTATTACCCATATTAATAAGAAAGCGATAGACAAAATTGTTGACAGTTTAAAGATATATTATCCGGCATCAAATCAAGCAACGCGATTGAGAAATATTTCAGAAGATTTGTTGCGGTCGAATAATAACGTTATTAGTATCAAATATTTATCATCAGGTCAAGTCCGACAGAAAGAACTTATCTTGCATGAGCAAAATAGCTTGAATTATTATAGCCGGTATAGAAAAGACAACGAAAAGTGCTTTAAGATGTTAGATGGAAACATTGGTTATATAACATTGAAATCAATAAAAGACGAAGACGTTCCCAATATTAAAAATGAGTTTAAGAATACCAAAGGAATCATCATTGATATTCGCAACTATCCCTCTATCTTTGTTCCATTTTCTTTGGGTTCATGGTTCGTATCCTCTACAACACCATTTGCAAAATTTACAGGAGGAAATACGGATAATCCGGGTGAATTTACATTCCGTAACGGAACAGATATTAATATGGCAGATGAAACATATACGGGAAAATTAGTAGTAATTGTGAATGAGATTACACAAAGTTCTGCGGAATATACTGCAATGGCTTTCAGAGCCGGTGCAAATACAACAGTGACAGGCAGTACAACGGCTGGAGCTGACGGGAATGTATCACCAATCGCATTACCCGGAGGAATACTAACAGTCATTTCCGGCATCGGCGTTTATTATCCTGATGGCAGAGAAACCCAGCGCATTGGCATTGTGCCGGATATTGAAGTAAAACCGACTATACAAGGGATTAAAGATGGGCGCGATGAAGTGTTGGAGAAGGCGATTGAGATAATTGAGCAAGGTAAGAATTAGATCCGCATTTTTCGAATACCTACCCTTGCATATCCAAATTACAAACCCAAAGACGGTTTTTCAAATTTATTGTCAAACCACGACGGTAAGATAA
>BNTV01000010.1 GCA_025996865.1 Bacteroidia bacterium
CCGGACAGGTTTGAAATGGAATTCCTTGATACAAAACAAGTTTACCATTACAAAGTATATAAGATAGCGCAGCAGGGTGAAGAAGAACTTCTGCGAAGTAACAATCCTTTCGCGATGGTTGCACTTACTGCCCGTTCCGTTTTTGTGGAAAAAAATCTCGGCAACACTCAAGAACGCGATGCTGCTTTGATGGAAATAAAGCTCAAACTGTCGCGGAAATTTCTGAGTATGGCTTTGCCAAAAGAAAAGATTCGGATGATAATGAATTTTTTGAGAAATTATCTGCATTTTGAAAATCCGGAAAATAGCATTACCTTTGAAACAAACTTAGAACATATAACGGGGAGGAAACAAACCATGGGAATAGAAGAATTATTATTAACAACGGCAGAAAAACGTGGCGAAAAACGCGGTGAAAAACGCGGTGAAAACCGCACTCAAAGAAAAATGATTTTCAATATGATACGCAAAAGTTTGGACGATGGCTTTATTGCGGATGTTGCCGAAGTACCTTTAGACTATGTCCGTAAAGTAAGGGCTTCTTTGAAAAAAGATTAACAGTGCGTTCTACCCTGCGGATACCCGTCATTGAATTTTTTTCATTTCACTCACTTGAAAATCTCAATATTTTCATCTAACTTTGTCTAACAATAAAGCATAAATGTTTTTAGATTTTGAAATAGACGAATTGACCCATTCCATTGAGAAAGTTCAAACCGGCGAAAGTTTTTCGACGGAAGTAATTCCTTTATCTAAAAATGATTTGAAACTTCTTACAAAAAAGAATAGTTGGCAATTCAACTGGAAAGAAGAATTTAATGATTCTACAAAATCAGTTTATAAGTTAATTATAGAAGAACAATCGGATATTATTCAAGGTTTGGTAAGCGTTATTAAAAAAGAGGATTATTTAATGCTCAGCCTTATAGAAAATGCCTCTTTTAATCTTGGAAAATGTAAAATGTTCAAAGGGGTTGCGGGTAACATGGTCGCTTTTGTATGCAAACTTTCTTTGTCCTATGGATTTGACGGAGAAATAGTGTTTGCGGCCAAGACAAAATTGATAGCGCATTATGAACAAACATTAGGCGCTGTACATATAGGCGGACAGCGTATGATTATATACGAAAGAGAAGCGAAAGCTTTGATTAAAAATTATTTTCCTGATTATAAAACAGAATAGTTATGAGTATAAATTTTAAAAAATTGGATGAGTTTGACATGGTAGTTGAACCTCATATATGGACAGAAGAAGATGATAGAATCGTGTCTGAACATATTCGTACTCACAAGGCGAAACAATCGCCGGAAGAACGAGAATACAACAGGGCTTTCTCAGAAGCATTCCGGGCCGTTAGTCGATTGCGGGAAGCCAAGAAAAGATGGGACGCAGCAGTAGTAGCGATGTAAATTTTATTAAGCGCTCCCAATATCAAATTATATTGCTTAGACTGAATACTTCTATGAAACAAAACGATTATCTATGGAAAAAGGTGGATATATATACTTTATGACTAATAAAAACCGAACGACTATTTATATTGGAGTGACAAACGATTTGCAACGCCGGATAATAGAACATCGTGATCATATCAATAAAGATTCTTTTTCAGACAAATACAATTTGGAATATTGTATTTATTATGAATACCATCCTTCTATTCACCAAGCGATTGACAGGGAAACCCAACTGAAGAAGTGGAGCCGGAAGAAAAAAGAAATGCTTGTCAACCGGATTAATCCTCAATGGGAAGATTTGTGGAATAGGATTAGCAGAATGAGGATGTGATGTATTGACTTCGCGTCTGCGGCTCCTTCTTTCGGATTTTCGGGAGGTGTCTCGACTTCGCACCTGCGGTGCTACGCTCGACATGACGCCCGTCCTTGGGGTTGTGTAGGGGGTGGATGGACGGCGGCGAAGCCGCCGTCCATCCACCCTTTTTTTATCAATTGCTCCCCGTCATGTCGACTAAGGGAGCCGCAGGCGACCGCACGGAGACATCTCCCGAAAAGCCGTAAGTATGAATTTTTTGAGAAATTACCCTGCGGCTCCCCGTCATGTACAAAGGGAGCCGCAGACAACCAAACAAGAACTTTCGTCCTCAAAACCCCCACTTTCGTACATAAACCCCCCCCTTTGGTCGTAAACTCCCAAATTAAATAACGTAAAAAATACTTGCTTCAAATAAATATTTTATCTTTGCATACCGAATGTGTGGTTTGGACTGTGGGATTGAAATTCGCTCTTTGCATTTAAACTAAAGGAGTCGGGGTGATAAAAAAAATCGCCGGTTTACTTGTTTTTTTGCGAAAATTGTTGTTAATTTGCGCCGCGTTTTGGCTATTTCGGAGGTGGTTGAATTCCTCCCTTGTCAAAATGAATGTGTAAATGTGTGTGGTTGAGTATTTTTTTTAGTGATTATATTATTATTTTATTATTAATTTTAAACATGTTTTTATGAAAAGAAAATTGTTTACTTTGCTATTTGCCCTCGCGGCGTTAGCTTCTTTTCAGGTCAGTGCCCAGACTAAATTCCTGATTTGGGCCGGAGATACATCCAGTGTTTCTACTGGTAGTTCTTCCGGTACAAATTATGGTATTCCAGGTCCGGGGGGTAGTTTTACCACTGCGCGCAACTATGCGCAAGTAGGTGGTTTGACATGGCCAGGAAAGTTAACTAAAGATTGGAAATGGGTAAAGGACGCTCCTGTAAACACTGATGACAAGTTTTACTTGAATCAGGATGTAGGTGCGAATTTTACACGTTTTATTCATGTTGTGAAAGAGGGCGGTCAAACTGTCCGTAAAGATTCCCTTGAACTTACGTACAACGGAGTTAAGTACGATAAGTTTGTTATCTTCCGTGGTACAGGTACCGGTGCACTTTCATTTGCTATTGATCCGGTATGGCCAGGTACTAATCCTACAAATCCGCAAAAAGAAGATATTCTTCATGCCGGTTATTTAAGTATCAATACGGCAAGCAATGTTACGGATGATAAGCTTGTAATCGTTTTGGTGGAAAAAGGAACAGGTAAATTGGCGCTTAATACGGTTGAGTTTTTGAGAGCCAACCTTACTAAATACGCACCTTTTGCTTTCTATGCTTTCCAACCGCAAGGCCATTGGGCTACACCGGCGGATTTCCCGTGTAAATACAATACCTTCCCCGGTCTCTATGTAATTAAAGCAGACACGACCAGAAACAGAATATTTACAACGGATACGGTTCGTACTTTTGCTGTAACTCAAGTGGACTGGGTTGCTAAAAACGATAACAATCAATCGTTGGAAAATATCTTCGGAAACAGAAGTGAAGCGGGTCATTATTATCCGGCTTTCGATTCTGCAACTGTTGCCGGTCGCGCTATTGGCGGTGGTAAAAGAGGCTTGCAATTCGATGTGAGTTTGCCGGCTCCTGCTTCTGTAGTAGATAGCATTATTCCTTTGTTTACCCTTTCGGCTCCTGAACTCGGCTGTGGCGTAGTTTCCGTAAGCCGTCAGAATACTTTGGATATTCAAAGCCAAGGCGATGGCGTATATGCCAATAAATTGGAAATCAGAGACTACGGTCATTATTATGATTATAAGCAAAATGCACAAGGCGTGTGGGTATATGAAGAACATACTGCCTCAATTGCTCATAATTGGGATTGGTCTCACGATGGGTTCGATACAAAAAGCAGTATAAGAGAAGACCGTGTAGCTACGAGTTTGCAGAAATTTGCTTTCTGGATTGACGAAGATGGCGTTTATACCATGTATCCGGCTGCTTCTTATTCCTGGAAATATGGAAATCCGAAACCGGGTCAACAAAGCATTGTATATCCGAACTCTGTCTTATTGTATAACAATATAGATATTACCCAAACAACCGGTGGCGTTAGTGGCTCCGATAAAGGTTGGGGTGTAAAAATCGGTACCTGGAACGGTAAAACAACTGCCAATCCTTCACCTATCGGCGATGCTAAAATAATAACTACTATTCCGAATGTACTTGATATAAATACGGACTATACGGACTATACATTCAAACCGGATTGCGGTAACGCAACACTTGGTGATATAAGCGGCCGTTTCTTCTTCCTGGATGTTTTGAATCCGGGTGTAAACGGTACTAGTACTACTTTTGCTAATGCAACCAAGAAAAATGCATACCAAAGTTTGGATAGTACTCAATATGTACTTTCTACCGAAATTAAAGCTGGAAGGAAGCATTTAGTTGTACTTCCGAAAGAAAAAGTTCGTGGCTATAAGGACAATAACAATAAGTTCTGGTATAACGACCTGTTGCAATATAAACAAATAGAAGGCGGAAAGTTGTTGCCGGAATATTATTTGGAAAACCCATACGATTCCGTAAATATGGCGGCTCATTGGGAAATTATTAATAAAGGCACAGCGACAGATCCCGTGTACCTGCTTATTAATATGCTGGGTGACACTTTGCAATACAATACAAATGGAAATCTTCAAGATATCGCAGGCGGATATTTGCCTGTAAATGAAGAAATAGCAACTAGTTGGAGATTTAGCAGAGACGGTGGCGATGCGTTGTGGTGGTTTGCTCAGAATCCTGAACTAATCGGCGCTACTACCAAATCTCTGTGGAAAGCTTCTGCCATTCCGGGTGCGGAAAAAGGAAGTTTCGTCCTGAGTCTGGTAGGTTCCGATTCAATTCTTTCCGTAAAAACCGGCGCTTGGTATCAAAACGGCAGACATGCCAAAGGCGATAGTATTTATTTCCAACAAGATGTAAATCTGGAAAAATCTGCTACTGTTTTCCCGTGGACTGCAATGCAGAATCTAGATTGTACAGGTGGATTGATACTGAAGAAATCTCCTATTTACTATGTACCGAATTATAGCGGATCTTATGCGGAAGAACGCGGAGATACAATAAATCCGTTAGATCCTTGGAGAACCATTAATACCAATGATAACTCGTTTGTTGACGGTAGGGTTAAACAAGATTCTTTGACCGCTTATTTGCAGTTACATGGTGAATATGGTATCAGAGAAGCGAATGATATCGCCAATAAATTATTTTTAGGTGAGATTAAGACTGAATATGGTGCAAATGCTGCTGTATTGACAGAAAGTGGAGCTAAGAATGTCAAATTTATTCCTTTGTCGGAAACCGAAAGAACGGCTCAGATCAGAAAATCTATTCCTTATGTGCTTTCTAATGGTTTGATCGCTTTCACTTCGGATACATTGTTTGCTGAAACATACAAATGGTTTGTGGTTCAACTTGGAGACCAATATCTTGTATTTGATACCATCGCTCCGAATGCATTGGAAGAAACGCAAAAAGTAGCTCTTACCTGGCGCACAACGGATGTGGCTAATGCTACGCCGGTTCGCTTGTATCAACCGTTGGTAGGTGATAAATTGCAAGGTAACTTTATCTTCCAATTCTATGTGCCGAATAATACTTACAGCAATGCAAGACCGCAAGACTCTCGTCCCAATGTTTGGCCGGTCGGAATATCCGGTGGACAGCTACATTTTGGTCGATTGAGCAGTCAATCCAAATATATCTTTGCTGAAATTGATAAAAAGTATGGTACCCGTTTCACATACGAATTGAAAGGAACGGTTCCGAATCCTTGCAACTGTCCCGAACAATTCATTGCTCCCGACTGGATGGCTGACAATAAATTGTTAAGCTTGCCGGTAAAAGATCAAATTTGGGACTTGACAAAAGGTACCGGTTTTGGATTTGCTACAGGTCGCAATAATCAAGCTACTGCGGCTGAAGGTATTACCGAATTGAAACATATTTTTGTTGATTCTATCAAACCGTTCAATACCGGAACCGCTTGGGAAGGTAGATATACTTATGCATATACAACAAGCACTGGAACAGCCAATAGAATTGTTAACAGTTTCTTGGGTGAAGTTGCAGTTCCTTTGTATTACATTCAAAATAACAAGGGTGAATACTTGACGGTAGGTGAATCTACTTATCAATTTGACAGCAGAAGTACTACTTCCGACGTTACGGGTGTAAACTTGATCTGGACAAGCGAGAAGTATCCTACCAATACTGATGCAACAAAGAACAGACAAGCTTTGCAATTGTTTGCAATCTCCGGCGCTCAATCAACGCCTAATACTGACGGATGGTATGCCGGTTGCCAATCTTATGTTTATTTGCCTTTAGCTTCTTATAAGGTTGATTATAAGACTGGTACGGTTGATAAAACAGTTATTTTCTATAATAACAACTTAGGAAAGAGAGGTACCTCTAATTGCGAGACAGGCGCTCCTGTTAATGATGTAACGTCTGCATTCCGCGTTAGCCAGTACTCTCCTATCAGCGATAACCAGAAGACGCTGATCGTAGCTAACTCTACTACGACCGGTGGTATTATCACCTCAGTTGTTCCTGTTGAATTGAAATGGCAGAAGAATACTTACCAGGTAATCGGTTGCAACAACTATCAATTGGTTAAAAATGTTAAGGGTAACTTCTACTATGCAGCAGGTGGAGATGCGTATGACACCTTGTGTCAAGCAGGTACCAACACTTTGCTTGCCCACTGGAAGATTACACATGATGCAGCAGATGAACAAATACATTATTTCACTCCTGAATCTGTACTTGGTTATGGTAAAGATCTGACGAAAGATAATAAACAATTGACAGGTAAATATTATGTCTTTGACAAGGTAGAAAATGGTAATACAACAAAAGCAAGAGTATTGGATTTCAGCAAATACAATTCGCAGAATAAATATGCTGTTTTGGAAGATACTTTTGAAATCACTTGTGTTGAACATACCTTGCCGTTTGCAAATCTTGAAGCAGACGAATGGGGTTATAACCTTCCCGATCAGTTGGCAATTATTGAAGCTCCGTTCCTTGACCGTAATTTAACGGATTATGCAGATATTCCTACTGTTTTGATTAATGATTCTTCTTATCAGGTTTATTTGAACCAGATCGGTGGCGACATCAAATCGGCTACTTATCTGTCCACTTATAAGACCAATGTAAGACAAATAGGTGATGCAGGTCACATTATTCCTTACTACTCATTCTCTCTTACAAGGAATGGTAAAGAATACTTCCTCAATGTACGTACGGCCGCTATGACCGGCGCTAAAGATTCCGTATATTGGACGGAAATCACCGCAGCGGATAGACAGACTATCATTGACGACTATGCGAATGGTATTCCTAATGCAGGTTCGAATGCTTTGAAGCTCTTCAAATTCTGCTTGCCGTATCAACTTAATTCTGACGGTGAAAGAGCCGAAGCGGTATTGTATGGTGAAAAGGGTAAGGAAGTTCCCTATTATCGGGTATATATCCAAACATTGGATGTTGATCAAACCGATTATCCTTATCTTGTAGTTGCCGGTTCCTCTACGCGGTATGTTACTGCCAGAAACTTGAAAGATGCTATTCTTAACCAGAATACTTCATGTGCTTACGCTAACGGTTTAGACTATCTGGCATGGAATATCTACTCAGTAGATTATACCCAAATCGATTCGACCCAAGTAACTTCTTGGATCTTCGGTGGAGAACAACCGGGTGATCACCAATGGGTTCCTTTGCAACAAGTACACACAGCCGGCGAAATTAACCCGACAACTGTTGATGGTTTGCTTACCAACTTTAGACTGCAACAAGGTGGCCATGCTTTCGTTTCCGAAAGTAAAGAATCTCCGGTTAACTACGGTGTATTGTTAGGTAAAACTCCGCTTCATTTTGAATATCAAGGTACGGAACAAATCGGTTCTTACTGGAAAGTTCCCATTTACTACTACAGAATCCAAGTTCCGGCTCCGGGTAGTGAAGGCTGGTTGACTGACTCTTATGGAAAAACAGGTAATTATATTTATACTTGGGGTCCCACAGCAGGCATCCAGAATGATTATCAATTGGCTTATTTCGACAATACCAAGCTTACAGACAATGTAACAGGTAAGACCTATGACAAGCAGTATGTTCAAACTTTCGGTTTCCTTTATTATGGCGGAACTCCTGAAAGTAAAGGTGACTATACTTTGCCGGATCAAACCTTCGTAGTTGTTTCTAACGCTAATTACCAAAGTCCTAAACCGGCTGAATATCGTTACTTGGCTGAAGTCAATGGTCACTTGGTATTCGTAGAAGGTATTGAAAATGCTTTGTTATTCCAATTCGGAAAAGAAGATGCAAATGGTAATTATACCGGAATTGAAGTAGTAGGTCAAGCAGGAGTAGTTGGTGTACAAGGTGGTGTAAAATTACTGAACCAAACAGGTACAGTTAGCATCTACTCGATTGACGGTAGCTTAATTAAGTCTGTTCAAGTTACAGGCGCAGATCAAACAATCGCTGTTCCTCGCGGAATTGTAGTTGTTAAGATTGACGGTAAAGCTACGAAAGTTGTTGTTAAATAAAAATTAACAAATAATCTCTGTAAAAAAAGGCGCTCTTTGAGCGCCTTTTTTTTATTCCCTCCTCGCATCATCTTCGTTCTCCTCAGGTAGTCTCTCTTGTCCTCTCGCATCATATCCCCTATGCCTTGCTCTCTCGCCTGGCATCCCCCATCGCCCTCTCGACTGGCACTCCCTCTCCCATGCATCCCCACATCGCACCCCCTCTCCCATGCATCGCACCCCCTCTCCCATGCATCGCACCCCCTCTCCCATGCATCGCAGCCCACATCGCACCCCCTCTAAAGCCCCCAATCGCTTCGCTTCATTGGGGGTTATTCACATTAAACGCTACGCGTTTCGCTCACTCCTGAAAGTCTTCACCAGGAACGCTGCAAGCGTTCAAAATGAATAACCCCCAATGAAGCGAAGCGATTGGGGGCTTTAGAGGGGGTGCGATGTGGGCTGCGATGTGGGCTGCGATGCATGGGAGAGGGGGTGCGATGCGTGGGGCGAGATGCGGGAGTGATGCGTGGAGCGATGCCAGTGAGCGAAGGTGACGAGGATAGAGTGAGCATGGGGTGTGGATGGGCGAGTGAGCGAGTTAGAGCCACGAAATAGATTTTGCTACCTCAAAAATAAATATTATCTTTGTTTCCAGAATCAAAATCTCATTTATATGTCATATACACAAATCCTTTATCACATCGTTTTACGAACCAAACGTAGCGAGAAATCTATTACCCAAAACAATGTTGCTTCTTTGTACAAATACATTTGGGGAATAATCAAAAGCAAGCAGGGAAAACTATACCGTATAAACGGAATGGAAGACCATATTCATATTCTATCCGATTTGCACCCTTCTGTTTCTTTAGCGGATTATGTAAAAAGCATCAAAGTAGCGACTTCTTTATGGATGAAGCAATCCAAAGACTTCCCTTTATTTTCGGGATGGAGTGAAGGGTATGCGGCGTTTACTTATTCTTTTAAGGAGAAAAATGTCATCATTCGCTATATTAAATATCAGCAGGAACATCATCGGAATGAAAAGACTGAAGAGGAGTTAAGACGGTTACGCGGAGAACATGGCTTAGAGGGTGATTCAACGCCTTAGGTTGTTTTTTGCCCCATACTCACATCCTCCCCTCGCTCCCCGCATCGCATCTCTCTCTCACCTCGCTCCCCGCATCCCTCTCTCTCCTCACATCTCCCCCCCCTAAAGCCCCCAATCGCTTCGCTTCATTGGGGGTTATTCACATTAAACGCTACGCGTTTCGCTCACTCTTGAAAGTTCACCCGGAACGCTGCAAGCGTTCAAAATGAATAACCCCCAATGAAGCGAAGCGATTGGGGGCTTTAGAGGGAGTGCGATGTGGGCTGCGATGCGTGGGAGAGGGGGTGCGATGCGTGGGGCGAGATGCGGGAGCGATGCGAGGAGGGAGATGCGAGGAGAGAGATGCGAGGGGAGAGAGGGATGCGGGGAGCGAGGTGAGAGAGAGATGCGATGCGAGGGGGGTGCGATGTGGGTGCGATGCCTGGAGTGCGTGGGAGCGAGGTGCGGGAGCGAGGCGAGAGGGTGAGGCGTGGGGCGATGCGAGGGAGCGAGGCATGGGGGACGATGCGAGGAGCGTGAACGAATATATAAGAAAAGTTCTTATTCTCGTTAGAAAATGCTAACTTTGTCGTATTAAAAACACAAAATTATGTTTACAAAAGAAATCTACGTCAAAAGACGCGAAGAATTGAAAAAATCAGTGAAATCAGGTATCATCCTGTTGTTGGGAAACGGCGAAGCAGCCATGAATTATTCGGGAAATACCTACGCTTTCCGCCAGGACAGCTCGTTTATTTATTATGTAGGCCTTGATACGCCTGATTTGGCTTATATTCTTGACATCGACCAAAATAAAGAGTATTTGCTGGGTGATGAACTGACTATCGACGACATCATTTGGATGGGAAACCTGCCTTCTTTGAAGGAACGGGCAGCCGGTGCCGGCATTGACACCGTTTTGCCTTTTTCAAATTTGGCAACAATCATTGGCGCCGGTTTGAAATCCAACCGGACGATTCATTATTTAAAACCGTACCGTTATCGCAATCAATTGATTTTAAGCGAAATATTGGGTGTACCGTGTAGAGACGCCCCATTGGGCGTCTCTACAGACCTCACCAAGGCTATTATCCGGATGCGACTGATTAAATCGGCTGAAGAGTTGGCGGAATTGGAAGATGCCGGAAGAACCGGTTATGCGATGCATATTGTCGCCATGAAAATGTGTCAGCCGGGCGTTTCGGAACGGGAAATTGCCGGGACGATAGAAGGTTTGGCGATTTCGACCGGGAACCGTGTTTCTTTTCCAACCATTTTGTCGATGAATGGGCAAACGCTTCATAACCACGATCATAGCGGAATCTTGCAAGCGGGACGTTTGATGTTGTGCGATGCAGGATCGGAAAACCTGAATTACTATGCTTCCGATTTTACACGGACAACGGCTGTCGGCGGGGAATACAGCGAACGCCAGAAAAATATTCACAATATTGTCCTGAAAGCCATGAACGATTCCATTGCTATGGCCAAACCCGGCATTACTTATAAAAGCGTACATCGCAATGCTTACCGCATTATCTTCGAAGGTTTGCGCGACCTCGGATTGGTAAAAGGCGAAACGGAGGCGGCGCTTGAAGCCGGTGTTCCTGCGCTGTTTATGCCCCACGGATTGGGACATGCCTTGGGCTTGGATGTGCATGACATGGAAGATCTGGGAGAAACCTTAGTCGGTTACGACGAAGAAACGAAACGGGATACCCTGTTCGGTTACAGGAGCCTGCGTTTCGGAAAACGTTTGGAACCCGGTCATGTCCTGACTGTTGAACCGGGGATTTATTTTGTTCCTCAGTTGATAGAGAAATGGAGAGCTGAAAAAACCAATGCTGATTTTATTCATTTTGATAAATTGAAAGATTACTACGGTTTTGGCGGTATCCGGTTGGAAGATGATATTGTCATTACCCCGCAAGCTTGCCGGCCGGTTTATGAAAAACGGCTTCCGGTAACGGTTGAGGAGATTGAAGCGGCTGTAAAGAGCTGAAATAATGAAAATATTCGACCGAAATTAAGATTATGCTTTGTGCATTGAATATGGGATGTCTTCACACCAGGAAGACCTTACGGTCTTCCTGGTTCAGCACCTCAATTTAATATTTAGCCTTTTTCGCATTATATTTGCAATGTATTAACCAATTGTAACTACTCAGGTACTCTAAATAATAATTTACATTTCTCTTTTGTCATGGCGGGCTTGGCCCGCTATCTCCTGATAATCGTTAAACACTAATTGGGAAATTTGTCGTGCACCTAACAGTTGGGGAGATACTCGTAAGAAAATCAGACTGTTTCACGCTTATACTGAAAGAAAACCGCAAACAAAACCCCAATGACCAAAGCGTATCCGGCAAAAATAAACCAGCAAGCAGGCCAATCGGTAACACCTTCTTTCGTGAAATGATTAATCACATTTTCAGCCCCGTAATTACCGATAATCGCGCCCAATCCGTTCGTTACCATCATCAACATTCCTTGAGCGCTGGCGCGGAATTTCGCCGGCGTTTCCTTTTCGATAAACAGCGAACCGGAGATATTGAAGAAGTCGAAAGCCATTCCATAAATAATCATGGAAAGCGTCAGCCAAATCATTCCGGTTCCCGGATTGCCGATTCCAAACAGGCCGAAACGCAAAAACCAGGCTCCCAAACTCATCAGCATCACGGTTTTAATACCGAATCTGCGTAAGAAAAACGGGATGGCTAAAATAAACAAGGCTTCGGCTATTTGGGATATGGACATGAAAATATTGTTATATCTGACGGCGAATGAGTCGGGATAATCAGCCTGAAAACTTCCCAGGAAAGCGCTTCCGTAGGAATTGGTGATTTGCAGGCAAATGCCTAACAGGATTGCGAAAAAGAAAAACAACGCCATTTTCTTTTCTTTCAGCAAAACCAAAGCGTCCAATCCCAAAACGGAAATCAGGGAACTGCCTTTCTGCGCGCGAGTCGGCGGAGAGGGTGGGAGAGTGAAGGCGAAGATTCCGAAGCATAAAGCGGAAGCGCTCGCCAACAGCAATTGGTTGGAACTTGTTCCCCATCCGGCCAGATTGACGATCCACATGGCCACGATAAACCCGACCGTTCCCCATGAACGGATCGGCGGAAAATCTTTCACCGTATCCATATTGTTTTTAGCCATGATGCTGTAACAGACGGAATAACTCAATCCGATGGTGGGCATGAAAACCACCGCATTCAAGAACATACATAAATAGAGCTGATTGAACCCGCTTGCCCGCGACGCCATGAAAAGACAGCAAGCGCCCAACAAGTGCAGAACGCCCAGCAATTTTTCGGAGTTAATCCACCGGTCGGCAATGATGCCGACAATTGTCGGCATGATGAAAGAGGCGATACCGGCTGTCGCAAACAAGGTGCCGATTTTGTCGCCCATGCCCATACTGAACATGTAGTTACCAAAAGAAATCAACCATGAACCCCAGATGAAAAATTCGAGGAACTGGGTTATTGTGAGGCGAAGTTTTATTCCCATTACCTGTTTACTTGAAATTTCGTATTTCCTGTTTTGAAAAAATCCACAATCTGGTTGGCTGCGGCGATTCCTGCGTTGTTATTGGCTTCGGAAGTTTGCGCACCCATTTTTTTAGGCGTTGAAAAATACCGTTTGGGGAATTTTTCTTTCATTTCCGCGTCGTTTTTAGGCGTGACATCCGTTAAATATTTGAAATCCGGACGGTCTTCCATGATTTTCACCAATTCGGCTTCGTTGATTACTTCCTGGCGGGCGGTGTTGATAAGCACCGCTTTTTTCGGCATTTTTTCCAGCAAAGCGTAGTTGATGGAATTTTTTGTTTCGGCTGTCGCCGGAATGTGCAAGGAAACATATTGGCAGGTCAGGTACAGTTCTTCGGCGGAAGCGAGGGCTTTAACGCCGTCTTTTTCAATGGCTTCAACGGGGTAAAAAGCGTCGTAGGCATAGATTTCCATTCCAAAGCCTTTGGCGATGCGGGCTACGTTCCGGCCTACATTTCCGTAAGCGTGGATGCCTAATTTTTTGCCTGACAATTCGGAACCCGAACTGCCGTCGAAAAAATTGCGGGCGGAATAGACCATCATGGCTAAAGCCAGTTCGGCCACCGCATTGGAGTTTTGTCCGGGCGTGTTCATAACCACGACGTTGTGTGCAGTGGCTGCTTCCAGGTTCACATTGTCGTAACCGGCGCCGGCCCGGACAACAATTTTCAGGTTTTTAGCGGCATCCAACACTTCGGCGTCGATGATGTCGCTCCGGATGATGATGGCATTTGCCTCTTTTACAGCATCCAACAACTGTGATTTGTCGGTGTATTTTTCCAATAAGAGAAATTCAAATCCGGCATTGTCAATGACTTGCTTGATTTTTTGAACAGCTTCCGCTGCAAATGGTTTTTCTGTTGCTACTACTATTTTCATACGTTTTTATAAATTGATTAATGTATTGCGAAGCGCTTTCATTTCCTTGCTTTGTTGAGCAAGTAGCCGGTACAAAGTTACTCGTTTTTCTTCAGATTGTTCGCCTTTTTCGAAAAGATTTAATATTGAAACAATTTTGGGAGATGGCATCATACTCATCAATGAACCCATTTTGTGAGAAATTTGTTTGACCGTTTCGGAATCATTTTTGTCCAAAGCATCTCCGAGCAGTTTCAAATTGTTTTTTGATTCTTCAATGAACATATCTACCATGTTTAGTGCGGCTTCGCGGTCGCCGGAAACAGATTCCAACAGGTTTTCGAGATTACTTAAATTGAAAGTTTTGAAAGAATTTTTATCTATATTTACGGTTTGTCCGGTGTATTTTTCGATGATTTTCAAAATGTCTTCCGCCTTGAAGGGTTTGGACAGAAAATCGGTAAATCCGTTTTTCGAATGATTTTCCTTCCAGTTGGAATCGGCCGAAAGTCCGATGACAGGAATGGTTTGCGCTTTGGGATAAGGCTGTTTCCGGATTTTTTCCGCCAGTTCAAATCCCTTGATGTCAGGCATTTGTATGTCTGTGAAAATAATATCGAAAGATTCTTTTTCCAAGAGGTTCAAAGCATCGGGAGCGCTCACGGAACAAACATACGACAATCCGGCTCTTTTCATCAATTCCGATAAAAGGTTCAGTTGCACGATGTCGTCGTCCACAAACAGGATGCGTATATTTTTTCCGGAACTTGCAGTTGGAGTGGTAATTGGTTCATTTTCAGGTGGAACAACTTCATTTTTATCCGGAGCAAGGGGAATCGTAAGAATGAAATCGGCTCCTCGTCCGTTTTCCGATTTGATTTCAATGTTTCCGTTCATCAGCGAAGATAATTTTCGAGAAATAGTCAGTCCCAAGCCTGTTCCTTCTACGGTTTGCCTGGTCTTATCCAAGCGAGTGAATTCTTCGAATATGCGCTTTTTATCTTCTCCGCTGATACCTGGACCGGAGTCTTTTACGGAAATACGGAGCAGGTTTCCTTTTTCAATGGAAGCGCGAAGGGTAATCTTTCCGTTTTCAGGGGTGAATTTGATTGCATTTGAAATTAAATTGTTCAGTATCTGTTTGATACGATATGGGTCGCCGGTATATTTTTTTTCTTCCCGAATCGTTGAATTGAGTTTAAAAGTCAGGTTTTTCTTTTGAGCAAGGGGCCGGAAACTATCGTAAATATCGTTTACGAAGGAATGAGGAGAAAACGATAACAAATTTATTTTCTGGCGGTTTTTTTCCAAAGCCTGAAAATCCAACAAATTCTTTACTAAATCGAGAATATGAGTGGCCGACGAATACATGTTTTTTACGAAATATTGTTGTTCCCGGGAAATTTTTTCTCCCGACAACAAGTCGAGAAATCCTATGATAGAGCTGATTGGCGCTTTGATGTCGTGCGTAATCGTATAAATCAATTGTTCGCGGGACACCAATAATTTGTCCACCGATTTTTTAGTTTCCTGTAATTTTTTTCTGTAATTAATGCCTTCGTTTACGGATTTTAATGTCCAGGACATGAAAAAGATGGTGACGGCCAAAGCCAACAACCCGATGGTTACAACCAAGTTCAATGATTTTACCAACGACTCGTTCCGCCTGTTCAAAATATCCAGGCTATATTGATATTCGGCGTTTTTTATCTTATTCACAATCTGGTCGATTTTTGTGCCCGTAAGTCCGTTAATCAAATGAAATTCATTTTGTCGTTCAATCAATGCCTTGATTATTTTTGCATTTTTCTTTTGGGCGACAAGGCTCTTTTCTTTTATGAATTGAACAAGGGTATCGGAAATGGACGGAGCGGCTAATTCATCTGTATATGAAACCGTACCGGTTTTGATTTGGGTAAGCGTGTCTGTTTCGCCGGGTTTTACAACTTCGCGAATTCGCTGGAGGATACTTTTTTTCTCGACAATCGTTTTCAGGGTGTCTTGTATCAATTGGACTCTATTGATTAAAAGATCATTCAGTTTGGCGGTATCGCTGAAAGTGGTTATCGTTGTGTTCGTAATTTCATGGATGGTATTGTTTTCCATTTGACTCATCAGGTAAACCATTTCCCGTAGATTGTCCGCTTTTTTCACAAGCAAGATTGTTAAACTATCTAAATCCGATAATATCTGCGGATTTTCTTCGGCCCGTTTCATGGAATCTATCTGTCCGAATACGAGAGCCATAAGGGAATCATATTCGAAATACAGGTTTTGATCATTGGCGTCGATCATGATTACGGCAGTTCCTTCCGCCTGATACAGATTATTTAAAGTGTTGTTTAGTTCAACTAATTTTTGTTTAAGATCAGGGTCTTTGGAAATATCCGAAGCTTTGCCCATTTCCAAATAAATGGCGACGACTCCCGATATTGCCAAAATCATCAAAAGACAATATCCCAAAATAACAATTATGCGGGTGTTTTTAATGAGTTGCATTTTCCATCTGCTTGTAATGGTATATATTGGGTGTACATTCTTTTACTAATTCCGGAGTTATAGTATCTTCATGGACAACGAGCACCAATCTGAATATTACATTTCTCAGTTCGCGGATATTGCCCGGCCAGTTGTATCGCTGTAATAAATTCAACGTTTCTTCGTCGAATCCGACGACATTTTTATTAATTTCCCGGTTTGCGATTTTCAAAAAATGGTGGGCAAACAATACAACGTCTTCCATACATTTTTTGAGCGGGGGCATTTCTATAACAAACTCATTGATGCGGTGATATAAATCGGAACGAAATCTACCGACGGAAATGGCTTTCTCCATGTCTTCGTTGGTCGCGACAACCACCCTTACATTGACCGGAATTTCTTTATTGGCGCCGATGGGTTTGATTTTTTTCTCCTGGAGCGCCCGGAGTAGTTGCATTTGGGTATCTAAGGAAAGATTTCCGATTTCATCCAAAAATAGCGTTCCTCCATCGGCTTCTTCGAAATGGCCTTTTTTATTGTTGATTGCTCCGGTAAACGAACCCTTGATGTGTCCGAAAAATTCGCTGGCTGACAGTTCCTTAGACATCGTTCCGCAATCTACCGGAATGAATGGAGCGGAAGTGCGATGACTTTTTTCATGAATCAACTGCGCAATATGTTCTTTTCCGACGCCGCTTTCTCCTTTGATAAAAACGGCAAGATTGGTCGGCGCAACTAAATCTACATATTCATATACTTTCTTGTATTCCAATGAATTACCATGTACGTAATCCGAACCGGGATCGGCGCCCTTATGGGTACGCGGTGTTTTTTTATCTTTTGTATTACCGGGCGAATTTAGTGCATTTATTTTTTCGAGAAGCTGTTCGGGATTAAACGGTTTGGCAATATAATCATAAGCTCCGGCGCGAATAGATTCGACTGCGGTTTGAATGTCGGCATAACTGGTCATCATGATGATGACAATTTCGGGGTATTTGTCTTTTGTCCATTTCAGCAAATCCAAACCGCTGCCGTCCGGAAGACGCAGATCGGAAATAATCAGATTCGGCTGAGATGTTTCGATTTCCTTTTTAGCATCGGCTACACTCAAAGATGCCCTCACTTCAAATCCTTTCTTCGTAAACCACGTTTTTAACATCAATCCGAAAGTTACAACATCTTCAATAATTAGAATATTTTTCATTTAATAAAAATTCCGTATTAAATAAACATCAAATAAGTCACAAAATGGCAGAACAAAGTTAATCATTATTGAAGAATTTACAAAAAAATAGGCTAAATCTTTTTTTTTCTTTTTGAGTGGCGCAAATAAAAAGGCGAAAGACCCGTAATTCCGGTTTCTTCCGCCTTTTACCTTGATTTTTCCGGCTCTCTTATGTCAAAGAAAGCGTAATGTCATCCTCTTTTTTTCCAAAGACCAATTTTTCTTCACGCGCCAACCAACCGATGGCTCCATAGATCTCTTTTTCCGTCAATTTGGTAAGTTTCTTCAATTCTTTAATGCTTTTGGCACCTTGTTCATCCAGAACTTTCCAAATATGACCTGCATCTGTTCCAATCTTTTCTTTCATTTTACTTCATTTTAATAACTTGAAAAATATAATCTTACATTTGTTAAATGATCGTTACTGCTTCAACTGGTTATAAAGCGCATCCATTTTTTTGTATTCGTCTCCCATATCCAAAGTATAATAAATCTGGCTTAAAGCCCAAACCGTACCTGCATTTTTGGAATCCGTCTCCAAGGCTTTTTCAAAATAGGGCATCGCGTCCTTGAAATAACCCAACGCTTTCTGGGATTCAATCTTATATTGATTTTGATCTTTTATCTGATCTGCTTCGCCTCGTTTTTCAACACCCAGGTTAAAATACACGCGTCCGAGATGAAGAAGGAAATCAACACTATCCGGTTTCAATTCCAAGGCTTTTTTCATGTTTTTGATGGCATCGTCGATTTTCTTGTCGCCTTCGTAAACCTGACCTAAAACGTCATACAATTGTGCATTGGTTGGATCCTTTGAAATAGCGGCATCTAAATAATTAATGGCTTCATTCGATTTTCCTTTGCTAATACTTTGATTGATAAGATTCAACAAGAAATAATCATCTTGTGGAAATTTCTTGAATCCGGCAACAATCGTCCTTTCGAAACCGGACGAATCATTCAACTGCAAGTATTCATTGGCAAGGGCGCGATAAATATCCGTTTCATTAACGCCGCCGTCTTTGATTTCATCGAAAATTTCAATAGCAGCCGCATGATCGGGAATAAACGCAGCGGAAAGACCGGCATAATACCTTATTTGATTTTCAACGCTATCGGGTATCGCCCATGTTTCTCCTTTGAAAATGTCCATTTTTTTGAAATCGCCATACACTTTGAAATTTTCGTAGGCTTTCTTGTAATCCTTATTATTGTAATAATAAATGCCCGCATTGGAATAAAAAGGACGATTTGCCAACATAATCGACTTAATGTCTTTTGTGTATTTAAGCTTTACCTTTCCTTTTTCGTCGGGACGTTTATCATATTCCAAAGCCTTGTTAAAATAAGGTAAAATGGCGCCCAAAGCGGAATACATTACCTCTTCTCTCGGCTGTTTTCCAAGCATTTCATTTGTCCGTTCCATATCAAACTGTTTGTTTTCAATATCGCCTGCCACATACCAGGTTTCAGCCAATTCGGCCGTTTCAGGATTCGTCAGAGCGTCTTTGATGAGATTCCGCGCTTCCGCAATGTTAGGCGAAGTTCCTTTAATCTCGTTAGCAGCAGCCTTTACCGCTTTTTTCTGTCCAAAAGTAATACTTGCCGCAAAAACAAAAAATACCGCTGTAAATACTATTCTTTTCATAACAAATATATTTTAAAATTATTATTATCCAATCAGCCGCAAAGTTACAAATTATTTGATAATATTTTCACTTTCCATATCATTTTCAGCATTATTTTCACTCATTTCCGGATTTTCGTCGTTTTTTCCGCCTTCTATCTCTATTTCCGGTTCAGGTATGACTTTACAAACCGAAGCAATTTCATCATTTCGTTTGTCGAGGTTAATCAGGCGGACGCCTTGCGTCGCCCGGCCAATCACATTCAAATGGGAAACACTCAAACGAATGGCGATCCCCGATTTGTTGATGATCATCAAATCGTTATCGTCGGTAACGCTCTTGATACCTACCAAAGCGCCTGTTTTATCCGTGATATTCAGTGTCTTGACGCCTTTTCCGCCACGGTTCGTGATGCGATAATCATCTATCTTGGAACGTTTGCCGTACCCTTGTTCGGAAACAACCAGAATAGTCTCTTTTTCAAGGTCTTTCATTACAATCATGCCGATTACCTCATCGCTTTTCGCATCCAGTGTCATCCCTTTCACACCCGCCGCCGAGCGTCCCATGCAACGTACCGTTTTTTCATGGAAACGAACCGCACGGCCTTTGCGGCTGGCGATAATGACTTCGTTATCGCCGTTGGTCATTCTCACTGCAATCACCTCGTCGTCATCGTGCAAAACGATAGCGTTCACCCCATTCTGGCGCGGACGAGAATAGGCTTCCAGCAAGGTTTTCTTGATAATTCCTTTCTTCGTACAGAAAAGCAGGTAATGAGAACTTACAAAGTCGCTGTCATTCAACATTTTCACACGGATAAAAGCATTTACCCTGTCGTCCGCTTCGATATTCAGCAAATTCTGGATGGCGCGTCCTTTGGAAGTTTTTGTACCTTCGGGTATATCATAGACTTTCAACCAGTAGCAGCGGCCTTTTTGAGTAAACAGCAACATGGTTGCGTGCATGTTTGCCGGATAAATGTATTCCACAAAATCTTCGTCGCGGGTTTCGGAACCTTTAGCTCCTACTCCTCCCCGGTTTTGGGAACGAAATTCCGCCAGCGGCGTGCGTTTGATATATCCCAGATGCGAAATGGTGATAATCATTTCATCGTCGGCGTAAAAATCTTCGGGATTAAAATCTTCCGTGGCATAAATAATATCGGTTTTCCGTTTATCGCCATATTTATCGCGGATTTCAATCATTTCATCCTTAATGATGCGCATCAAATGATCTTCATTCGCCAAAATATCTTTCAAGTGGGCAATCAATTTCATAATCTCTTCATATTCGGCGTGTAGCTTACTCTGTTCCAATCCGGTTAATTGACGCAAACGCATCTCGACAATGGCTCGCGACTGAATTTCCGTCAAGCCGAAACGTTCCATCAAACGTTCGATGGCTTCGCTAGGACTTTGAGAGGAACGGATAATCGCAATTACTTCGTCGATATTGTCGGAAGCGATAATCAAACCTTCCAGAATATGCGCCCGTTCTTCTGCTTTTCGCAACTCGTACCGGGTGCGCCGGGTAACCACATCTATGCGATGTTCAACAAAATACCGAACCATATCTTTCAGATTCAATATCCTCGGACGTCCCTTAACCAATGCGACATTGTTCACGCTGAAAGAAGATTGCAAAGCGGTCAGTTTGTACAATTTATTCAACACCACGCTCGAATTGCCGTCTTTCCTGATGTCCACCACGATACGCATTCCGTCGCGGTCGGATTCGTCATTGACATTAGAAATCCCTTCGATTTTTTTGTCGCCGACCAAATCCGCAATATGTTTGATTAATTCCGCCTTATTAACAAGGTAAGGAATTTCCGTAATAATAATTTTTTCCCTGTTGTCTTTGATTTCAATTTCCGCTTTTCCGCGCAAAACCACACGTCCCCGTCCGGTTTCAAAGGCGTCGCGCACGCCGGAATACCCATAAATGGAAGCGCCCGTCGGAAAATCCGGGGCTTTGATATGTTCCATTAAATCTGACACTTCGACTTGTCCGTGGGCATCAATATAAGCCAAAATGGCATCAATACATTCCGTCAGGTTGTGAGGCGGCATATTGGTTGCCATACCCACAGCAATACCCGACGAACCGTTGATTAACAGGTTCGGTATCCGCGTAGGAAGAACGGTGGGTTCCTTGCTTTTATCATCGTAAGTAAGCTGAAAATCAACAGTTTCCTTATCCATATCCTGTAGCATTTCTTCTGCCAGCTTGCTCATGCGGGCTTCGGTATAACGCATGGCTGCGGGAGAATCACCGTCCACAGAGCCGTAATTTCCTTGTCCGTCCACTAATAAATAACGCATCGACCAGGGTTGAGCCATACGGACCATCGCATTGTAAACCGAAGAATCGCCGTGCGGGTGATATTTCCCCAACACATCTCCTACAATACGCGCGGATTTTTTATAAGGTTTATCGGAAGTGCTTCCGATTTCGTTCATTCCGAATAAAACCCTTCTATGTACGGGTTTAAGTCCATCTCTCACATCAGGTAACGCCCTGGATACGATCACCGACATCGAGTAGTCGATGTAGGCGGATTTCATTTGGTCTTCAATGTCAATTCTAATAATTCTATCTTGATTATCAGTCATTTGTGTTTGTTTTTAGTATGCTTAAATGTTTTTTTATTTTCTAAAAAATCACGCTAAGGTACAACTTTTTCTCCTAAAATAAAAACTTTTTTTATTTTCATTCGTTAATGTGTAATAAAAACATGACATTTGGACATTTATTTAATGAATGGCATGAATTTTGTGTCGATTTTTAAATTAAAATAAATATATTTGTAGCGAATTTGGAGGGAATAAAAAAATGATAAGAAAAAATTTTTCTAATAAAGTAAAGAATATCCTCATGTTCAGCCGGGAAGAAGCCGGACGCCTGCACAATTCGAGTGTGGGAGTTGAGCATATTCTGCTTGGGATGTTACGCGATAAAAAAAGTAAAGCCTCTTCTATCATCAATTTACTGGGAGTAGATTCCAATGAATTGAAAACTGCTATCGACAAAGAATTATTTGAAGACGGAGAATATGTTTCCGAAAACCACTTAGCCATTGATAAAAGTGTTGAAAATTTATTGCGCATCAGCGTATTGGAATCTATCAACCTGAACAGTTCGGAAACAGACACGGAGCACTTGCTTCTGGCGATGCTGAAAGATTATCATTCTATTGCATATCGAATTTTAGACCATCATTCCATTAATTATAATAAGGTGTTCGGTTTATTGACGGAAAACACCGCAAACGCCGAAAAAGCGATGCAACCTCAAATGGGAGCAGGTTTTACGAGTGATGACGAAGACGACGATTTCGGCGATTCGTTTTCCAGAAAACGGGAAACTTCCCGCGTAAACGCCGGAAATTCCAACAAAAGCAGTGATACGCCGGTAATCGACAGTTTCGGCACGGACTTGACGAAATCCGCCGAAGAAAACCGCTTGGATCCTATCGTTGGACGGGAAAAAGAAATTGAGCGGCTGGCGCAGATTTTAAGCCGCAGGAAGAAAAACAATCCGGTTTTGATTGGCGAACCCGGAGTCGGTAAATCCGCCATCGTCGAAGGTTTGGCGCTCAGGATTACGCAGCGGAAAGTCTCGCGGATTCTGTTCGACAAACGAGTAGTCAATCTGGATATGGCTGCGATTGTAGCCGGCACCAAATACCGTGGCCAGTTTGAAGAACGTATCAAGGCGATTCTTAACGAGTTGTCGAAAAATCCGAACGTGATTCTTTTTATTGATGAAATTCATACCATTGTCGGCGCAGGCGGCGCTTCCGGTTCGATGGATGCAGCCAACATGTTGAAACCGGCTCTGGCAAGAGGCGAAATTCAATGTATCGGCGCGACTACGCTTGACGAATATCGAAAAAATATCGAAAAGGATGGTGCGCTGGAACGCCGTTTCCAAAAAGTAATGGTTGATCCGACGACGGCTGAAGAAACATTGCAGATTCTTGAAAACATCAAGGGAAAATACGAAGACCATCACAACGTATTTTATACTCCGGAAGCGATAAAAGCCTGTGTTACACTCACAGACCGCTACATCAGCGACCGGAATTTCCCCGACAAAGCCATTGACGCAATGGACGAAGCCGGTTCGCGAACGCACATTTCCAATATCGTTGTGCCAAAAGCCATTGAAGAATTGGAAGCACAGATTGAAGACATTAAAGAACATAAAGTTCAAGCAGTTAAATCGCAGAATTTCGAATTGGCTGCCGGCTATCGCGACCGGGAAAGGCAATTGTTATTGAATCTGGAAGCCTCCAAATCCAAATGGGAAGAGGAATTGCAAATCAACCGTCAAATTGTGGATGAAGAAAAAGTAGCGGAAGTCGTGGCTATGATATCGGGTGTTCCCGTACAGCGGATTGCGAAGGCGGAAAACCAGAAACTGATGGAAATGGGAGATGTCCTCAAATCCAAAATAATCGGGCAGGACGAAGCCGTCGGCAAAATCGTAAAGGCCATCCAACGCAACCGGATCGGCTTGAAAGATCCGAATAAACCCATCGGAACGTTTATGTTCTTAGGCCCGACCGGAGTTGGTAAAACCCATTTGGCCAAGAAATTAGCCGAATATTTGTTCGACTCGGCCGATACGTTGATACGTATTGATATGAGTGAATACATGGAGAAATTCTCCGTTTCGCGCCTTATTGGAGCGCCTCCGGGATACGTAGGTTATGAAGAAGGTGGACAATTGACCGAAAAAGTGCGCCGCAAACCGTATTCTGTGGTTCTCTTGGACGAAATCGAAAAAGCCCATCCCGATGTCTTCAATATTTTACTGCAAGTGATGGACGAAGGCCGTCTGACCGACAGTTTGGGACGCCGGATTGATTTTAAAAATTCGATTCTCATTATGACGTCCAACGTGGGAACACGCCAGTTGAAAGATTTCGGACGAGGCATAGGATTCTCCGTCGGCACAAGCCCCGATGAGAAAGAATTTTCCCGCGGCGTGATTCACAAGGCTTTGAACAGGGCTTTTGCCCCTGAATTTCTGAATCGTGTGGACGACATCATCATGTTTGACCAATTGGATAAGGGAACGATTTACAAGATTATCGACCTTGAGTTGGCCGGTTTTTACAAACGGGTGGAAACACTGGGTTATACCTTGGAAATTTCGGACAAAGCGAAGGAGTTTATTGCTTCCAAAGGTTACGACGTGCAATTCGGCGCACGACCTTTGAAACGCGCTATCCAAAAATATCTGGAAGATGAATTGGCTGAGATGGTTATCAAAGCGGATGTTCATGAAGGCGATAATATTAAGGTTGATTTTGACGAGGAAAATAAAAAAATTGTGACGGGAATTGAATCTCCCGTAGTTTATTAATGAAAAATTCTATGTATAGACAGTACAAAGCACATCCTTGGCACGGGGTCAGCATCGGAAATTCGTATCCCGAAGTATTAACGGCGTTTATCGAAATTGTGCCTACCGATACCGTTAAGTATGAGGTGGATAAAGAGAGCGGTTATCTATCGATAGACCGTCCTCAAATGTATTCCAACATTATTCCGGCTCTTTACGGTTTTATTCCGCAAACGTACAGTAGCGTACAAGTGGCTGAACTTAGCAATATTGCGCTGGGTCGCACGGACATTGTAGGCGACGGAGATCCTGTGGATATTTGCGTATTGACGGAAAAAGACATTGTTCACGGCGACCTTTTAGTGAAAGTTCGTCCCATTGGCGGGTTCCGCCTGCTTGACGGCGGTCAAGCGGACGATAAAATCATTGCGGTACTTTACAACGATGCCATTTACGGAAATTGTCGCCATTTATCCGACATTCCAGAAGGCGTTTTGGAAAGGTTAAAGCATTATTTTACAACCTATAAGGATATTCCGGGGAGCGATATCCGAAAAACAGAATTGACGCATATCTATGATGTTGACGTGGCTCATGATGTTATCCTGCGAGCGATTGATGACTACAAAGAGCACTTTTGGAAAATACGTTGAAGCTGGGTGTACGACAAATTTCCCAATTAGTGTTTAACGATTATCAGGAGATGTCTCCACTCGCTGCGCTCGGTCAACATGACGCGGCTGCAAAAGGGGAAAGGAGGGGGAAGAAACGGCGGCGAAGCCGCCGTTTCTTCCCCCTCCTTTCCCCTTCTTTCCCTGAAGCAATCCGGAAATTACAAATCCGTAATCAGTTGATACTTAGGAACCAAAGCCCTCATAACAAACCAACCTATCAAATAAGCAACCGCACAAACACAGAACACCAAAAAGTATCCTGCCCTAATTCCTTCAAAACCAAACACATGCATCCCTGTTTCCTTTGAATAGTCAAACAACCAACCCGCCGCAAACTGGATAATCAAAGAACCGATACCACCGGCCATTCCGCCTATTCCGGTAATCGTAGCTATCGCTTTCTTCGGGAACATATCTCCGACTGTTGAAAAAATATTCGCCGACCACGATTGATGCGCCGCACCGGCAATACCGATCAATATAACCGGAATCCAATAGGAAATATGACCAAGCGGTTGCGCCAAAAGTACCAAAAGCGGGAAAAATGCAAAAATCAACATGGCTTGCATCCGCGCTGCATAAGGATTCTTTCCCGTTTTTTCGATAATTATTGTCGGCAATTTTCCTCCATAAAGCGACAACATAACGATTGCATATAAAACCGCAAGCGCTATCATTCCGCGCGAATCATTCGCATTGTTTAGTTTTAATCCGTAAACTTGCGACAAATAGGCGGGCGCCCAAAACAGATAGAACCACCAAACGCCGTCGGTCATAAATTTCCCGAAAGCAAACGCCCAAGTTTGACGATATTTAAAGCATTGTGAGAATGATGTTTTTTCACCCGTTGCGACTGTTTTTTCTTCACTGTCCGAGAGGATGTATTCCAGTTCTTGCTTGTTTACTTTCGGATGCACTTCCGGTTTTTTGTAAATGAAAATCCAAAACCCCATCCAGATAAAGCCCAAAGCGCCGATAATTATAAACGACAGTTCCCAACCCCAATGCTGAGCCAAAAAAGGAATACAAAGCGGCGCCACCAAAGCGCCGATAGTCGAACCTGCGTTAAAAACGGAAGTGGAAAAAGCGCGGTCTTTTTTCGGAAAATATTCGGCGGTTGCCTTGATGGCTGCGGGAAAGTTACCGGCTTCACCGAGCGCAAGTACAAAACGCGCGAAAATAAACAGCGTTACGCTTACCGTTACTACCATTCCTACATTATTCACAGTGCCGATCACTTCTTTCGCACCGTCAAAGCCTACCAGCCATTTTCCGGCTGTGATACCCGAAGTGGCAATCCCGCAAAATGCGTGCAATATTGCACCCACCGACCAGATGCCGATTGCCCAAAGAAAGCCTTTTTTGGTGTCCATCCAATCGACAAAACGACCGGCAAAAAGCATACTGACTGCGTAAAACAATGAAAATAAACCTGTTATCAGTCCGTAGTTTTTGTTTGTCCAGTGAAATTCGGGGGCGATAAAGCCTTCCCATGTCAGCGACAATACTTGCCTGTCCATGTAATTTACCAATGTCGCAAAAAATAACATCGCACAAATGACCCATCTGTAGTTTGTCATTCGTCCGGCTTGTTTTTCAATAGTACTCATAATTTATTTTATTATTTGTGATTTATCAAGGGTTCAATAATTTCCAAAGCATTTTTGCAAAGCGTGGAGATTTTATCCCAATTTTTCGCCTCAATGACATCCTTCGGGAAAAGGTTGGAACCCATTCCCACGCAGGAAACACCTGCGTCGAACCATGCTTTCAGGTTGGCTTCTTCGGGTTTAACGCCTCCGGTCACCATCAAAAGCGACCAAGGCATCGGCGCCTTCAAGCCTTTTACGAAATTGGGACCTAACACGTCGCCCGGAAAAACTTTGCACAAATCGCAACCGGCCTCCTGTGCAAAACCGATTTCGGAAACCGAGCCGCAACCGGGCGTGTAAGGAATTAACCGACGATTACAAACTTTGGCTACATCGGGATTGAATAAAGGTCCGACTACAAAATTGGCGCCCAACTGAATGTATAAGGAGGCCGTGGGTGCATCAACGATTGAACCTACGCCCAAAATCATTTCGGGACATTCTTTTGCTGCGAATTTGTTTAATTCGCCGAACACTTCGTGGGCAAATTCACCGCGGTTGGTAAATTCGAAGGCTCTCACTCCGCCTGTGTAGCAGGCTTTTACGACATTTTTTGCGACTTCAACATCTTTGTGGTAGAAAACCGGAACCATGCCGGTTTTTGTCATCGCAGTCAAAACTTGTATTTTATTAAATTTTGCCATATATGTTTTTTATAATATTCTGTAGCAATATAGCATTTCCCATAAACCTTATTACCTTATTTCAATTTTATAATCATTACCTCGAAACCCTTCCACTTCCATCACCTTTCAACAGATTCTCCACTTCTGCGACTGTAACTAAATTGAAATCCCCATAAATCGTATGTTTCAGCGCAGATGCCGCAACCGCAAATTCCAACGCTTTCTGATCGCTTTCGGGATAAGTGATTAAGCCGTAAATCAAACCGCCCATAAAAGAGTCGCCGCCGCCCACTCTGTCCACGATATGCGTGATGTCGTAACGTTTCGATTGATAGAGTTTTCCGTCGGAATACAAACAACCGCCCCAAGTGTTGTGGTTGGCATTGATGGAGCCGCGCAAGGTGATGATGACTTTTTTTGTCCTAGGGAATTTTTTCATCAACTGGGTACAAACCGATTCAAATTCAGCGGCATCGACTTCGCCACCCGTGTGCGACACGTCGAATCCTTCAGGTTTGATGCCGAATACTTTTTCCGCATCTTCTTCATTTCCAAGGATAATATCGCAGCCTGCGACAAGTTCAGGCATCACTTCGGAAGCTGATTTTCCGTATTTCCAGAGGTTTTTACGATAAT
This sequence comes from Bacteroidia bacterium, assembly GCA_025996865.1. GTDB lineage: Bacteria > Bacteroidota > Bacteroidia > Bacteroidales > Azobacteroidaceae > Azobacteroides. Next base: position 28,172 of record BNTV01000010.1, read on the forward strand.
TCAAATCGCAGGAAACGGTTACACCCATTTCGTTGGCGATTTGAATCGCTTCGAGGCAAGCATCGGCTGCTCCTTGCGACAAAGCCGGTGTAATTCCCGTCCAATGAAACCATTGTGCATCTTTGAAGATGCTTCTCCAATCGACCATACCCGGTTCGATTCGGGCAATCGCCGATTCCGCCCGGTCGTAAACCACTTTGGACGCACGGGCAACGGCTCCTGTTTCAAGGAAATAAATTCCGACGCGATTGCCTCCGCGAACAATCTGTTGGGTGCCGACATTGTATTTTCGCAATTCGGAGATACACCACTCGGCAATATCATTTTTTGGTAAACGTGTTACAAATTCGGTTGGAATACCATAGTTTGCCAAGGAAACGGCTACATTGGCTTCGCCGCCTCCGAAAGTGGCGTTTAACCGGGTGGATTGACTCAATCGCAGGTAATCGGGAGTGGCCAAACGGAGCATCACTTCTCCAAAAGTTACAACTTTTTTCATATTAGAACTCAAAATATTTGTTTGCGTTATTATAGGATACATCTTCTACTAATTTTCCCAGGAACGGCAGTTCCGAAACCGGCAACAGCCCTTGTTCCACGTCATTACCAATCAGATTACAAAGTATCCGGCGGAAATATTCATGACGCGGATAGGACAGGAAACTCCGCGAATCGGTCAGCATTCCGACAAAACGGCTCAGCAAACCTAACACGGACAAGGAATTCATCTGCGCTTCCATCCCGTATTTCTGGTCTAAAAACCACCATCCCGAACCGAATTGTATTTTTCCGGCGACAGGGCCTTCCTGGAAATTTCCCAACATGGTCGCTATCATATCGTTATCGCGAGGATTAAGATTGTAAAGAATTGTTTTTGCTAATTTGCCTTCGCTGTGGAGTTTATCCAATAATCTCGAAAGTTCTCTTGCCGTATCGTAATCGGCGATGGAATCATAACCCGTATCAGGCCCTAATTTTTTGAACATCAATGAATTGTTATTTCTAAGCGCACCGTAATGAAATTGTTGTGTCCAATTTTTTTCCCAATCCATTTTTCCGCCTTCGTAAAGCATGGCCGATTTGAATTTCAATATTTCTTCCTGACTCAAATTCGTTCCGCCATATACCTTTTTGAAAATAGCGCTGATTTCCGAAGCGGTAAAATCTTCTGCGTAAAACTTTTCAATGCCATGGTCGGACAATTTGCAACCTGCCGAAGCAAAGAAATCATGACGGACTTTCAAAGCCTGCAACAGGTCGTCGAAATTGGCAATGGAAACGCCCGATACTTCCGATAATTTATCAACATAAGCGCGGAAAGCGGCAGGATTTTCAACCGCCATTGCTTTATCGGGACGCCAAGTGGGCAAGACTTTCACCGCAAATCCTTCTTTTTTCAAGGCAATATGATACTCCAACGAATCGGTGGGATCGTCGGTCGTACAAACCGTGCGGACGTTGTATTTCTGCATCAGGCCGCGGGCGCTGTATTCGGGAGTCCGCAACAAAGCAGTACATTTTTCGTAGATTTCTTTGGCCGTTTCCGGTTTGAGGATGGTATCTACGCCGAAAGCCGTTTTCAGTTCCAAATGTGTCCAGTGATACAAAGGGTTACGCATGGTATAAGGAACGGTTTCCGCCCATTTTTCGAACTTTTCCCAGTCGGAAGTTTCTTTGCCGGTAATGTATCGTTCGTCAATTCCATTGGTTCGCATGGCGCGCCATTTGTAATGGTCGCCTTCCAGCCAGATTTGTCCGAGATTGTCAAATTGCCGGTTTTGTGCAATTTGTTTCGGGTCTAAGTGACAGTGATAATCAATTATCGGTTGTTTTTTTGCGTGTTCGTGATAAAGTTGCTGCGCAGTTTCTGTCTGCAACACAAAGTTATCGTCCATGAATGTCTTCATTTTTCTATGTATTAATCAAGTTAGAGCGCAAAATTAGTAAAAATTTTGGAATAATTTCTTATCTTTGTCGCGTTTTGATAATTGAAATTAATATTCATTGTATTAACCGGTAAATTTACACAGACAATCGGATGGGGTTAAAATTCCTGAGTTTAGCGAGCGGGAGCAGCGGTAATTGTTATTACTTAGGCACAGACGAATATGGGATTCTTATGGATGCCGGTGTTGGGATGCGAACCATAAAAAAAGCGCTGAAAGACAATGGTATAGGCATGGAACAAATTATGGCGGTGTTTATCACTCACGACCATGCCGACCACATTAAATCCGTTGGAAGTTTAGGCGAAAAATACGGTATTCCTGTCTATGCTACGCAAAAAGTTCATGAAGGATTAGAGAACAGCAGATATATTGACGAGAAATTGAGTCTTTCGCGCCGGATTATTGAAAAAGAAGAATCGGTTTGCATTAAAGATTTTAAGATTACGGCTTTCGGTATTCCACACGACGCCAGCGATTGCGTTGGCTATATGGTTAATTATAAACATCATAAATGGGTATTGGCAACAGATGTCGGGCATATCAACGACACAGTGGGAGGATATATCCGGATGGCTAATCATTTGGTTGTCGAAGCCAATTATGACCGGGAAATGTTACGTTGCGGCAGTTATTCCGGGCGTTTGAAAAAGCGGATTTCCGACGGAAACGGCCATTTATGCAATTCCGAAATCGCCGAATTTTTAGCTGCTAATTTTGATTTGCACCTGAGAAATATCTGGCTTTGCCACCTGAGCAAAGAAAACAATCACCCCGAATTGGCTTACAAAACCGTGGAAATGGAGATGGGGAAGTATGGCATCCGCGTCGGTAAAGATGTGAACCTGAATGTTTTGAAGCGTTCTACGCCTTCGGAGATATTTTTGTTGGAATGATGGTTAGTGATTAGTGGTTAATGGTTAGTGATTAGTGGTTAATGGTTAGTGATTAGTGATTAAAATATGAGATAATTATGAAAAAGAGCGTTTTAAAGGAAAAGAGTTTTAAATTTGCGGTAAGGATTGTGAATTTATATAAGCATTTATGCGATGAGAAAAAAGAGTTTGTTTTATCCAAACAGATTTTACGAAGCGGTACATCGGTAGGCGCTATGGTTCGCGAATTTGATAGCATCAATAACGATGCAGTAGAACTCATAAAAATGATTACAAGCAGTATAAAAACCGCCAAATCATCACTAACCACTAACCACTAATCACTAACCACTAACCACTCAACCAAAGCTTTTGCAAAAACCTCCCAAGAAAGTTTTTGTTTTTCGATCCGGATATTTTCGATGAATTTTTCCGTTCCTTCGGCGAACAGTTGTTGAATCCCTCCGGCAATGCTTTTCGCTTGCGGACGACTGACAATTCCCGTCCCTGCCGTCTCAATCGTGTCTTTCAGACTACCCACATCGGTTGCAACGATTGGCGCTTCAAAATGATAGGCGACTGGAATTACTCCGCTTTGTGTCGCCGATTTGTAGGGCAACACCAGTGCATCGGCAGCCGAAAACAAGAGGGGGACTTCGTCGTCGGCAATGTATTTGTTCCGGACTTGTATGCGTTCTTTTGCCGGAGAAACGTCGATGATCTGTTGATATTTCCCGAAATCGCCGTAAGATTCGCCGGCAATAATCAATTGGTAGGAATCGTCCAAAAAAGACATGGCGTTAAGCAGCAAATCCAAGCCTTTGTAATCGCGGATTAAACCGAAAAACAGCAAGGTTTTCTTGTCCGGATTCAGGTTCAAGGTTTCACAAGCCTTTTTTCTATCCTGTTTTTCACCAAAATGATCGTACAAAGGATGCGCTTGCAGACAATATTTTGCGTGAGGATAAAGCGAAAGCAAATCCTTTTTTACGGATTCGCTTAAAATCATAAATCCGTCTGCTTGATTGAAAAACAACTTCGAGAGCGGTTTGTCATAAAATTTCGGTTCATGGGGAATGGCGTTGTGAACCAAGGCTATGATGCGGGTTTTACCCTGTAATTTATGGGCGATATGTCCGTAAGCCGGAGCGAAGAACGACATCCAATAGGCAATCACCAACACATCGGGTTGGTATTTTTCGATGGCTCTGGCCGTTTTTTCGTAAGAAAAAGGATTAATGCTGTCCAAAATCCTTTCAGACGGAACGAGATTCGCCGCTTCACCGCCTTCCACAAATTGCGTTTTACCCGGGAATAAAAATCCCGGATATAAACGCGAAAAAGAAAATACCTTTACGTCATGCTCTTTCGCCAATGCCTGATAAAGCGACATGCTAAACTGCGCAATACCACCCCGATAGGGATAAAAAGGAGAAAGAACCGCAAAACGCATAAAAATTACTATTTAATTTAAATTCTCAATTCTCAATTCTCAACTCTCAATTAATACCTATAATGTTCCGCCTTATACGGCCCATCAATATTAACACCAATATAATCAGCCTGTTCGGGAGTCAAAACCGTCAGCTCAACACCGATGCGTTCCAGATGCAAGCGGGCAACTTCTTCGTCCAAATGCTTGGGCAAACGATAAACGCCGATTTCGTATTGGTTTTGCCACAAATCCAACTGTGCCAAAGTCTGGTTGGTAAACGAGTTACTCATCACAAACGAAGGATGTCCCGTTGCATTGCCGAGATTGACCAAACGGCCTTCGGACAATAAGAAAATGGATTTTCCCGTAGCCGGGAAAGTATATTTATCCACTTGCGGTTTGATATTGGTATGGATAATACCCGGATAATTCACCAATTTATCCACCTGGATTTCGTTGTCGAAATGGCCGATGTTGCAAACAATCGCCTGATCCTTCATTTGAGAGATATGATCGACAGTAATCACGTCACGGTTTCCGGTCGTTGTCACAAAAATATTGCCTTCTTTGACGGCCTTTTCCATCGGGATCACTTCAAAACCTTCCATGGCCGCTTGTAAAGCGCAAATCGGGTCGATTTCGGTGACAATCACGCGGGCGCCGTAGGAACGCATGGATTTGGCACAGCCTTTGCCCACATCGCCGTAACCCAACACCACAACCACCTTACCGGCAATCATCACATCGGTACCTCTTTTGATGCCGTCGGCTAAAGATTCGCGGCAGCCGTACAAATTGTCGAATTTGGATTTGGTGACCGAATCATTTACGTTGATAGCAGGGAACAACAATTCTCCTTTTTCCAACATCTGATACAGCCGGTGAACGCCGGTTGTCGTTTCTTCCGAAACGCCTTTCAATTCGGATACTGTCTGATGCCAACGGATTTTATTTTCGTCCAATATGCGGCGTAAAGTATCAAGAATCACCTGTTCTTCGTGATTGCTGCCTTTGCGGTTCAAGAAATTTGCGTCGTTTTCGGCTTTGTATCCCCAGATAATCAGCAAAGTAGCATCTCCGCCGTCGTCAACAATCAGGTTGGGGCCTTGACCGTCGGGGAAACGCAAAGCCTGATCGGTACACCACCAGTATTCTTCCAGTGATTCGCCTTTCCATGCAAATACAGGGATTCCGGCAGCGGCGATGGCAGCGGCGGCATGATCCTGTGTAGAGAAAATATTACAACTGGCCCAACGCACATCGGCGCCTAATTCTACCAAAGTTTCAATCAATACAGCCGTTTGGATCGTCATGTGCAAAGAGCCTGTGATACGCGCGCCTTTCAAAGGTTTTTCCTTGCCGTATTTTTTACGGATAGCCATTAAACCCGGCATTTCGTGTTCGGCTATTTCAATTTCTTTTCGTCCGAAATCGGCCAGCGAGATGTCGGCGATTTTATAAGGGAATTTTTCTGACATTTTTTTGATTTTTGAAATTAGGGTACAAAGTTATGGATTTTTTTCGGAAAATCGCTTATTAAAAAGTAATAAAGCGCAATTTTGCCAATTCAAAAAAATACAGTAATTTTGCATACCATTGTATGTAATATTCATAATTAAAAATACAAAAGTATGGCAACAACATTAGTTCAGGCACGAATAGACCCTCTAATCAAAGAAAAAGCAGAGGCTTATTTTCATTCATTTGGAATGGATAGCGCTACTGCTATTAGAATATTTTTTGCCAAAGTGGCGGAAACAGGCTGCATACCATTCACAATCGGAGTAGATACTGAAGATGCGTATGATGCTATGATAGGAGAGCAGGCATACGCAGAGTATTTAGCAAGCGGTAAAAAATCACGCCCTATTTCGGAATTATACAAAAAATATAATATTTTATGAGCTACAGCCTTTCTTTTTCAGATAAATTTGATAAATCGCTCGATAAAATAGATAATGCAAATGCTCAAAAGATATTGAAGTATTTGAAGAAAAATGTTGATGGTTCTGAAAATCCCCGTGCATTTGGCAAAGCATTAATAGGCAATCTGAAAGGACTTTGGCGATACCGTGTGGGCGATTATCGAATTATTTGCGACATTCAAAACGAAGAATGTATTGTCTTGGCGCTTGAAACCGCACACAGAAAAGATGTATACAAGTAATTTCTTCCAATAACTGTATTTGTTGTTCGTCGGCGTTTTTGTTGTCTGCGTTTTGTAGAGACGGATAATTATCCGTCTCTACGGAGTCGGCATAACGTTGCCTCAATTTGAAATGCACGCAAGGTCAGCCCCATTAATTCAACAGTCGCTTTACCGCCTCCGAAATCAACCGCCCTTCGGTTTTTCCCGCCAGCGCTTTCGTCGCCACACCCATTACCTTGCCCATGTCTTTGGCGGAAGTCGCTCCCACTTGGGCGATAATTTCCCGGATGGCTTTTTCCAATTCTTCGGGCGACATTTGCTTCGGCAAATATTCTTCGATAAAACCGGATTCAGCCAGCTCTCTCTCAGCCAGTTCAGGACGGTTTTGTTCCTGATAAATGGCGGCGCTGTCTTTGCGTTGCTTTACCATCTTTTGCAGGATTTTCACTGCGGTTTCATCACTCAGGTCGCCATCCGCACCTTTGGCGGTTTTGGCTTCCAAAAATTCTTTCTTTACTCCGCGCAAAGCTTCCAGGCGGATTTTGTCTTTCGCCAGCATGGCAGTCTTGATGTCGTTGCTGATTGTATCAAATAGTGTCATAATAATTGTGAATTAAAAATTGAGAATTATTTTTAGTTTTCTTCGAAGACTTCTGCGGTTCTCCGGGCTTCTGCTTTCCGCGCGATATTGAGCATTAGTTGCGGACTGCGGGTGTATGCCGGATAAGTAATCAGCGCTTCGATGATTTCGTTATCATCCATATTATTCAGATTGAAGATAAACGGTTTGGGACGGTTCGTTTTAATCCTGTCCATGGAAACGTCTTCCCCGTAATATTTTTTCAGTAAGTAGCGTATCCACTTTTCTTCTTCTTCGGTGTGCTGCAATTCTGCTTCTGCTTTCCGGATGATTTCGGAATCTTCGAGTACTTTTTTTCTTCCGTTTTCGATTTCTGTCAGAGGAACGACGTCTTCAATGCCGAAACCGGTTGCCAGAATCGTTATTTTGATATTGTCTTCCAATTCCGGGTCGGAAGCCGTACCCCAGATTACTTCGATATCGGAGTTGAATTTGCCCATGAAATCGTGAACTTCATTCATTTCTTCCATCATCAAAGGTTGGATGGCGCCGAATGTGATGTTCAACAGGATTTTTTTTGCTTTGAATACGTCATTGTTATTCAATAATGGAGAATGTAAAGCATTATTAATCGCTGTCGAAACCCGGTTTTCGCCTCTGCCCAGTCCGTTACTCATAATGGCAACGCCTCCGTCACGGAGAATCGTATTGACATCCGCGAAGTCCAAGTTAATATAACCGGCTACAGTGATAATTTCCGATATGCTTTTGGCAGCTACCGTCAAAGTATCGTCGGCCCTTTTGAAGGCGTTCGGAATGTCGAGGTCGAAGTAAATGTCGCGGAGACGTTCATTGTTGATTACCAGCAAAGCGTCCACGTTTTGTTTGATTTCTTCAACGCCTTTCAAGGCCTGTATGATTTTTTTAACGCCTTCAAACAGAAATGGAATGGTGACGATTCCTACGGTTAATATATTCATTTTTTTGGCAACGCCTGCCACGATGGGAGCTGCGCCTGTACCGGTTCCGCCGCCCATACCGGCTGTAACAAATACCATTTTGGTTCCGTCACTCAGTAATTTTTCCAAATCGGCGATGCTTTCCTCCGCCGCTTTCCGTCCCATTTCGGGTTTTCCGCCGGCGCCCAAACCTTCGGTGGTTTGTTTGCCCAACTGCATTTTGACAGGCACCTCGCTTTTCAGCATGGCTTGGTTGTCGGTATTGCACAAAACAAAGGATACATCACGGATACCGCCTTCGCAGTACATGTGCGTAACGGCGTTTCCGCCGCCGCCGCCGACACCCAACACTTTTATAATCGACGGGATTTCTCTTGGAAAATCAAATTGCAATAATTCGCTTTCCGACTGTATGCTATTTTCTTCCATGATTATTGATTTTTTTCGTTGTTATCATTTTTATTATCCGGTTCAAAATCCGCCGTACTAAACAAATTGTCCGATATATCACCCAATTTTTTCACCATCACGCCGAAAAGTCCTCCGCCTTTTTCCTTAAGTGGTTTCGGTGGAGTTTGCGGTTTTATTGTCGTTTCTTTCGGTTTTTGTTCCTGACCGGGTTGTTCTACAGAAGTGTCCTCACCGAAAATGCGTCCTGACCAACCGCCTTTTTCTTTTGTAGAAGGATCAACACAGTCCTTTTTTGCCAAAGTTAATAAACCGATAATCGTTGAATAATCAGCCGGTTGATTGGTTCCGGTAGCTGTCGGACAGGCAAGCCGGATATTTCTATTCGTTTTGTTTCGGAAAGAGTCCTCCAAATGACGGAGCATCGCGCCGCCGCCGGTAATAACGATACCCGAACCCAACGAATCGCCATATCCCGATTCCTGAATCTGATGAATGACATTTTCCAGAATTTCATCCATTCTCGCTTCGATAATCGCATTCAAATTCCTGACTTCGATTTCGCGTGAAGTGCTAAGTCCCTCATCTATTGTTATTTTTCTCACATCTTCCAAATCCGCAATGGCGCTGCCGTAATTCTTTTTCAGATTTTCGGCTTCTTCTTCCGAAACATTCAGGCAACGGATATCTTTGGTAATGGCTAAGCCGCCCAGAGGAATGGTAACTAAATACCTCAAAATTCCGCTTTTATAGATGGAAACATAAGTGACTCCGGCGCCAAATTCCACCAAAGCGCAGCCCAATTCTTTCTCTTTCTTTTCCAATACAGCCGCTGCCGTGGCCAATGGAGCAACTATGTATTTCACAATTTCTATTTTTTCGGGAATGGCTCTCCTTATCAAGTTTTTCAAATTGGGATTGCTCACTACAATCAACTGGTAACGCGCTTCAATAGAGGAAGCGGTAGTACCTCTCGGACTGGCATTTAATTGTCCGTCCACATAATACTCGGGAGGAAGGATTTCCAGTACCTCATATAGTTCCGGTTTGTATTGTTTTGCTTCTTCCTCGATTTTATTCAACAAGGGCCGGTCAATCATCAGCCCGTTTTCAATTTGTTTCCGGATGCTGTAACGCTCCGTATGCATGGATTGTCCCCCGATGCTTACATATACCTTCTCAATCGGAGCGCGTAGTTTGGGCATTGCATAATCCCTGTTTAAGCGACTAATCAAATTAGCCGTTTTTTCAGCGGCAGCATCCACGTTATAGACACAACCTCTTCGGATTGCGTTTTCCGAATCCATCTTTTCGGTGCGTGAAATAGATATCTTCCCACTTGCTTCTTTCTTGGCAATCATGGCAATCATTTTTGAAGTGCCCGGGTCAATTGCGACAATGTGCTGTTCCATTATTTATAAGTTTTATGTATTTATTATTCCGTCCAATCGGATATTTCACTCCGCGTTTTCAGGGCAGCGCCGGTCAGCGTACAAACAACCTGGTTTTTATATTTCAGATTGATAACCGAATATCTGTTCCACCCTATTTTATTCAACCCTTTTTCGTAAAACACCCGCAATTTATCTAAATTTTCTTTATAATCCTCGATTTTTCCCAAAATAATTTGATGGTCGCCCACCGTAGGCGTCAATATGACATCCTGATTGGGCGCTACATATATCTGTGCAATCTGGGAATCCCAGAATTTATCTTTTTGTAAATAGTTCGCAAAATCATACAGTTGTTTTTTGGCATACTCATTATTGATATTTCCGCTGGCAACCGGAACGTAAGCTGAAAAATTTCCCGGAACGGGCATGATTTCTCTTTCATTATCAACGTAATAACTTCCGTTCTGCGAAAATACCCGTAAAACCGGAATGCGCTGGTAAACTTTTACTTTTACATCTCCGCCTACGGTTTTGAGACATTCCGCTCTTTTAATCAACTTATCGTTTGCCAGTTTTTCTTCGATTTCGGCGCTACTGATTTCACTCAATTTTTTTCCAACGGGAAATATATTCCGGTTTTTCATCAAAGCAATCACTTCATTGTTGGAAATATAGTTTTGCCCCCATGTATTCACCACTTCTACCTCGATTTTCGTACAGGTCAAATCTTCCGAAGTGTGGAAAAAATTCATGTAAACCATTGTAAATCCTATGTAAATCAATAGAATAACTGCAAATAAACCGATTAGTATTTTCTTAACCATTCAAACTGTTTTTTATAGGTTCAACCAAAAGCTCAATATCGCCGGCGCCGGCAATCAAAAGCACTTCGTACTTGTTTTTCTTCACCTGTTCCAATAATTCCGTTTTGCCGAACAAGTGTTTTTCGGAGCTTGTTACCAGATCCAGAATCATTTGAGAAGATACGCCCGGAATCGGTTCTTCGCGTGCGGGATAAATTGGAATCAGAATCACTTCGTCGGCCAATGACAAAGACTTGGCAAATTCTTTGTAAAAATCATTGGTACGTGAATACAAATGCGGTTGGAAAATCACCGTCAGTTTTTTATCCGGATACAATTGCCGGACAGAAGTGATGCTTTCCCACAATTCGTCGGGGTGATGGGCATAATCGTCTATCAACACCAAATCGTCGCGTTTGATGTGGAAATCAAACCGGCGCTTCGCACCTTGGAAAGACGCCATTCCGGCTCTCAGCTCATCGTCGGAAACGCCGTTCAGATAAGCAATCGCCATGGCTGCTACTCCGTTGGAAATATTGATTTTCACCGGAACGCCCAATTGAATACGGGGGATTATTCTTTCGGGGGTGACAAAATCGAAGAAGATTTCGCCGTTGCCGATTTGGATGTTTTCGGCATAAAAATCTACCCCTAAATCCCCTAAAGGGGACTTTTGTTCCGCATCAACCCAAGTCCCCTTCAGGGGATTTAGGGGTAAGCCCCCTTCAGTGGGTTGGGGGCAAACACCTGCATAACGATAGGTTTTCACTCCTTCCTTAAGATTTAACGGAATATCTACTCCTGCTTCTACCAACAAGACTCCATTTTCCTTGATTAGCGAAGAAAAATGACTAAATCCTTCTCTATAAGCTGCTTCTGTTCCGTAAATATCCAAATGGTCGGGCGAAACGGAAGTAATCACTGCCATATATGGACTCAACCAATGGAAAGAGCGGTCGTATTCGTCGGCTTCGACCACGGTCAAATCGCTGGTATCGGACAACAGAAGATTGCTGTCGTAATTTTTCAAAATTCCGCCGAGGAATGCGTTGCAATCCATTTTTGATTGCTTCAGCAAATGGGCAATCATGCTTGAAGTCGTTGTCTTTCCATGCGTACCGGCGACGCACAGTCCGCGTGTAGTACGTGTGATTTCACCCAAAACTTGTGCGCGTTTCATGATTTCGAAACCGCTTTCGCGGAAAAATGTCAGTTCGGAATGGTCCTGAGGAACGGCCGGCGTCCAAACGACTACCGTTTGCGTTTTGTCTTTGAATGTCCGGGGAATCAAATCTGTATTGTCTTCGTAATGAATTTCAGCGCCTTCTTCATTCAACTGCTTCGTCAAATCCGATTCGACACGGTCGTATCCGGCCACTTTCTTTCCTTTGGCGAGGAAATAGCGGATGAGGGCGCTCATGCCGATGCCGCCGGCGCCGATGAAATAGAGTGAAGAGTGAAGAGTGAAGAGTGAAGAGTGAAGAGTGAAGGGTGAAGAGTGAAGGGTGAAGGGTGAAGAGTGAAGAATATTTGCTATTTCATTTACAATTTTGTTTGCCGCATCAGGTAAAGCCAGTTTTTTGATATTGGCGCTCAATTCTTTCAAACGTTCTGTGTTGTGAACGGTGTCCAAAGCGAGTGGAATCAGAGATTGCAAAGCGTCTTCGTCGGGAACGAGAATGGCTGCCTCTTTCTTTACCAAAGCCATCGCATTTTTTGTCTGGTGGTCTTCGGCAACATTGGGCGAAGGCACAAGAATAACCGGTTTTCCAATCATGCAAAATTCCGAAATCGAGCCGGCGCCCGCGCGGGAAATAATCAAGTCGGCAACGGAATAAGCCAAATCCATGCGGGAAATAAATTCCGTCAGTTTAATCGGATGTTGCGAATATTTTTCCAATTGTTTCAGGGAATCGTGAAAATAGGCTTTCCCCGATTGCCAAAGGAATTGTACGCTTCCGTCGCGGAGTGTCGGAAATGCTTGTATCATACACTGGTTTAGTGTTTTTGCACCCAAACTTCCACCCAAAACAAGAATTGTCTGCATATCAGGATCAAGGCCGAAGAAAGAATAGGCTTTCTTTCGTTTTTCTTCCAGATGAACCAAATCTTTACGGATGGGATTGCCGGTCAGAACGATTTTTCCGGCAGGGAAAAATTTCTCCATGTCTTCGTAAGCCACACAGATTTTCTCTGCTTTTTTCGCCAACAGTTTATTGGTTATTCCGGCGTATGAATTTTGTTCCTGAATCAAAGTCGGGATACCCAATCGGTTAGCTGCTTTCAATGTTGGCCCGCTTGCATATCCTCCTACGCCAACGGCTATATCGGGACGGAATTTTCTCACTGTTTTCCGCGCCAGATGCATGCTTTTCAACAATTTGAAAATAACGCTGATATTTTTCAACAGATTTTTGCGGTCAAAACCTGCAACCGGTAATCCGACAATCGGATAACCCGCAGCCGGAACGCGCTCCATCTCCATTCGGTCTTCGGCTCCGACGAACAGGATTTCCGCATCGGGGTAGCGTTCTTTCAAGGCGTCGGCAATGGATAGCGCCGGGAAAATGTGGCCGCCGGTGCCGCCTCCGCTGATGATTATTTTTAATTGTTCTATCATAACGTTTTTATTTTTACCTCCAACCCCCTGAAGGGGGCTATGACCGTAGCATAATAAGCATACTCACTGCCTTAACTCCCCCTTCAGGGGGTTGGGGGGTATGTTATACAATAGCAATTTCCGTTTCTTCCATCATTTTTTGTTCTTCCAATTCTTCGTTGATTTCTTCTTCCCGCTGTATGCCTCGTTCGTTTTCATAACGACTGACACTCAATATGATTCCGAAAAAGGCGCAAGTAACCAAAGTGGAAGTTCCCCCTCGACTCACTAACGGCAAAGGTTGTCCGGTAACCGGTATCAGATTGACGGCTACGGCCATATTCGCCAAAGCCTGTGAAACCAAAACCAGTGCACAACCCATCACCAAGAGTTTGGGAAACAGTTTATCGCATCGTCCGGCAATAATTCCCGACCGGATAAACAGAAAGACATAAAGCGCCAAGACAAGTATTCCGCCAACCAAACCCAATTCTTCAATGATAATCGCAAAAATAAAATCGGAATAGGCTTGCGGCAGAAAATCCCTTTGCCGGCTGTTTCCCGGCAATCTACCGAAAACTCCCCCGCGGGCAACGGCAATATTGGCTTGCGTTACTTGGTAGTTTTTATCGGTCACTTCATAAGTATCATCTTTTATTTCGTTTTTATTGGCTTCTTTTTGAGCTATCCATACTTTAAAATTAAAAGGCATTGGCGCTCTCGCTTTCCAAGTAAGCGGGCGAGACCAATATTTCTCGAAAGTTTGATCCGGCATAACATTGACGGCTGTGACAAAAAGGCCTCCGACAAGAACGCATATAGAAATGATTACAAACAGCTTTTTAAAAGGAATTTGTCCGATAAACATCATCATTAAGACTACGGCGAAAAGCAAAAATGCCGTGGAAAAATTGTCCAACAGAATGATTCCGCAAGTAATCACCGCCGAAATTAAAATTAACCGGTAATGAATGTTTTTCTCCGTATTTTTATACCTGGAGAGAAAAAACGCGGTCGTGCCAATCAAACAAAGTTTGGCAAATTCCGAGGGCTGAAAACTGATTCCACCAATTGATAACCACCGGGTTGCGTCATTTGTTTCCGTGCCGGTCAACTTGGTAACCACCAACAAAAAACAAGCCAACGGAAGCGCCAACAAAGCAATGGAAAAGTATTTAGGCCTGACACTGTGAACTACCAAGACGACAAACAAACCTCCCAATAAGAACATGACATGCTTCATAATCGGCCGCCAATAATCGGTCTTGAAAGTTAATGTACTGGATGCGCTATACACTTCAATGATTGAAATAGCGCATAGGAACACGAAAATCATCCAGATTACCCGGTCGCCGCGAAATATTTTGCTTAAAAAATCCATACTGATTTTAATTACGAATTACAAATTACGAATTACGAAACATCGTTCGACGTTAGTCAAAACTAAAAACTAAAAGTTAAAAACTAAAAACTAAAATCCATTCATTCTCAATTCTCAATTTTCAATTCTCAATTTTCAAAGCCTTCTGACACAATGTTTAAATTGTTTTCCTCTGTCTTCGTAGTTTTCAAACAAATCGAAGCTGGCGCAGCAGGGGGATAACAAAACGGTATCACCCTGTTCTGCAATGCTGTATGCTTTTGAAACAGCTTCTTCCATGGAATGTGCTTCGGTCGTTTGAGCTACTGTTTTATCGAAAAAGTGATGCAATTTGGAATTGTCCACGCCGAGATAAATCAGTGCGCGGCATTTTTCTTTTACCAATGCTTCAATTTCCCCGTAATCATTGCCTTTGTCCGTTCCGCCAAGAATCAGGACGACAGGCGTTTTCATGCTTTGCAAGGCGTACCAGGTCGAATTGACATTGGTCGCTTTCGAATCGTTGATGTATTCGACGCCCTGCACTTTGGCCACTTTTTCCAAACGGTGTTCAACCCCTTTGAAATCACTGAGGGAACGGCGGATATCTTCGTTCTTGATATCCAATAATTTAGCAGCAATTCCCGCCGCTAATGAGTTGTACAAATTGTGTGTTCCTGTCAACGCGACTAATTCTTCTTCCATATTGAAATTTCCTTTAGGAGTTTTTATAATCAGTTGTTTATCTTCGGTATAGGCAATTACGTCCTCTCCTTTCGTTAATGCAAAAGGATAAAGCGTAGGACATGATTCTTTGTCATTTCGTAATTTGTCATTTGTAATTCGTAATTCGTAATTCGTAATTCGTAATTGTATAATCGGATCATCGTTCCAAAAAATAAAAGCATCTGCTGCCGTTTGATTCCGGATGATCCGCATTTTGGAATTGACGTAATTCTGCATTTCGTAATTGTAACGGTCGAGATGATCGGGCGTAATGTTCAGTAAAACAGCAATATCCGCACGGAAATCGAACATGCCGTCCAACTGGAAGCTGCTTAGTTCGATGACGTAATAATCGTAATTCTGTTCGGCCACTTGCAAAGCGAAGCTTTCCCCGACGTTTCCGGCTAAACCGACGTTCAGTCCGGCGCTTTTCAGAATATGGTAAGTCAGCATGGTTGTGGTTGTCTTTCCGTTACTTCCTGTGATACAGATTGTTTTCGCATTCGTATATCTTCCGGCAAATTCGATTTCCGAAATCACCGGAATATTTTTTCCGTGAATTTTTTTTACGATCGGCGCTTTGTCGGGAATGCCCGGACTTTTAATGATTTCATTGGCGTTCAGGATTTTTTCTTCCGTGTGCTGGCCTTCTTCGTAGGGAATTTCGTATCTTTCCAAAATTTCCTTGTATTTGTCTTTTATGGTTGATAAATCCGAAACAAAAACGTCGAAACCTTTCTTTTTTGCCAGCGCGGCGGCGCCTGCGCCGCTCTCGCCTGCGCCTAAAATGACGATTCGTACTTCCCCTGACCGTGGGTTGTCACCCACGGCTATAAATGCATTGGCGCGATGCGCCATGTCGATATTTGAATTTTTGTTCATATTTACCTCATTTTCAAAGTGGCAATCGCCAATACCACCAAAATAATCCCAATCAGCCAGAAACGGACAACGATTTTCGATTCGGGAACAGCTATCAACGGTTTCTGTATCCAAGCGTCAATGCCGGCATTGCCGGCTTTCTGGAAATGATGGTGCAAAGGCGTCATTTTAAATACGCGCCTGCCTGCACCATATTTCTTTTTCGTATATTTGAAATACGCAACTTGCATCATTACCGAAACACTTTCGGCAAAAAAGACGCCGCAGAGAATCGGCAACAATAATTCTTTATGGATAATAATGGCGAAAACGGCTATGATTCCGCCCAAAGTGAGCGAACCGGTATCACCCATAAAAACCTGCGCCGGAAAAGCGTTGTACCATAAAAATCCGATACATGCGCCGATAAATGCGCTTGCAAAAACGGCCAATTCCTCACAACCTGGAATATACATGATGTTCAGATAAGCAGCATATTTGATATGGCTTGATACATAAGCCAATATGCCTAAGGCAACGCCTATGATGGCCGAGCTGCCGGCCGCCAGTCCATCCAATCCATCCGTGAGATTAGCCCCATTGGATACCGCTGTGACAATGAAAATTGTAATAATTACAAAAATAATCCAGGTCGCCGCCGTCCTGTGATTCGACATGAAAAACGCCAAACTCCGGTAATCGAAGTTGTTGTTTTTTAGGAAAGGAATGGTGGTTTGCGTTGATTTAACTTCTTGATTGTAAATAATTTCTGTGATAACGTCGTTCTCGCGAATTTCAATGTTCTCGCGTATCACCGCATCGGGACTTAAATAAATGGTCAGGCCGACAATCAAACCCAAACCGACTTGTCCCACAATTTTGAATTTACCGCTCAACCCGTCTTTGTTTTTCCGGATTACTTTGATGTAATCGTCTATAAATCCGATAACTCCAAGCCAAGCAGTTGTAATCAGCATCAGGATAATATAGACATTGGTCAATTTGGCCAGCAACAAAACCGGAACGAGAATCGCAATGATGATAATGATTCCGCCCATCGTAGGCGTTCCCGTTTTCTTCATCTGGCCTTCCAAACCCAGATTGCGGATGGTTTCACCGATTTGCATCAGTTGGAGTTTTTCGATGATTCTCCGGCCGATAATGGTGGAGATTACCAAAGAGAAAATCAGGGCCATCGCCGAGCGGAAGGAAATGTAGTGGAATATTCCGGCGCCGGGGAAATCGAGTTTGTCAAGATAATCGAATAAATAGTATAACATAACTTTTATGATTTAAAAATTTCCCGCACTATTTCCCTGTCATCAAAATGATACTTCACCCCTTTCACTTCCTGATAATCCTCATGCCCTTTTCCGGCAATCAACACCACATCTCCGGCTTGCGCCAACAGGCAAGCGGTGCGAATGGCTTCCTTGCGGTCGGTGATTTTCAGCGTCTTTTTCATATCTTCATCCGTCAAGCCGGCAAACATGTCGCTGAGAATAGCTTCAGGTTCCTCAAACCGCGGGTTGTCGGACGTGAGAATCACCCGGTCACTCAATCTTGCCGATTCTTTTGCCATGATCGGTCGTTTGCCTTTGTCGCGGTTTCCGCCGCAACCGACTACGGTAATGATGTTTCCCCGTCCGGTCAGGACTTCGTGAATGGCGTTCAGTACATTGGTCAGTGCGTCGGGCGTGTGCGCGTAATCCACAATGGCCGTGTATCCTTCGGGCGAACGGAAAGTCTGGAAACGTCCCGCCACCGAATGAAGCGTACTGAGTAAAACCAGCACGTCATCGGGATTTTGTTCCAACAATACCGCAGCTCCATAAACGGCTAACAGGTTGTAAACATTAAATTTACCGACAAATTGCGTGGTAACTTCCTTGTTGTTAATGCTCATCAACGTACCTTCAATATGCGTTTCAAGGATTTTCCCTTTGAAGTCTGCCAAAGAAAGAACCGAGTAGGTTTGTTTATTCGCTTTCGTATTTTGCAACATAAACAGTCCGTTTTTATCGTCCTTGTTGGTCAAAGCGAAGGCACTGGCGGGCAGTCTGTCGAAGAACGCCTTTTTCGCATCGCGGTAATCTTCAAATGTCGGGTGATAATCCAAATGGTCGCGCGTTAAGTTGGTGAAAATCCCACCTTTAAACTGCAAACCGGAGATTCTTTTCTCTACTACACCATGGGAACTGACTTCCATAAAAACGTAATCGCAACCGGCTTCGACCATCTGTGCCAACAGACCGTTCAGTTCGATGGCGCCGAGCGTAGTGTTTGTGGTCGGTATCGCCTTGTCATCGACATAATTCGTGACGGTTGACAGCAAACCGGCTTTATATCCCAATTTTCGGAACATCGTATATAATAAGGTGGCTATCGTCGTCTTGCCGTTTGTTCCCGTTACGCCCACCAAGGTCAAGTGAGCGGAAGGATTACCGTTCCAAGCAGAAGCAATTTGCCCCAGGGCTTCGGCGCTATCATCCACCCGGATATAGGTAATGTTGTCCTGCAAATTTTCGGGGAGCGTTTGGCAAACGATGGCTACTGCTCCGTTTTCAATGGCTTTTCCGATAAACCGGTGTCCGTTTCTTTCGGGTTGTGTATAGGGAACGGCGACGAACAGCCATCCCGCCTCAATTTTCCGGGAATCGGAATGAATGCCTTGTATCTCAATATCCGGATTGCCGGATATTTCTTTGATTCCTGTTTTGTCTGTAAGTTTTTTCAGTTCCATACCTATTATATTGTTGTTTTTGTAGAGACAAGGCATTGCCTTGTCTCTACCGTTATCGTTTTATATTATTGTAATTGAATGACAATTGTCTGTCCTTTCGATACCCTGGCGCCTGCCGTTAGCGACTGGCTTTTCACTTCTCCATGTCCTGCCAAAACAACCCGCAAACCTGCTTTTTCCAAAGCGTAAACCGCATCTTTTGCGCCCATTCCAACTACGTTCGGCACCAAATCGCCCTGTATTCTCCTGCTGCTGAGAAGTATGCGGTCATCTGCCGTGTGGGCGCTCATCCATTCTCCTTTCAGACTGTCGGTATATTTCACATCCAATTTTTTCATTGCATATTCCGAATGTTCGGATAAACCGGATTTCACTCGCGGCGTCTTGGTCATAATCGTGTCATTATACGCTGTAAATTTGGGACTTGCAGCAATGCTTTGTACAAATACTTCTTCTGCAATCTGCTTGAAAACCCTCCCGCTCATGTAACCGCCCGAAGCATTGCCGTTGCGGGGTTTCCGGATGACAACGATACAGGAATATTGCGGGTTGTTGGAGGGGAAATAACCGCAAAAAGAGACTTGGTGACTCAATCCGCCGGCTTTATAACCGGCAGCGCCCTGCGAAAGTTGGGCTGTTCCGGTTTTTCCCGAAATCCGCACTAAATCCGAATGGGCCGGTTTTCCTGTTCCCCGTGGATGGTTGACTACGCTGTCCAACATTTCCCGAACATACTGTAAGGTAAGGTCGGAACAAATGTGTTCTTTGAGTACGACCGGTTCCCGTTTTTCTTTCACCCGTCCGTTTTCCCTGATTTCTTTCACGAAAAGCGGTTTCACCATCGTACCGTTATTGGCGATGGCATTGAAAAAAGTCAGGGTGTAAATCGGTGGAATTTGTGTTTCATATCCGAAAGACATCCAAGGTAAAGTCGTTTTGTACCAAGTGCTTGGCGAAACTTGAGGATGTCTGACCCGCGCCACTCCATATCCCGGAATGTCTAAATGCAAATCCTGGCTGAAGCCCAACCGGTAAAGCCCGTCCACATATTTGCCGGGATTGTTTCCGTAAGACCTCAGAATAATTTTCGCAACGCCGACATTCGATGAAAACCAGATGGATTTGGCTGCCGTTATCATTCCGTAACCGCCGCGATTGGCATTGTGATCCCGCAAAGTCGAGCCGGCATATTCGAAAACGCCGTTGCCGACATCCACCGGATCGTTCGGGCTGACGAGGCCATCGTCCAAAGCCACCATCATTGAAGCTACTTTAAACGTCGAACCCGGTTCGCTCAGGTCGGACACGGCATAATTTTTCGTTTCGCCCCATACGCCTTCGCGCATGCGTCCCATATTGGCAATTGCCTTTATATCACCGGTTTTCACTTCCATAAGCACTGCGGTACCCGATTCGGCGTCCAATTCTTTCAGTTTTTCCAACAATGCTTTTTCGGTAATATCCTGCATGTTGATGTCAATCGTGGAAATAATATCGCAACCCGGAACCGGATTTCTATCCGTTACCTGAATATTGTGTCCCTGAACGCGTTGACGGGTTCCCACGCCCGGCCGGCCGCTCAAAAGGGAATCGAAGGCTAATTCCAAACCGTTTTTACCGCCTTTGTCAAATTCGCCGTAAATATCGCCGATGGTTCGTGAAGCCAATGTACCGTAGGGTTTGGTCCTTTTCACAAGACTTCGCGCATAGAGTCCGGATTTGTTTTGTCCTTGTTTGAAGAAAGGCATTTGCCGGATGGCTTTCAGTTGCAAATAGTTCACTTCGCCGATATCCAAACGGTATTCCCTGTTTTTCGGAGAACGTTGTTTCCATCCTTTCATGATATGCGCTTCGTAAGCCGCCGCCGATTTGCCCGGAAACATCTTGCTTAATTCCACCGACAAGGGCTTGACATATTTCCGCAAAGTATCTTCTTTGATGCCTTCCGCCCAAAAATCCATATAAAGCCGGTAACGAAATTCCGAAGTAGCCATCAATTCATAATTGTCGGAATAGATATTTCCGCGCGTAGCCTGAATGGGAATCCCCGGCTGAATCGTTTTGTTGCCGAGATCCCGCCAAAAATTCCCGTCAACAAACGATACCACGACTGCCCGCACGACAATCGCAATGATTATCACACCGAAAATCAGGGCTATAAGGAAATAATTCCTTTGAATTTTTTTGCTATTGTCAGAAGTTTTTGCCATCAATTATTATTTATGAATTTCATATACAGACGATTTTGACGACCGCAACCCGACACCCTTCGTTGCCAGCATCTCTTCTATTTGCGATTGGCGACTGCTGGAGGTCAATTCGGTCGATATAATCAAATTTTCATATTTGACGTCTTGTAATTTTGTCTTCAAATTTTCGATTTCCGTCAGTTTTTTCATACAGGAATACCTGTTACTAATGAAAATAATTATCAGGAAAACTATCAAAATCAACAACCGGGATTGTCGTATCACGAAATCCTCAGTCAGAAATCCGCCACCCAGAATATGGGATAGTGAATTTTTCTTTTTTTTCTTTGTGTTCTTTGATTCAGCCATTTTCCGATCTGTTTATATTTTTTCAATGATTCTTAATTTTGCGCTTCGCGAACGGGGATTCTTTTCGATTTCCTCCGCATCCGGGATGATTATTTTGTTGTTAATCAGTCTAAAAGGGGTCAATACATTTCCGTAAAAATCCTTTTTAAGCGTTCCTTCAAAATCGCCGGTTTTGAAAAAGTTCTTTACCAAACGGTCTTCTAAAGAATGATAGGTAATCACAGCCAAACGCCCGCCGGACTTCAACAAATCGGCGGCTTGTTGCAGCATATCTTTCAAAGCTTCCAGTTCCTCATTGACCTCGATGCGCAACGCCTGAAAAGCCTGCGCCATTTGCTTCTTCTCTTTCTCACGGCTGAAAAAGGGTTTCAGAACGTCCAAAAAGTTGCGGACTGTCCGGATTTTCTGCGTTTCCCTCGTGCGGACAATCGCCTTGGCAATCGCCCTTGAGCTTTTCAATTCGCCGTAATGATAAAAAATACCGGCTAAATTTTCTTCCGTGTAAGTATTCAACACATCCGCAGCCGTTTTACCGGCCTGTTTGTTCATCCGCATATCCAGATCGCCATCGAAACGGAAAGAAAATCCCCGCGTTTCATCATCAAAGTGGTGCCACGAAACGCCCAAATCGGCCAATAAACCATCTATTTTTTCGACATCGTTCCAGTCCATAAAATTGGAAAGGTAGCGAAAATTACTTCTGACGAAAGTAAATTGTTTGCCGGGAAGTATATTATTTTCAGCATCCGCATCCCGGTCAAAACCGTACAGATGACCGTCCTCATTCAACCGGCTCAGAATTTCCCGCGCGTGTCCGCCTCCGCCGAAAGTTACATCCACATAGATTCCTTCCGGCCGGATATTCAGCCCGTCGATACTTTCTTTCAAAAGTACAGGAATGTGATAGGTTGCCATTTCATTCATATTTATTTAGAGCCAAGATATTTTTTTACATTTTCTTTGAACGTTGCCGGAGCCAGCGTAACTTTTTCCAAGGACTCTTTGTTCCATATTTCAATCGTATAGTCCAAACCGACAAAGCGTACATCTGTCGTAATTTTAGCCAGTTGCATGTATTTTTTTGGAATCAGGATTCTTCCGTTAGTGTCCATCTCCAAAATTTCCGCTTCTATTGAGAATTGCCGAAAGACCTGTTGTTCTTCTTCGTCCCATTTATTTAATTTCGTCCGGAGTTCGCTCAACTCATTGTTCCATATACTTGCCGGATACAAAACCAAGCAATCCTGAAAAACATCCTTGCGCAACACAAGATGCGTCTCCCCCGCTGTTTGCAGGACTTTGCGAAATATAGCCGGCACGAAAACCCGTCCTTTTACATCCGCTTTTGCATCTATATTGCCGATGAATCTCTCCATTTTTTCAAATTAAACGTTTATTTCACAGCGTAAAAGTACAAAAATCTCCACTTTCCCCCACTATATTTTCATATTTTTTTAATAAAAAGTTATCAACAAGTTTATCAACGAGTTATTATTCTCTAAAACGCTGTTTAGAAAAGAATTAATTTTTTATTAACAGGTGGGGGAAAAATGAAGTACAATGTCTTACCGCAGCTTGTTTTTGTGACAGGTCGCTCGTAATCAGATAACCTTTATGAATGAATCGTAAAAATACTGAAATTAACAGCTCCATACACTCGCTGCTGAACAAAAAACGGCAATTGAGAAAAGTCCTGTTCTTTAGGATGTTCCATAATAAAAATGCTTTCGGGTTTTAATAACCCGTGCGAAAAGATTATTTCGGGGATTTTGGACAAGCTTGGTAAGGAATAGGGTGGATCGGCGAAAATGAAATCAAAAGTTTGCTTTGTGGACGCTATGTATTTGAAAACGTCGGTTTTCAGGGTGGTTAAGTTTTCGGCGGCCAATTCAGCTTTCACTTTTTTGATAAAAGCGTAATGGGCCGGATCTTTTTCGACGCAAACTACTTCTTTACAGCCTCTTGAAATCAACTCGAAAGCAATACTTCCGGTTCCGGAAAACAAATCCAACGCAACCGTATCTTCCAGATCAATCCGGTTGCCGATTACATTAAAAATATTTTCTTTGGCAAAATCCGTAGTAGGGCGCGCCTTGAAACTTTTAGGCACATCGAAGCGCCGGCTTTTATATTTGCCGCTTATGATTCGCATAATGAGAAGATTGCCAATTCAAACGGAATGTTTTTTGTGTCGATGATTCCAAACGGGTATCCGTCGGGAAGGGGTTTCATGTGAACCTGTTCAATGTATAACCGTAATTTTTTGATAAGCTCTTCGTTTTGAGAACGCTCTCCCGTCACATATAACAAATCGGAGAAACGATTCATTTTCAGTTGTTTCCATGTATAAAGAATGTAATAAAGCGCATCCTGGGTTTTTTCGCAAGGGAAATGGTTTCCCAACAAAAACGATTTTTGGGAAAAGCAAAAAATATCAATTCCTTTTTCATGTGCATTGATAAACATTTGCTGGTTTTTGTGTTTTATATCAGGGAAATAGAAATGAGTGACCAAGGGCGCCGAATAGTGGACAAATTCCGGTTCGTTGAACGAACGGATAAAAAAATCATAAATATTTTCGGGAATAGGATATAAAACCCTGAGTTTTGCCAACGGAATGGAATGGTCCAAGTATTTTTCCTCTTTTTCCGAAAAGATGAATTTGATAAAATCTTCTTTGTATCCATCCGAATAAATGGCGTCCGGAACATAGGTATATAACGGAGAAAAGACTAATATACAGGTTCTTTGAAACGGATAAGTGAAAAAATCATTATCGAAAAACAGGTCTTTGAATACGGAAAAAGCATCGGTTTGTCCGGTAGAATCGACTTTGTAAAAAAAGTAAGATTTCAAATCGTCCGGGCAATGGAACGAAAAAGAAAACTTCTCCGGATGGACATAAACGGTAAGAATATACCTTCCCGGAATCTGCAGGTTGATATTGTCTGGAATATTGATTTTCATCTGAAAATACTTGAAAAACACATATATATCAATAAAATTACCACAATGAACAAAATTGTTTGAATAAACTTTTTCATAAAAGACCGACTTTTATTTTGCAAATATATGAAATATTTTTGAATTCGGACGATGTTTACATCTATGTTCAATATTTAAATTTTCACTTTCAAAAAAAATCATTTACAACCTTCATTCTCAATAAATTTGATGAAAAAAGTGAATTTTTTGCAAAATATATTTTTTATTTAGTCTATTTTATTTACTTTTGCTTCCAATTCAGGAATAAAATTGTTTTTTACGGTCGAATGCAAGTCTTGTTTGACCCTGAAAATAGGAGCATATATATAAACTGTAATTATTTATATAAAATATCATGGATTTTTTGAATTTGAACGAGTCTGTGAAAACAGCTATTCGTATTGCACAATCCATTGCCCGGGAATACGGCAATACGCATTTTACACCGGCTCATCTGTTAAAAGGATTGCTACACAAAGAAGTCGGGTTGCAAAGTTTTATCCAGTTTTTGGGAAAAGAAATTTCCTATTTTGAAGAATGGGCGGAAGTGCGGATAGAAGATTGTCCTAAAACGGGTTCGCCGGCCGAAATTACGGGCGATGAAAATATCCCGAAAGTCTTTGAAGAATCCGACAATGTCCGGTTAAAATTAGGCTTGTTGGAAATCAATCCCATTTGTGTTTTGGCCGCTTTGGCCAAACCGGGCGTCGGATTTACCGGAGACCAGCTCAAATCTTTCCCCATACGGGAGAATGAAATTTTCGACTTGTATTTTAAGGGGGAAGAAGTGATGAGCAGTATTATTCCCGAATTTCACGAATCGCCGGAAGCCAAGGGAATGACCGCTTTGCATAAATACTGCATTGACAAAACGGCATTAGCTATCGATTTGAAAATCAGCGATGTGGTAAACCGGGAAAAGGAAATCCGGATGATGATGGAAATACTCGGACGCCACAGTAAACCGAATGTGCTGGTAATCGGCGATGCAGGAGTCGGAAAAACCGCTTTGGTGGACGGTCTTGCCAAACGCATTGTGGACAAAAACGTACCTTCTTATTTGGAAGGTTGTGTTGTTTATGAACTGGATACCGGTAATTTAATCGCCGGCGCTACTTACAAAGGCGAAATCGAAGACCGTTTGAAAAACCTGATCAAAGAAATCCGCACCTTAGATCACGCGATTCTTTTCATTGATGAAATCCATGTTTTATTAGACGCCAAACAAGGCAATTCCGGAGCTGCCAATATCCTGAAACCGGAAATGTCGCGGGGTGACTTGACCATCATCGGCGCAACCACCATCGATGAATACCGCAAACTGATCGAACCCGATCACGCATTCAGCCGTCGTTTTGAAGTCTTGCAAATGGAAGAGCCGGGTGTGAGTTCCGCCATCCAAATGGTACAATCGGTGATTGACAAATATTCCAATTTTCATAAACTAAAAGTTTCGGACGATGCTGTGGCGGAATGTGTCCGCCTGGCGAAACGCTACACCAAAGACCGGCGGTTGCCCGATTCGGCGATTGACTTGCTGGACAGAACCCTGTCGGCCACCAAAATGATTAACGAAACAGCCGCCAAAGATGTTTTGGGCTTTACCAAAGAACTGGCTGTCATTGAAGATAATAAAGAAAAGAATAAGGAAGAATTGTTCAAAGATTTGAAGTACGTGCATTTTTCCATGCAAAACAAACTCAGTCCGGTCTTGATGGGATTGATTACCGAGGAAACGGATGTCTCGGAAATAGACAATTATGAAGACCTTTTAAATTATATCCATCGTTCGCTGGATACCCTTCGCGAATTTTCGAAAGAAAAAATACAAACCGTAACCGGACACGAGATAGCCGCCGTCATATCCAACAAAACAGGTATTCCTATCGGTAAAATCCAGTCGCAGGAAAAAGAACGCCTGCTGAATATGGAAGAAATCCTGAAACGGCGCGTCGTAGGGCAAGACCATGCTTTGAAAGCCTTGGTGGATGCGATTCTGGAATCGCGTAGCGGATTGAATAAACAGGGACAGCCCATCGGTTCGTTTTTCTTCCTTGGACCGACCGGTACCGGTAAAACCGAATTGGCGAAAGCGATGGCGGAAGCCTTGTTCAACGACGAAAAAGCGATGATTCGTTTCGACATGTCGGAATTTAAGGAAGAACATTCGGCGGCCTTATTATATGGAGCGCCTCCGGGGTATGTGGGTTATGAAGAAGGCGGTTTGCTGGTGAACAAAATCCGGCAACAATCTTATGCGGTAGTTCTTTTTGACGAAATTGAAAAAGCCCACCAGTCGGTTTACGATACCTTCCTGCAAATCATGGACGAGGGGAAATTGCACGACCGTTTGGGTAAAGAGGGTGATTTTTCCAATGCTTTGGTAATTTTTACGTCCAATGTAGGTAGCGAGTGGTTGGTCGAGCAATTGACGCAAGGCAAATTACCGACGACGACGCAAATCATGGAAGTCATGGGACGTTATTTCCGTCCCGAATTTCTGGCGCGTCTTTCCGAGATTGTACCTTTCCGGCCGATCAGCGAAGACATGTTGTTGCAGATATTTGACATTCAGTTGCAAAGTTTGCGGAATGCTTTGGAAAAACAAGGCATCGAATTAGTTATCGACGAAGATACCCGCCGGATGCTGGCTAACAAGGGATTTACGCCCAAATACGGTGCGCGTCAGGTGGCGGGCATTATCCGCAATTACTTGCGGCGGCCGATTTCCCGGTATATTATTGCAGGGAAAGTAGTGAAGGGGAACCGGTTGATAGTTGGAATGGATGAGAATAAGGAACTTATTTGGGAAATAAAATAATGGTAGAATACAAATCCTATTTAAAACTAAAAATTCCTAAAAATAATATTTTAGGATTGTCATGGGAGCAATACAACGTGCTTTCATGCAGTTACAATCTGTGGCAAGACACAAAAAAAGACGGAGAACCCAATTCCAAAATCAAGGGAGGGACGATACAAGTCACATTATCCGACTTGCCGGTTGATCCGTTAATGGCTTGGGTATTTGACCACGCTAAATTTTACAACGGTGAAATTACCATCGTGGATTTAGACGGTAAAACCTTGGAACAGGTTTATTTTGAAGAAGCCCGCTGCGTCAATTTTGACTTGCATTACGGACTTGATACACAATTCAAAGCGGAAACCCGATTAACGTTAAACGTACAACGCTTACAAATCGGAGAAGCTTATTTTGAAAATACAGGACTATGAGTTATATTGACGATTTTATTTACCGGGTAAGGACCGGAAGACTCTTTTCCGGTTTGCAAAAACCGAAAGAAACAACCCCCTTTTCGCAGGCTAATTTACCCGATCTGCCGCCGGTTGAGGAAAAGAAACCCATCGGGCCGGATCAGATCATTCACTTCCTGTTCATGGGGAAAACCTACTTTGTGGAAAGTTTTAACTTGAATTTCAAGCAAGATGTGGATTCACGGAAAAACCGGCCGGATAGTTTCACCTACGGGGGAACGTTGCAAATCACCCTCAGCGAGACACCCGACCATTCCATCAACGAATGGATGGCGCAAACGTATATGATGCGAAACGGAGAAATTCAATTTTTCCGAAACTTGCCCAAAATCACTCAAAGTTCACTGCTAACTTTGTTCTTTGAGGATGCTTATTGTGTCGCTTACAGTAAAAAAATGGATACAATTACGTCCGGTTTACTGACAACTCTGACAATTTCTCCCCGAAAAATTAAAATCGGTAACGAAGAATTTGAAAACAACTGGAAGAAAAAAGAATCTTTATCACATACGATAAAAAGCATATAAACAATGTATTTATTTGTTTTTACAGGTATTGAATCCGTCCAATTATAACTTTTTTATAGTAATTCGTTTAAAAATTGCAAAAAAATTATTGTATTACATATTTTTTTACTAAATTGCGGGAAATTTAAAATGTCTGGACTGTATAAATATCATGTGTGTCTGTAATATAGTTTTGAGCATATAATTTTGAAATAATTCTATTTATTAATTTAATACTGTTTAAAGTATGGCAATGTTTGAGTATGGCGTTGGAGGAAATGAAGTCAAGATTGACGCATCGGAAGCGATCGCTGACATTCCTTTTAGCAGAACGCTGTTAGTAGAAAAATTAACTTCGGATGATCCGATTCACCCCGAAAAAGTTGAAGGTCTTACAACCATAGAGGATGTGTTTAATCACTTCAAACCCTCTATTGATGTTGAATTTGAAAATGAAGAAGGGCAAGATGTCAAAGAAACCTTCCAGTTTCGTTCCGTGGCAGACTTCCTCGTGAAGAACATGACACAAAACAGTCCGTTCTTGAATGATTTGAATGCACAAAAAGTATTTTATGAAAAAATGATTAAAATACTCCGGTCTAACAAGATTCTTCAAAGAGCGCTCCAAAATGCGGATTCCAAAACCGCATTTGTTGAAGCATTGCAAGGCTTACTCGATGAATTGGAATCCTACGATGTGAAAAAAGTATCCGAATAATTAATCATTTTAATTCATGCAATTATGGCAAAAAAAGAATTACAAACGCAAGAACAAGAATTTGTTGAACCGGTACAAGTAAAACAAGAGGATCAACAAAAAAAATCGCAAGAGGTTAAACTGTCAAATGCTTTGGACAGACTGGCTAAATTCGGTAGCTTTGCATTTTTGGAATCCTGTGTGGACGGCGTCCAGAACATGAATCCCGAACGGAAAGCACGGAAGAAAATATTTCTTACCGACGAATCCAAAAAAGTAGAACGGGAAGATTTGAAGAAAAAATTGAAATTGTGGATTAGTTTGCTTTCGGAATCTAAAGACATTACCGAAATGCTTGATAAAAGCAAGGAACGGGGCAACAATGTTTCCGAATTATTGGCAAATAACCAACTCACGGCTGTCGAAACAGTGAAAGAATTGGAAAGATCGTATCGCGCAGTGATGCTCTTTTACAAAAACACCGAATCGGATAAGGTAAAAGACATTACGATTCTCAACGCTTCTCCCGAACAAGTCAGGGATTTGGATAATTCCCGCTTTATTGATTATGTTGCGGCCGAACTGAAACAACATTATGACCGGCTGGATTTGCGGGAAAACTATTCGTTGCTCGTAATCCCCGGATACTTGGGTTCCAACAGCGTACTTGAAAAATGGTGCAAGATTTCTTACGACAACAAAACCATGCTTTTCACGGACTTCGCCGATTTGGATAAACCGGATGATGTGATTGAAATGTTCTTTACCGCCAATCACACCGGCGGCGATCCTTTCCGCGCCAATACGACTATGGCTTGCAACTGGCTGGTAGGCAGAGGAAAATATTCGGAAATAGGAGAAACCGACGATTTGCATATTTCGCCGGCCGCAGCGCTTGCCGGAAAAGTTTACTACACCTTGATGTCGCAAGTGACAGCCGGTAAGAAATATGGAGGAATCAACGAAGTAGATGGCGTTGTATTCCCGTTAAAGAAAAGTGAAATTTCCCAATTGGAAAAAATGGGCTTAATCCCCATGGTCAATGAATACGGAAAAGTAATGGCCTTCTCAGCCAAAACACTGTTCAACGGTGATAACCTGGGATTACAAACCTATTCGGTCGTTCGCGTATTCGACTATATCACCAAAGTTTTGATCGACTTCCTGAATCGCAGGGCTTTTGAAAACTGGAGTTCAAAAACGGAAAAAGATTTGCGTATGCAAATCATCAAATTCCTGGATGGCATCCAGGGCGCCGACCGTTTGATTGAAAAATTCAGGATCACCCGTTTCGAAAGAGATCCGAAACAAAAAGACCGGATTTATCTGGACTTGCACATTACTCCGTTCTTCCCCGCCAAGAGTTTTGTTATCAAGCTCGACGGAACCAAGGGCGATGACGATGTAGATTGGGAATCTGTATATGAACAACAAGCGAGTTAGTTAATATTTATTGTATAACTTTTAAAAATGTAAGGATTATGGCATTCAGAGCAAACCTTAAATTCGAGGGGAAGGACTATGATGTCCTTCAATGTACGTATTCATTCCACCGCGATGTGGATTTGAAAGGACGTCCGTCATCAAACGTATATGGCGGAACAATTAATGTAGAAGTAGAATCGACAGAAGATTCTACGATTGTAGCGCAAATGGTCAATCAGTTTAAGCCAAATTCGGGCACAATCACCTTTAACAAAGGCGACGAAGAGGCTAAAATGAAAGAACTCTCCTGGGAAAACGGTTACGTAATCAAGTACACCGAAGCATTGGATGTGGTAGGAAAAGAGCCTATGAAAATAAACTTTGTTATATCGGCACAAAAGATCAAGATGGAAGGAGTCGAGATCGAACAAAAATGGCCGAAATAAACTACTTCCGGAACAGAATTATTAACATAAAAAATTACAATTATGTCATTTAGAGCAAGTTTAAGTTTGGAGGGTCAAACGTATGATGTTATCAAATGTCATTACACGATAGAACGGGAAGTAGATTCCAAGGGACGTCCCTCATCCGGTCTCTACGGAGGCAAAATCCACATCACGTTAGAATCCACGACGGACGTATCGGTCGTCGAAAAGATGGCTACCCAGTTTAAGCCGAATACGGGAACCATCACATTCAAGAAAGGGGATGAAGATTCGAAGATGAAAGACTTGAAATGGGAAAACGGTTATATTGTCGGCTACAGGGAAGGGATTGAAATCGTAGGAGAAATCCCGATGGCGACCGAATTTGTGATTTCGGCCCAGAAATTGACGGTTGGCGATGCTATTTTTGAGCAGAACTGGCCGGAGATGGGTTGAGTAAACAATCTTTAATCAATAAACTATACACTGGTGTTAATTGCATCGGTGTATAGTTTGTTTTATAATTTTTTCCGTGTACGCTTTTACATATTTGTCTGTGTTTAATAATAACTATATATGGCTGAATATTTGAAACATAGTAACGATGGGTGGTATGAAGTTTTAACCGATAGAGGAATTAGAGAGCCTTTGCCTGAATATTTAAAAGTTCATGTAAATAGGACAAAAGATAATAGAGATTATTTTCATGTGATGGAAGGCCTTAACAATGGAAAGACATTTTCCATTGCAAGAAAAGCCACTATTTCTTATATTGAAAGAGGAACAATACATAAAGGTCCTGCTGAACTCATTTTTAATAGAAAAACGGAGAAACTTGAAATTAAAGGTTTAGGAACTTTTAAGGCAATTACAGACCCTGATAATCCGGTCCCTTTAGGTAATCAGGATATAGAAATTCCGGATGCACCGCATGGTTTGGGAAGTTATTATTTAAGTGGTGCTAACTATGCTCGGACATGGTTTCGAGTAGGAAATAAAGGCGATAGGTATTTGCATTGTGGGAGTATTTCCGCAGGATGTATAACTGTAACAGATGTGAATAAGTGGGATAAAATATATGAACATCTAATTATATCAAGAAAAAATAGCCAAAGTGTTGGTGTTGTAAAAGTTGTAGACCAATGAGTAAGAAATGGTTATATATTATTGTTGTATTTATAATTTTTTCATGTGGGAAAACTAAAAATGACAATATAATTGAAATTAATCAAACCAATCGTTTGAGTTTAGGTGACAGTATTCCTAATTTTAGCGGATATACTGAAAATAATGCATTTTTTAATATAATGTCTCTTAATCGAAATATTTTGTTTATATTTTTCAGTAATGATAACGGATTATGTTTATTGAATGAAGAAATTTTGAATAATAATATAGGGAAGTTAGCGGAGAAAAAAAATGTCGATATCCTGTTTATATCAGAAATGAAAATAGCTAATATATATGGAATAGAGTACACTGATCCACCTGACAGGAAGATGAAATATTCAGTTCTTTTCGTTGTTGATTCAGAGAAAAAAATAAAGAAAATATTCAAAAATGTTAGTATGAAATATCTAATTGATTTATTGAGTGAATATTAATATCTGTATGTAACATGAATTTTATAGCAAAATATAAAATACATACTGTTCAATAATTTTAAGGAAATAACAACATTAATTAAACGCCATGGCAGCATTAAACGCAGTAGAAACAAAACTAAGTATAGCCGGTCAAGAAGTTCATTTTAGCCGGATGAACTTGTTTCAAAGATTCAACGCCCACCACGAATGTGAGATTCATGTCGATTACGAAGAGTTCGGTAGCGGATGGATGGAGGAACCGACCGATATCATCAATTATATCGGAGAAGGCATCAACATAACGTTCAAGCACAAACAGACGGGCGAAGAAAACCTTTTCGCAGGCGTAGTTACCAACGTTTCATTTTCCGGCTATCATGGACAGCAAAACTCCATCATCATTACAGGCGCCAGCCCGACGATCAAGTTGTCGGGGAAGCCGACGATGGATTCCTTCATGGATTTACCCTTGCAACAGGTTGTCCAGGAAGCCGTAAGCAATTCGGGCAACGGTTGTCCGGTAACCGTCAATCCTAAATTCAAGTCTAAATTAGACTATGTATCACAGTACGACGAAAACTGTTTCGATTTTCTGAACCGGCTGAGTTGGGAATTCGGAGAATGGTTCTATTATGACGGACAAACCTGTTATTTCGGTATGAAGGACGGAAAAACGACAAAGCTGGAGTACGACAAGGAAATGACCTATTTCGACCTGAGCGCCAACCTGGCGCCACAGAAATTCAACCGTTACCATTATTTGTGGCAAGACGACAGGGAAATTGACCATGAAGAACTGCCCGATGTTCCGGGACTGCGGGGCTATCTCAAAGTAGCCGAAACCCGCTCGAAAACGGTCTATACGGCAGAAGCCAAACTTCCTTTAATTCCCAATGTGGCTGCCAAGGATCACCTGAACGCTCTGGTAAAGGCAGAGAAAAGCCGTTCAGTAGGCGAAATGCTCATCATGCGGGGAAAGACGCAGACCTGCAAGGTGCAGATAGGCGGCATAGTGAATATCAACCTGCCTGCAAAGATGAAAGTGACGGTGAAAAGCGTGGACAAGTTTTTAGTTACCCAAGTCACCCATACGGTGGATCAGGAAGGGCATTACAGCAACAGTTTCGAAGGAGTGCTTTCGGGTATCGAAGTAATACCGATGCCTGAACCAAGTCTTCCGGTTGCGGGACCTCAATTGGCGACAGTGAAGAGCAATGCCGACAGCAAAGGTAGAGTTAAAGTACAGACACAGTGGCAGAAAAGGGCTAATAAGACCACGAACTGGATTCATGTGCAGACGCCTGATGCGGGAAAAAGCGGAAAAGTGGCATCCAACCGTGGACTTGTCACGATACCTGAAGAAGGGGATACGGTGATGCTTAATTTTGAATATGGGAATCCGAGTCGTCCTTATGTATCGGGTAGTATTTTTACGTCAAGGAGCGGGACGGGCGGCGGACAGGGAAATAAGAACAAAAGTCTGACTACACGAAGCGGTTCGACGGTGACACTGGATGATGACGAAAATAAAGGAAGTATAACAATTAAAGACCCGAGCGGAAACACCATAAAATTAGATGGGAATGGGAATATTACCATCACTTCGCCGAAAACAATGACTCTTTCGGCTACCGACATTAATCTGAATGCGGGAAATTCCATCAATTTGAAAGCGCAACCGCAAAAAGAAGGCAGTGGAGAAGGCACATTCAGTTTGACGGCGAAGAAATCGGTATCCGTAACTGCAGAGACGGATACTGTCAATATTACTTCTGACAAAACGCTAAGTTTAAAGAGCCAAAGTGAAGATCTCACACTCAGGGCAAGTACGGATATGTCTTTGAATGCGGAAGATATTACCATAACCGGAACGAGCACATTGAAAGCAAGTTCAAGCGACACCGATATTATGTAGTTATGGACGAACTGGAATATATTACCACGAATGCTTTGATGATGTGCGACCAGGGCGGCGCACCTGATTTTTTTAAGCCGACATACAACACAAAAATAAAGATTCATGGATGTCTGGTTGCTACAAAGGTCGATTTTACACCGCTTGTAAACATACCCTCTTTCAAGATTTGTATGGTTACGCAGAAGCCTTGTGTTCCTGTAACAATCCCATGGGAAAATACATGGGCGGTTAAGGTAATGGGGCAGGAAACGTTAATTGGTAGAAGCAAATGCAGATGCACAATTGGCGGAACAATCGAGTTTATGACGAGTGGACAGATACCCTTACCCGACGATGCCCAAGCCGAGGTAGAAGATATGCAGAAACAGGCTCAACAGGCATTAGACGATGCAGGCTATGGCGATAGTGTAGGTGAAGCAGGATTTGTAGAAGGCATGATTCCTGTCTGGGGCAGCGGTCGCGACATGGTCAACGACATACAGACCGGGGATGTAGGGGGCGCGATTATGAATGCAGGCTTTCTGGTTTGGGACGTTGCCTCTATTGCTGTCGGGGTATTTACTTTTGGGGGCGGTACGGTTGCTATGCAAGCAGGAAAGGCTGGAATGAAAGGGGCTATTAAAGCTGGGGCGAAAACCATATCTAAAAAAATGTTGCAGGGATTGGGGAAAACGGGGTTTAAGAAACTATCGAAAGAGGTTTTATCAGAAAGTCTAAAAAAAACGATGGCAAAACTCGCTCGGAAACCTGTTACCGCTGATACAGCAATTACTCTTTTGCTAAGAGGTGAAAAAATAGTACTGAACAATATAATAAAGAAGCCTTTTAAATATGTGAAACGAAATGCAGATGAGGTTGCTGATTTGAGAAAAGCATTTAATAATAAAGAAAGGAAAAAGTTTTTGCAAGAATTATCTAAAAATGAACAGTTATTGAAATCAAAAGGTTTTTCTGACTCTGACATCAAAGCTATGCAGAGAGGATTAGTTCCCGATGATTATCAAGTGCATCATAAATTTCCATTAGATGATAATGGAACAAATAATTTTGATAACTTAGTTTTAATAAAAAATGACCCCTATCATCAGGCATTAACAAATTATCAAAATTCTGTTACAAAGGGAATGAAAGCTGGCGATTCTAAAACAATAGAATGGTACACAATGAATGGAAGCATTTATCCCTAAATTATAATAGTTTTATAAAGATGATTATCTTTGCATCCTAAAGAATGACATAAATACTTTATTAATTATGAGTAAATTAAATTTATTATTAAAAGAATTGAAACAACAAAAGTTGGAATTAGGGTATGAAATAAACTTACCTGTTTCGGAAAGTTGTCTTAATGACACAATTAAAAAAATTGAGTCGTTGTATAGATTGGAATTAGCAAAATCTTTTCGGAGAATTTTGAAATTTTGTGATGGCATCAACTTTAATGGCGTTTTTTTATATAAGTGCGGAAGTACATATAAAACACTTCAAAATATTTTAGAAGCTAATGATGGATGGCATACATATAATGATTTTTCTGGCCATTTTTTTTATGCAGAATCGGATTTGTATCTATTTGTTCAATCTATTGAAACTGGATTGTTTAGTTATAGGCCAAGAGACAATTTTGAAACAGTCATCTTTTCAACCGAAAATGATAATCTCTTTTTCCAAATTATATTGGAATGCGCTTTAGGGGAAGATATAGAATCCAAATACGCCAATTAATAAAAAATTTGATGATGCATGCATCATTCCTACAAAAGAACAAGTTGAAAAAATGGTTAAAGCAATAGATAAGAAATATGGACATTTATTTGATCCTCCTTAAAATAAAATTATGAAAGAGTATAAAAATATAGTCCCCGAAATAATAGTGGGTTTAGGTGACAAAACCGAGTTTGCGGAAAAAGAGCCGCCATTTAAAACGGTTACCAAGTTACATACCCGATTAGAAGATTGGTTAGGAGATGATTTGATGTTAAATTCGAATTGTTGTATAGTTACAGAAGCATTAAAAAAAGCATTAGAAAAAACTGAATTAACAGGTTTTGAATTTGCAGAGATGAGAGTTACAAAAGATGAGTATTTTGATGATAATTATCAATTAAACAAGCCATTACCTAAGTTTTATTGGATGAAAATTACAGGAACTCAAAATGTGGATGACTTGTTTCTTGACTCTATTGATGATTTATATGCATCTAACATTTTTCTGAGCTTTTTAAAAAATGGTTTTCAAATAAATCATTTGAACATTGATCCCAAATATGATAAGGAAACGGATGATTTTATTATGTCATTAATCAAGAGAGATAAAGGAC
The DNA here is from genome assembly GCA_025996865.1 of Bacteroidia bacterium. GTDB lineage: Bacteria > Bacteroidota > Bacteroidia > Bacteroidales > Azobacteroidaceae > Azobacteroides. The sequence continues at coordinate 64,713 of BNTV01000010.1, forward strand.
TATGAAATATATAAAAATAATTCCTGAAATAGTTCTTAGCATAGGAAATAGAACTGTTTATAAGAATAATGATAATAAGGAAGAAATACTAAAACTCCATATTAGTTTAGAAAATTGGTATGGAGATGATTTCCTAATTACAAATTTTGATAATTGATGATTTGTATATTTCAAATATAATGCTTGAGTATTTAGTAGAAAAATTTTCTATAACTTACTTAGATATTGACCCTGAAAAAGACGAATTTGATGATTTAGTAACGATTAAAAAATAAATTGGTGTTTTCGATTAATTAATATATTAATATTCAATTAGATATAAAACTAAAAAAACAAGTTGTTTTTTAGTAATTACTTAATTGATGAAATGATGAACGATAGCATAAATAATCACAAGTAATTTTACAAAAGATATGTTTAACTTTTTATTCGGAAAAGACACCGACATTTATCTGCTGAATCAGCAAAGTTTTTCAAGCAGTTATCAATTGACCACCAAGAGTTGCTTTGTGATGGGGAAAGACAACCCGCCGATACATGTATCATCAACATCAACGGTTGATTTGAAACAAGTTATTGACAAAAAGAAGATTGTAACAAGAGTCTCCGTCAAAAATATGACAAGCGAAACCGATCATAACAATTTTAAGGAATCGCTACAAGAAATGCAACTCTTTACTGAAATAAGTCCTGTAATAGAAGTCAGGAGGGATGAAACCGGGATAGTAAAGAACATAAGTAACCTGTCTGAAATCATGGAAGACTGGGAAAGATGGAAAGACAAGCAACTGCCGGCTATCGTTCCCGATGAACGCAAGCGACAGAAAGTGATAAGACACTATGAAGCAGGGCTGAAATTGTTGGAGTATGATTTTAATAAAAATTTGCAGTATATATTGTTACTGCCTGAATGTTATAAATTCAGAGACTATTATAATCCGCAAGATTTTGGCGCCGCGAAAACTTATTCTTCACGATTGATTGAGAAATTGGATATATTTTACCATTTAAGGAAAAAATCCTTTTCCGATGAAAATCCGGTTGTAAAACTTTCTCTTGATTCTCAATCCGATATTGAGGAAAAAGAGGAACAGTTAATTTCTTTTTATGAAAAATATATGCCGGGGTTCTCCATCAAGGATTATTTGTTTGATATTAAGGTAGACTACACATTTGAAAAGAACACAAGTGAAATTATAGAAGCTAAATTGTTCTTTATTGAAAAATTGCATTCCAATTTTGTCTATACTATTGAAATGAATTTAACAAGGCAGGTACCACCAACTAATGAAAAGAAAGAAACTCCGGCTTATCAAACTCCAAATCAACCCAAAGGAAAATGGAGTATTTTATTGGATGATGACAACAATGTTGTTATTTAAGACTTATTTCGAATTTATTAACTTAATACCGAATCAAAGTAATGATTAAAATACTCCAGCCTAACAAAATTTTTTAGTACGAACAACAAGCGAGTTAGTCAAACAAATTGTGTAATTATTTAAAAAGAATTAAGGATTATGGCATTTAGAGCAAATTTGAAATTTGAGGGGAAGGAATACGATGTCCTTCAATGCACCTATTCGTTCCACCGGGATGTGGATAATGGGAGAGATGAGAACACATTAAATCAACATAGATACGCATACGATGCTTTAACTGGTAATAACACAAACCTAAGTAAATTTTTATATGACATTAAAAACTGTACTAGGAAGTATTCCCTGGGTTGTTATAGGAAGAATAATTGGAATTATCCTCATTATCCCAGTAGGTAATTATTTGCTGAATCGTTTTTATTATGGAGGTTCCAAATATAATGACGAAAATGAAGTCGAGCAATATTATCAGCAATACATTGACAATTCTGATACGTTGGTGCTAACTATGCCCAAATATGGTTCTGAATATTATTTATATCCAAATGTTGGAGGCAGTGCAGGATTGAAAACAATTTCTTTTAAAATACGGCGAAATAAAGGATATATGAATGAATCAATTCATGTACCAACTATTTCTTTTTACAGTTTAGAATATAAAAAATATTTTACTTTGATGTATTTTGGTTACTACGTAGGACGACATGAATGGGGAGGAAAAGAGGTAATAATAACCGTAAATAAGGATGATACGCAAAATCCGGAATATGGAACAAAAGAAAATCCAATACCTGTATTAAAAGCAATAGGAGTTAAAGAATCAATTCGTCCGGACAATGAAGACTATGATACAACATACATGAATGAGTTTTATAAAAACAATGTTATGAGATACTTGAGATATAAAATAAGCAAAGAAGAATTCAATAAACGGTTTAAGAATAAAAATTGATGAAATCATCCGACGGATAGTAAGCCATCGGCTCTGATATGTATGAAAAGAATCAGGAGCAGAAAGCTATCAATAAAAAACAAATTTTGTACGCATGAAACCCGCATGCAAAAGTTGTACCCAAGAGCATGATTAGATGCGGGTTCCATGGTTCCATAAAAAAACAAATTAATCACATGAAAGGTTTAAAAGGAATATTGTTGGTATTAATAATAGCTCCTCTGTTGGTATGGGGATTAAACTTACTTTTTTTTTCGAAAAATGACGGAGAAGAATATGTAGATGAATATATTAATAATTCGGTTACAATTGATGTCGAAGACTCCGATATAGGTCATGAGTTTAAAATAAAGACAGTATATACGGGAATTCAAACGGCATTCCTAAGAGGGAAAATGAGAGGAAAAAGAGTAAATACAATGTCTTTTTATGATAAAAATCATAAAAAATATTTTATGCTATGTGTAATTAATCCGGGCATTCCGCTTCAATTTGATATTCTTTACAAATTAGCTTCGAGAACAATAATAAAAGCAAATGTGGGTAAATATGACTTGGATAGTCCTGATTATGGAACAAAAGAAAACCCAATACCCATTTTCATGTTGGATATACCTAGATATGCAGATAATCCCAGTTACAAAAAAGCCCGGATAACAAACGAGCAATATCGTAATACAGTAGAGTTCTATTTGTCGTATATGATGTCTAAAGAGGAGTTTAAGAAACAGTTTGAGAGAAATGATTAGTGGATTCTATGGGGCTGACCAAAAAGTCTGGTCTCGCAATGACGTGCAAAATACCCTTTTGGTCAGTCCCGAGATATGTTTTTTTACTTCGCAATGGGGTGAAATTGCTCATTCTTTTCGCCTCATTCTGAAAATTTAGAATGAATCTTTATTTGTCTGTGTGTAATCAGAAGAATTTTATGTAAATTTGCAAAGAATATTTTGGTATGGAAACTCAAAAATTAAATAAAGAAACAAGCGACAAAATCGGTTTTATCAGTTACATCATTCCTAAATTTGCAGATGAATACAAAATGGGAACGCAAGATGCTTATTTTTATCTAAAAAAACATGGCGGTTTGGAATTTCTGATGACTCATTGGTGGGCTTTGCATGCAGATAATCCTTTTTTTGCTGTACGTCGTTTGTATGATGTTTGTTACGAAAATGGAGGCGAAAGGTAATGCAGGTTTTTCATGGCAGTTATACGGAAATCTTAAGAATTGACTTATCTAAAAGTCAGGTAAATAAAGATTCATTCTAAATTTTCAGAATGAGGCGAAAAGAATGAGCAATTTCACCCCATTGCGAAGTAAAAAAACATATCTCAGGAGTGATCCAAAAGGATATTTTGCACGTCATTGCGAGACCAGATTTTTTGGTCAGCCCCAAGGCATTTTGCGACAATTTGAAACAAGGTTCGACGTAGTCAAATGCACCCTTTCATACTGCGGTACTGCATGCTTTTTGCGGGTATTTGCCATTTTTCCTTGCTCCTTGCTCTTTATCCTACAAATTTACGCATATTTTTTTATTATTCTTATACTTATCGCTTTTTTAGCAGACCTTACTTATCAACATACTTGAATTTTTTACGCCCGTCCTGAACTTCAATTTTTGTAATGCTGTCAAGCGGGATGGAACTTTTTATAAAACTCGCAAATCGAGATTCCACTCCATAGATTTTATCACCTGAAACAAATATTCTATCAAAATAAAAGATAGTTTTTTTATTTTTATGTCCATAAGTGAACCGTGTTTCAATAGACGGGCTGTTTTTCAATTGATGAAGATTTCCATTTTTATCCGTACATTGAATGGATACAATAGGGTTTGCCTCGTATTTATATCTCTCATTATAAGGCCCTGTAACTATGACATCCTTTAATCGGGTTGAATCAATACCTGCAAATTGCTGCTTTAAACTATCTGTTGATAGGTAATAAGTAGTACAACTACTTATCATAGTGATAATAAAAATTGTAACTGTAATAAGAAGTTTACTTTTCATATTTATTTAGATGATTTTTACCTTTTGCTTGGCGGAAACCAAAACATTTCCGCCAAACTACTCAGCTGATTTTTTGTTAAAAAAGTGTCAAATATTTTATGAATACCGGATATAATACTTAAAAACAAGCTAAAACCCTACGGGCTATAACGTTTGGGTGGGATGTCATTTTCTCAAGCACATAAAGACTTCCGGTCATTGTATTTATTCGTTCCATCTTTATTGATAAAACAGGGTAAATTTATGTCTTTTTTACGAACAATGCAAGAAAAAAGCGAAAATTTTACAAAAATTATCTCAGTGCAACCATCTATTTGCAGATTCCTTAAATTGTTTCGGCGAACCCCCATGTATATTCATAAATACCTTTTTAAAATAATGGTAGGAAGAAAAACCGCAACTATACCCAATCTGTTCGCAAGTCAAACCGGATATATCTTGGTAACTCCGTTGATAATTTTGTGTTCCGGACGGATTAATAAGCTCATAACCAATGCTTTTGTTTTATGTTTTGATTAATAAGAAATCTGTACGACAGTCCACCGGACAGCTACAAAATAGCTGTCAAGACAACTATGGGGTAGTCGACAGAGACAACTATGGAATAGTCGACAGAGACAACTATGAGGTAATTGTCAAGACAACTATGCAGTAGCTGACAGCTCAACTCCCGGATAGTTGTCAAGAGTTCTCCGCCGTATGAAGTGCAGGAAAATTAGTTGAGTAGCCCAATGTATCAAGCCCAAAAACGTATTGTTCGTATGTTTTGGTAATTTTTTTAAAAAACCGGATAAAAAAGTAAAATAAATGACAAATATTTTGGATTTTTAAAATAAAATGACTAATATTGCACGAATTAACTTTAAGTATAACTTTTAAAAATGTAAGGATTATGGCATTCAGAGCAAACCTTAAATTCGAGGGGAAGGATTATGACGTCCTTCAATGTACGTATTCATTCCACCGGGAAGTAGATTCCAAGGGACGTCCCTCATCCGGTCTCTACGGAGGCAAAATCCACATCACGTTAGAATCCACGACGGACGTATCGGTCGTCGAAAAGATGGCTACCCAGTTTAAGCCGAATACGGGAACCATCACATTCAAGAAAGGGGATGAAGATTCGAAGATGAAAGACTTGAAATGGGAAAACGGTTATATTGTCGACTACAGGGAAGGGATTGAAATCGTAGGAGAAATCCCGATGGCGACCGAATTTGTGATTTCGGCCCAGAAATTGACGGTTGGCGATGCTATTTTTGAGCAGAACTGGCCGGAGATGGGTTGAGAAAAATAATCTTAATCAATAAACTTAACTCTGGTATTTTTATATCAGTGTTGAGTTTGTTTTTGTGACTTCAATTTAACTTTTTGAATTATGAGTCTTACTTATGCTATGTTAAGTACTGCTTTTGCAGAGATAAAAGATGCCGATACAAAAAGAGTGGGAGAAATTATTGGTGGTAAAGTAAAAGAAAATATTGATTCAGGCATATTTATAGATTGTTGTGCTATTCGTATGTCATACGCTGATGAATAAATTTTTTTTGCTAATATTGTTTTGTTTTTTCTCTACATTTATTTCTTCACAAACATGGTATCGGGAAGAAATAAATGATCTGTGTGGTTACGTTGACTCGCTGGGTGTAGTGAAGATTCCTTTTGAATATATGGATGCATTTACCTATGAGTTTACAGATTCTATTGCTTTTGTGGCTATTATAGAAAATGGTGTTGGTAAAATAAAAACAATTGACAGAAATAATAAAAAATTGTTTACGGTTTATAGTTCGGATGATATTGGAGAAGCGTTATTCAGAATCCAAGATGACAGTACAGGATATGTTGGATTTGCCGATTTGAACGGCAGTGTGATTATACCACCGCGTTTTTTTTATGTTAACTTATTTAATGAAGGATTCGCTGCATTTAATACCGGAGGTCATCTTGAACCTATGGACGAAGAACATACACTGATTGTCGGTGGGAAATGGGGTTATATAAATAAGGAGGGAAAAGAAGTATTTCCCGCTATTTTTGACAAAGCCCGGTCATTCGACGGGGGAAAGGCTGAAGTACAAATAGGGAAACAGGTTTTTTGCATATCCAGTAACAAATGTTTTGAAAGATAAAATATAAAATATTATGGCAGAATTAAACGCAGTAGAAACAAAGCTAAGTATAGCCGGTCAAGAAGTTCATTTTAGCCGGATGAACTTATTTCAAAGATTCAACGCCCACCACCAAGTGGAAATTGAAATAGATTACGAAGAGTTCGGTAGCGGGTGGATGGAGGAACCGACCGATATCATCAATTATATCGGAGAAGACATCAACATAACGTTCAAACACAAACAGACGGGCGAAGAAAACCTTTTCGCAGGCGTAGTTACCAACGTTTCATTTTCCGGCTACCACGGACAGCAAAACTCCATCATCATTACAGGCGCCAGCCCGACGATCAAGTTGTCGGGGAAGCCGACGATGGATTCCTTCATGGATTTGCCCTTGCAACAGGTTGTCCAGGAAGCCGTAAGCAATTCGGGCAACGGTTGCCCGGTAACCGTCAATCCCAAGTTCAAGTCTAAATTAGACTATGTATCGCAGTACGACGAAAACTGTTTCGATTTCCTGAACCGGCTGAGTTGGGAATTCGGTGAATGGTTCTATTACGACGGACAAACCTGTTATTTCGGCATGAAAGAAGGCGATAGCACCAAACTGGAATACGACAAGGAAATGACCTATTTCGACCTGAGTGCTAACCTTGCGCCACAGAAATTCAACCGTTACCATTATTTGTGGCAAGACGACAGGGAAATTGACCATGAAGAACTGCCCGATGTTCCGGGACTTCGGGGCTATCTCAAAGTTGCCGAAACCCGCTCGAAAACGGTCTATACGGCAGAAGCCAAGCTTCCTTTGATTCCCAATGTGGCTGCCAAGGATCACCTGAACGCTTTGGTAAAGGCCGAAAAGAGCCGTTCGGTAGGCGAAATGCTTATCATGCGGGGAAAGACCCAGACCTGCAAGGTGCAGATAGGCGGCATAGTGAATATCAACCTGCCTGCAAAGATGAAAGTGGCGGTGAAAAGCGTGGACAAGTTTTTGGTTACCCAAGTCACCCATACGGTGGATCAGGAAGGGCATTACAGCAACAGTTTCGAAGGAGTGCTTTCGGGTATCGAAGTAATTCCGATGCCTGAACCAAGTCTTCCGATTGCGGGGCCTCAATTGGCGACAGTGAAGAGCAATGCCGACAGCAAAGGGCGGGTTAAAGTGCAGACACAGTGGCAGAAAAGCGCGAATAAGACCACGAACTGGATTCATGTGCAGACGCCTGATGCGGGAAAAAGCGGAAAAGTGGCATCCAACCGCGGACTTGTCACGATACCTGAAGAAGGGGATACGGTGATGCTTAATTTTGAATACGGCAATCCGAGTCGTCCTTATGTATCGGGTAGTATTTTTACGTCAAAGACGGGTACAGGTGGCGGCGCGGGTAACAAGAGCAAGGGCCTGACTACGCGGAGCGGATCGACGATGACGCTGGATGATGATAAGGGGAATATTACCATCAAAGATCCCAGTGGAAGTACAATTGTATTAAATGGAGACAATACAATAAGTATAAGTTCGGCGGACAAGGTAACGATTACTTCCAAAGAAATTATTCTCAATGCAGATCAAAAAGTGGAAATTACGGGAACTAATTCCGTATCAATCAAGTCCGACACCCTGATAGACAGTTCTTGTAAGAACAATATAAATGCAGTGGCGAATAATAGTTTATCATTACAGGGAAATAATGAAGTAAACGTTAAAAGTAATGCATTGATCAAAGAAGAAGCGGCTAAAGTTGAGGTTGCCGGTACAGCAGAAGTGTCATTAAATGGCGCTATTGTAAATATAACAGGTACAGCTACAACCAATATAACAGGTACGGCAGCTTTGAATTTAAACTGTTGATAAGATGAATAATCGACATAATCCTATTGCACGAATAATAGAAAAGTTACAAGTCCGGTGGCAGGAAACAGTATCCGAACGGCCTGACTATAGAGTAGTTCGTTGGCTTATTGATCCGGAAGAATCGGAATTGATTAATGGGTTCTTTCGTTTGGAATCATCCGCTTATGGGAGTTTACCCGAATTTTTTATTGTGATGCTTACCCCTTTTGAAAAATTCAGGGATGATTTTTCAAAACAGTTAATAGTGGATTTTGTGAATATGTGGGAACAGGATCAAGCTGTCAAAGAGTATGATGTGAAGTGGAATCCGTCTGTTTGGCTTGAAAAAGGAAATGATGGAGCAAATTGGACGGAAACATTGATCGGGATGTTGACGGATTTTCAGAAGCAAGTATGCAATAGCGGTCAGGTTCTTGTTTTCGGATTAATACCAAGAACAATGGCTAATTTTTATGATTTCAATAATTGGATCATGATCGCAGGAGAGAAACTTCCACCGGAAATAAAATTGAGTTTTGTTGACCATATTGGAAAAAACTATTTGAAAGAATCCGTTAAAAATTTCAAAAGCAAAGGGTTGACTATAGAATGTGGAGATTTGAACATTCGTCAAACGGTTCGTCAAATGGCGACAGCCGGCGAAAAAAACGACCCCGAAGCGGCATTCAGAAAATGCCTTTTTGAAATGGGTGATGGTGTTTCAAAAAAAAACACGGAAAAAGTCAATCATTGGGGTAAGGAAGCCATTCTGATTGCACAAAAAAGCGGGGTTAAAAGTTTTTTAGCCACGGCATATCTGGTCTATGCCGGCTTTCTGTTACAATTGAGAAAAAATGAAGTAGATAATTTATTAGATCAAGGTATTAAAATAGCGGAAAGCGTTATGGGATCCGGCGATGAGACGATTACCGCAGTCCTGCTTCAATTGTACGGATACAAAGCTGCCTGTCAAAATATTAACGGAAGTAAAAAGGATGCGGTCCGGTGGTTATCCAAGCAAGCGCATTTTGCAGTAGATAATAACCATAAAATATATGGAATGAGTATATGCCGCCTGTTGGCAAAGATGGCAAAAGGTTCATGGAATGATGATATCTACCGTGATAGTTTGGAACTCGGTTATCATGCCGGCGATGAATTATCGGAAAGTGAACTGCGGGCATCGGAAATAAAAATTTTAGCATATTATTATGCACGGGAATTAGAGAAAGAAAACAGAAAAACCGAATCAAACGCTATCCATGAGCGAATGACTATCCTGTTTGGAGAGGGATGGGATGAAAATATGCCTTCATTGTCCGGCAAAGCAGTTCAAACCATTCCTGATGTTAAAGAAACGATAGAAGTTCTAAAAGTATAAAAGCATAAAATTATGGTATTGGTAAACAAACATTTTACGATAGCTATAGGGATAGATTTGCATTTTACGACCCTTCCTCCTTTTAATCCGATACAGCCTTATATAGGACTTGTATTCGATGTGGGGGATTACATACCCTTTATTGGATGTAATACGCATATCAATGGAATAAAACGAGGAGCTTCGGATACAAGTGGAATGATCATCACATTCAAACATATTCCGATATTAACCGGGCCTTTTGCTTTGTTACCCATTATTGGAGATGAAAGCACAAACTTTTTCGGAGGAATAAACACTTATGCGGAAGGTACCCGTTTAAGTCCTACGACGCATATATTGATGACTTGCAATGATATTGGCATTCCGTTAAGTTTAAAACCGGGGAAAAAATTCATCCCTATCCCAACCCTTTTTGCTCCTACCTCGTTCACTATCCCTATTCCGCTGGGAAAGCCGGTAATAATGGGAGGCCCGTTCGTTCCCGACTGGAGCGCAATGTTGCGGAATATGATTATGGGATACGGGATCGGCTGTTTGGGAAAAGTGGGAGGAAAACTTGCCAAGAAAGGCTTAAAATCTTTCAACAAAGCATTACCCAGCACCAAGTGTACAAAAAAATTAAAGAATTTCCTGTGTAAACATGGTTTTGAACCGGTTAATCTTGTAACCGGCGCCGTTGAGTACGATGGCGTTGACTTTGAATTACCCGGCCCCATACCATTGGCCTGGAAACGGAGCTGGATGAGTGACAGCCTGTGGGAAGGATTGCTTGGTCACGGATGCCATAGCAACTTTGACATGCGAATAGAGCCGTTTCCCGATTATGAAGCCATAGCCGTTACTCTTTCCGATGGACGCCCGGTAGCTTTTAATGCACTTCTTCCGGGAGAAAGTGATTTCAACCGCACGGAAAAGTTGACGCTTCACCATCAAGGGACATACTACGAACTGTTTGACCATAGCGACAGGAAGAGTTATCTGTTCCCGATAGACAAAAATGAAAAAGAATACCGCTTGACGGAAATACATAATGAAGCGGGACACAATATAAAATTGGTTTATAAAAACGGTAATCATCTCAACGAAATTATCGACAGCGCCGGTCGCCGGCTCCAAGTAACGACCGACCGGCAGGGCAGGGTAACAAGAGTAGGATTGTGCATCAACGATCTGGAACGGGAAACGCTTGTGGAATATTCCTATAATGAGAATGGGGATATGGACGGTATTACCGACGCTTTGGGACAAACCACCCGGATCGTTTACAAAAATCACTTGATGGTCAGTAAAACCGATCGGAACGGACAAACATTTTACTGGGAATATGACGGTACAAAACCCAAATCCCGTTGTGTGCATACCTGGGGGGATGGCGGTTTACTCGAAGGACGGATTGAATATCACGATGGGTACAACTTAGTCACAGACGGTCTTGGAAATGTCACCCGTTACGACTATACCCCGGAAGGATACGTTACCTCCGAAACCGATCCGCTCGGAGCAATTTACCTGACCGAATACACTCCCGACGGGGACATCTTGCGTGAGATAGACCCCGATGGTAATATTACCGGATACGGTTACAATGAAGAAGGACAACTTACATCCGTACATTATCCCGATGGAAGTACACAACTAAACACCTATTACCCCGACGGGCGTCTGCAAATGGAGACAACCCCCGAAGGCGCTTCCTCCATTTATGTATATAATGAACGCGGCCTGTTGGAAAGGCTTATTTCGCCGGACAATCAAGTCAATCAATACCTGTATAACGAAAACAACCTGATATCGGAAATAAAAACATCGGGAGGAAGAGAAATCAAACTGGCTTAC